>SXWC01000169.1 GCA_005789975.1 Planctomycetaceae bacterium
CGTGCACGGCGGCACGGGGACCGACGCCCACAAGGCGGCGGTCGTCGGCGACACCGTGGGCGACCCGTTCAAGGACACGAGCGGCCCGAGCCTCAACATCCTCGTGAAACTCATGAGCATGGTGAGCGTGGTGGTCGCCGGGCTCGTCGTGCGGTATTCGCTCGAGGCCATGGGCATTTTTTAGGTCTTCGCGGTGGCGTCGGGGTTGCCCACACCCCGTCGTCGGACGTTCGCTGCGGCTATCCTGCCCTCCGCTCACTCGATGCTGCCGGCGGTTCGGCATCCATGCCTCCGCCTGGCAGCAACGCCGGCTCCCGGGGCATGGGCAACCCCTCTGGTCCACTCTGCATGCAGCCTGGATTCGCGTTCACTGTCGAGGCGACGGACCAAGCGGCGCGGGCGGGCACCCTGAAGACGCCGCATGGCAGCGTGCCGACGCCGCTCTTCATGCCGGTGGCGACGCTGGCGAGCGTGAAGGGTGTCGATATCGGCCGCGTGGCCGAAACCGGTGCGGGGATGGTGCTCTCGAACGCCTACCACCTGCACCTGCGGCCCGGCGAGGCGATCGTCGAGGCGGCCGGGGGCGTGGCGAAGTTCATGGGATGGGGCGGGCCGACGCTCACCGACTCCGGCGGATTCCAGGTCTTCAGCCTCGCGCGGCAGGTGAAGGTGACGGAGGAGGGGGCCTTTTTCCGGTCGCACATCGACGGGAGCCCGATCGACTTCACCCCTGAAAACTCGATGCTCATCCAGCAGCGAATCGGGGCCGACGTCGCCATGCAGATGGATCACGTCGTGGCCCTGCCGGGTGAACGGGCCGTCGTGGAGGACGCGATGCGGAGGTCGCTCCGGTGGGCGGAACGGTGTCGCGCGGCCCACACGCGGAGCGATCAGGCGCTGTTTGGGATCGTGCAGGGAGGGCTCGATCCGGAACTGCGGCACGAGAGCGCCGAGGGGCTGCGTGCCCTCGGTTTCCCCGGGTATGCCGTGGGCGGGCTCTCCGTCGGCGAAGGACCCGAGGCGATGGTTCAGGCGTTGCATGCAACGGTGCCCCACCTTCCCGGCGACCGACCCCGCTACCTGATGGGCGTCGGGCAGCCCGCAGACATCATCGCCGCCGTCGCGGCGGGGATCGACATGTTCGACTGCGTGCTTCCCACGAGGTGCGGCCGCAACTCGCTGGTCTACACCTTCGGAGGCCAGGTGCGGCTGCGAAACGCCTGCCATGCGACCGCCGATCGGCCGCTCGAGGAGGGCTGCCCCTGCATCGCCTGCCGCCACGGCCGTGGCTACATCAGGCACCTGTTCCTCGCGGGCGAGATGCTCGGGCCGATTCTGGCCTCCATTCACAACCTCACCTTTTATCAGCGGCTCGTCACCCGGCTGCGGGAGGCGATCGTCGCGGGGCGGCTGGCGGCCATCGCCGGGGAACTCCTCTCGGCCATGGGGGCACCGGAGCCGGGCGAAGCTGCATCCTGAGCCCCGTGCGTGGCGTCCGCCCGCCACGCACCGCTCTTGTCGCTCGCGCGCGGCGGCCACTACATTTGCGGTCTTGTGTTTCCGGGACCCTCCCCCCGGCACCCCCCATCCCAACCGGTTGAACGATGACGCTTCCGCCTTCGACCCCCGTGGTGTCTCCGCTCGTGGCAGCGGCGTGGTGTCTCGCCCAGGCCGGGGAGGGGGGCGGGGTGCGGCCGGAGGTGCCCTTCGCCCTCCAGTACCTCCCGCTCCTGGCGATCGCGGCCGCCGCCTACCTGTTGCTCTTCCGCCCGGAACGCGAGCGGATGAAGAAGCAGCAGGAATTGCTCGGGGCGCTCAAGAAGAACGACCGCGTGGTCACCTCGTCCGGCATCTACGGAACCGTCGCCAATGTCGAGCGTGATGCCGACCGGGTCACGCTCAAGGTGGACGAGGCTTCCAACGTCAAGATCGTCGTCACACTTTCGAGCGTCGCCCGGGTGCTTCGCGATGGGGACGCAGGTGGCGGAGCGGGCGACGGCGGTGGAAGCTCCTGAGCCCCGCCGCAGGGGCCGGCTTTTTGAACGGCCGCGTCCGCAGGATCGGCCAACGAACGACATACGCAGGAACAGGGTCAGGCATGAATACCTCGAGCATCGCATTCGGTCTTCTCGCGCAGGCTGCAGCCGCCATCCCCACGGCGCCGGCCGCACCCGTGGAGTGGTGGCGTGAGAACTGGGCCCTCTGGGGCATCGCGCTGCTCACGCTCGCGGTGCCGACGTTCGTGGCATGGCTGATCGCCGGCCGTCTCCGGGCCGCCGACATGTGGGGACGGATCGCCACCGTGCTCGTCGCGCTCACGGCCGGGGCCGTCATCTGCTGGATGGGGTGGCCGCCGCGGCTGGGCATCGACCTCAAGGGGGGGCTGATCCTCGTCTACGAGATCGACACGTCGAAACAGGCTGCCGCCCGCGTTGACGACACGGTCCGGCGGCTCGAGGGGATGCTGGCCACCCAGGAAGGCAGCCAGGGTCGGCTCAGCCGCCGATCGGGCGGCGGCGTCACCGTGCGGCTTGCCACCGGCGATGCCACCGCCCGCGAGGCCTTTCTGGCCGCGGTGAGCGCGGCGGATTTCGACCGGGTGGCGGTGCGGGAGTCGGGGCGGCGTTCCACCGACGACGCACTCGAGGTCGATTTTGACGTGGTGCCCGAGGCGGCGTCGATCGCGATGGACAAGCTTGTCGCCGCCGTCAGCCGGCGGGTCAATCCGGGCGGCCAGAAGGAGGTCACGGTCCGGCAGTACGGTCTCGACCAGATCGAGGTGATCATTCCGGATGTCGAGCAGTCGGAGGTCGACCTCATCAAGCGGATCGTGTCGAGTGCCGGTGTGCTCGAGTTTCGCATCCTCGCCAACCGCGAAGACCCGCGGCATCAGGCCGCGGTCCTGCTCGCCGGCAAGACGGCCGGCGCGACGGTGCGTCAGAAGGAGGAGATCCTCGCCCGCTGGGTGCAGCTCGACCCGGCGAAGATGGATCCGGCCGACGATCGGCGGCTCGTCACCCGACCCACGCCGGACGGCGGCTTCGAGGTGCTCGTGATGGCCGATCCGTTCAATGTCACCGGCGGGGATCTCGGCCGGGTCAGCCCGAGCATGGACGAGAACCTCAGCCCGTGCGTGAACTTCACGCTCAATTCCAGCGGTGCCGCCCGGTTCGGCCTGCTCACCGGCCGCAACCTCCCCGACCCCGCCAACGGCCTGCAGAGCCGTCTCGGCATCCTGCTCGATGACGTGCTGCAGTCGGCGCCGTCGATCCGCAGCACGATCACGTCGTCAGGCCAGATCACCGGCAGCTTCAAGCAGCCGGAGGTCGATTTCCTCGTCGAGGTGCTCAATGCCGGCAGCCTCCCCGCCGCCCTCCGCAGCGAGCCGATCAGCGAGCAGCGGATCAGTTCGCAACTCGGCGACGACACGATCAAGTCGGCCCGGATGGCGATGCTTTTGGCCACCCTCCTCGTGCTGACCTTCATGCTCGCCTACTACCGGTTCTCCGGGTTCGTGGCCGACCTGGCTGTGCTGCTCAACATCGTCCTCGTCGTCGCGGTGATGATCTCCTTCAAGGCCGCCTTCACGCTCGCCGGTCTCGCCGGCCTCGTGCTCTCGGTGGGCATGGCCGTCGATGCCAACGTCCTCATCTACGAGCGCATGCGGGAGGAGATCGACCGTGGTGCCGCGGTGCGGATGGCGATCCGTAACGGCTTCCAGCGGGCGTTTTCCACCATCGTCGACTCGAACCTCACGACGCTGATCACGGCGGTCGTGCTGTTCGCGATCGGCACCGACCAGCTCAAGGGCTTCGCCGTGACGCTGTTCTTCGGCCTGCTGCTCAATCTCTTCACCGCGGTGTTTTGCTCCCGCGTCGTTTTCGATCTCGCCGAGCGGAATCGCTGGGTCAAGACGCTGTCGATGGCGAGGCTCTTCGGCCAGACCAACTTCCAGTTCGTGAAGTGGATGAGGCCGGCGGTCGTCTGCTCGCTGCTGGTCATCGCGGCCGGCGTCCTGGCGGCCTGGCAGCGGGGGCAGGGGCTCTTCGACATCGACTTCACCGGCGGCACGAGCGTGCAGATCGAGTTCAAGCCCGACAAGCCCCTCGACATAGCCGCCGTGCGTGCGGCCGTCGCCTCCCTTCCCGACGCGGCCGTCAGCGCCGTTTCGACTTCGGAGGGCGATGCCGACCTGCGGTACAAGATCGACACGTCGCTGCGTGGCGACGATGCGAACGACGTGGAGGCGCGGATCCGGGGCTTCTTCCCCGATCGGCTGGCCACCTACGGCATGGAGATCATCGACGTGGCGACGGCGGCCCGCGACGAGGCCGCCGACGGGAAGCAGGAGGGCGAGTCGTCTCCGCCCGCGGTCACCACCGCGACGCTTCGATTTCCCCAGAAGATCAGCCGGCCCACCCTGCGGGCCACCGTGCGGGAAGGGCTCGAGTCGGAGAAGATCGGCGACGCCGACTTCGACATCGCATCGACCGACGCTGGCGCCTCCGCCGGGCGTCCGTGTCGTGACTGGACGCTGACGACCACGCTCGACCCGGCCTCGACCCGGGGGATTCTCGAGGGCGTGAAGGCGAAGCTCGCCGAGACGCCGGTCTATCTGGCCGCCAACACGATCGGCGGGAAGGTGGCGGGCAACACCAAGGTGACGGCGGTCTACGCGCTCCTGGCGAGCCTGCTGATGATCGTGCTCTACGTCTGGATTCGATTCCAAAACGTCGCCTTCGGGCTGGCGGCGGTGATCGCGCTGGCGCACGACGTGCTGGTGGCGGTCGCCTGCCTGGCCATGAGCAAGTATGTCGCCCCCTTCCTGGGCTGGGCTCTGGTGGACGACTTCAAGATCAGCCTCGACGTCGTGGCCGCGCTGCTCACGATCATCGGTTTTTCCATCAACGACACGATCGTGATCTTCGACCGGTTGCGGGAACTCCGCGGCAAGGGGCGATTCGTGACGGCCGACATGGTGGATCGCGCCGTCAACCAGACCCTGAGCCGGACGATCCTCACGTCGGGCACGGCGTTGTTGGCGACCCTCATCCTCTACGCGGTGGGCGGGCAGGGGATCCATGCCTTCGCCTTCACGATGCTCATCGGCATCATCGTCGGCTCGTACAGCACGATCTACATCGCATCGCCGATCGTGCTCTGGCTGCAGCACGCGTTTGCAGGGGGCGAGCAGTCGGCCCGTGCGCCGGGTGCGGCGATGCAGCGGGCCTGAACACCGCGACCGGCCGGGCCGGTTGCGCAAACCTGGCGGCTCATGCCAATGGCGCCGCCCGGCGGTCTGCCCCCGGCGGTGCGTCGGCGGGCGGAACGCCCGTTTGGCGGCCGGTGGTGGGGCATGATTGCCCTGTGGCGGATGCTGGCCGGCAACCGCCTTCAGGAGCCAGACACCCGTGGGTCGCATCGCGAGCTGTATCAGATTTCTTCTCGGGCTCGGGATGGTGACGGCGGGCGTCACGATGGCCGTGCCGTTCGGGTGCCTGGTGTCGGACGGCTGGAGGCGGTCGATGGGTGACGGCGTCCCGGCGGCCGTCGCGACGCCGGTCGCGGCCGCTCCCGTGGCCGGGCCGGCGAACGGTGCGGCTCGGCAGTGGCTCGTGCCCGACGACATGCAGCCCGGCCCGGTCGATCTGCAGGCTGACTACGTGCCGCCACCCGCACCCGACCTGCTGCCGCCGGTGAATCCGGCGATTGCCGCCGTCGGCCCGGCGATGAACGGCATGTACCGCTCCACGCTCGAGGTCCCGCCCCCACCGCTCCTCGATGCCCAGGCCCCGCCGCCTCCGGCCGCGGCATGGTCGGCCCCCGAGCCGGCACCGCGCCTGCCGCCGTCCACCGGCATCGCCGCCGATCTCGTGCCGGCGACGTGCGTCGTGCGCGACGGGGACGATCTGACCGGCATTTCGACGAGGTTCTACGGGCATCCCGGGGGAGCCACCGCCGTCTGGCAGGCCAACCGCGATCTCATCCCCGATCCCAACCTGCTCCCCATCGGAGCCGAACTCCGGCTTCCCCCGGCGTGGTCGGTCGGTGGACCGCAACTGGTGTCGGCGGGCAGCGGACGTTCGATCGAGCCCCCCGCCGGCCCCCCCGTGCCGCGATCGATGCCGGCAGTGCCGGTTGGTCAGGGAAACCCGCCGGTCTGGCTCGGCACCCATGCCGCTCCACCGACCGCCGCCGCACCTGTGAGGCCGGCCGTGAGCGGCGGCACGGTGCGGCTTGCGGCCGGTGAGACGCTCGAAACGTTGGCGGTTCGATTCTACGGCGACCCGAGCGCCGCGCAGCGTATCTGGGAGGCCAATCGCGATCGGCTCCGAAGTCCCGACCTCGCAGTCACGGGCATGGAGCTGCGGCTGCCGTAAGGCGGCGGGCCACCCCCCGAAACACTGCAAAGGTCGAGGCTCGAGCGCATCCAGGTTCCGTGGAGCACCGGCTCAGGGGCGGCAAAAGTCGCCGCTCCGCGGTCCTCCGGATGGTCGCCGGGGCGAGGATACGCCCAAGGCTCCTCGAGCGTTCGCCGACCCCCTCGCCTACCCCTTCCAATGTGCCGCATCGTCGCCAGAGCCATCCCGAATGCGCTCTAGCGTTTGGTGCCGGCGGCGGTCTTCATGAACCCGATGATCAGTTGCGCCGGATCGACCCCTTCGCCGGGACGTTGGGAGGCGAGGGCATCACCGCTGGTGCTCGCTTCGTTGACGAACAGGGCCAGCGTTGCATCGACCGGCTTGACGGGGGAACCGTCCTTCTTCTCTCCGAAGGGATGCCGGCTGTCGAACCAGCTCTTGGGTCGCTGTCGCTTGAGTTGATCGAAGACCTTCACGGCATCCCGATCATCGGCGGCTGCGATCACTAGCAGGGGCACCGTGCGTCTCATCGCCTCGCTCGTCAGGGCCGTGGCGATCGAATATCCCTTGCTCGTGAAGGCCGGGCTCACCATGATCAGGCCCGTCACCGCACGGCCCTGTGGGCCGCTGGCGAGGTCCGGCCAGAGAAAATCGGCGGCCGTCCAGGTGGCGGCCAGCGACGCGCCCAGCCCTGACCCCACCACGAACAACGGCTCCATCGGGAGCTTGTCGTCTTCGGCCTGCTGCTTGATCCAGTTACGGACGCATTCGAGGTCGCCGCGCACGCTCGCCTGTTCCCGCTTTTGTCCGCCGCGGGTGGCGACCATCATGTCGAAGTCGGGCTTCTTCAGCAGCTTGTGCTGGTCTTCCGGCGATCCGGGAAGATTCTTGAGCGGGGAGTCACCATGGCCCCGCAGATCGGGGGCCACGACGGCATAGCCGCCTGCCTGCAGTCGTCTTGCCAACGGTTCGACCGTGAGATGCGAGCCGCCAAGGTCGTGGACCAGGATGACGGTGCCCAGGGGCGGCTTCTCCTCCAGCACCGGGTAATACCAGGCGACGACCGCGACGCCGTCGCTGGTCTCGAGCGGCACATCAACCGGGGGTTTCGGCGCCGGCGCGGCCTTCGTCTTCCCGCCGGCGGCGGGGGGCGCTGCCGCGGGCTGGCCGGCCACGGGCCGGTTCGTGGCGAGGGCGGCAGCCAGGCAGACGATGATGGCGGATCTGCGAAAGAAACAGCGGTTCATGGCTATGGAAGGCGAAACTCGCTCGTCCCGGGGGCTCAGGGGGCGGAAGTCGCCCTCCGGGAATAGAATACCGTGGTCTGCACGAACTCGGCCATGGCGGGGCCGACATCCTCCAGGGCGGTCCAAGCGGGCTTTCCCGGCGGTGGCGCCGCCGTGATGCCCCGAAACGAGGGATTACCATGTCTTGGCTCGAGCCGGCGCGACGGTGGTGGCAGGAGTTCACGGGCGAGGAGGAGACGCCCCTGGACGGCGACACGCCCGCCTGGGCCATGAGCCTGACGCTCCACGTCGCGGTCCTTCTCGCACTGGCGTTCGTCGGCATCCCGTCGATCGCCACGAAGCAGCCGCCGATCACGATTCTCGCTCCGACGCCGGTCTTCGAGGACGAGTTGCTCGCTGCGCCGGAGATGACCGTGGCGGTCGAGGAGTCATCGGCATCGGCGTCGGCATCGGATACCGAGACCCTCGAGATCACCGACGCCGTCGCGTCCCTCGTGTCGGATGAACCGGTGGTGACCGTCGACGTGGCCGAGGCCCTCGATGGCGAACTGGTGATCGCCCCCATGGACCTCCCTCCCACCGGCGTCGAACTCGGCGAGTATCTGCAGGTTGGCCGGGTGGGAGCCGGCGACACCGGCGTGGGAACGGCCGGCACCGGCGGGGCCGTCGATCGCCTTACGATGGAGATCGCGGCCTCGCTCCAGCAGCGATCGACCGTCGTCTGCTGGGTGTTCGACCAGTCGGTGAGTCTCGCCGGACAGCGGAAGGAGATCGCAGGACGGCTGGAACGCGTCTTCGACGAACTCGGGCTCGCCGGAGCCGAGGTGAAAGACCACGAACTGCTCAACCTCGTGTTTGCCTACGGCCAGAAGGTCACGCCGGTCGTCAAGGAGGCCGTGCGGGAGACCAGCGGGGTCGTCGAGGCGATCGAGTCGATCCCGATCGATGAATCGGGCGTCGAGATGACCTTCACCGCGATCGCCGAGGCGGCCAAGGCGGCCAAGCAGATGCGGATTTCGGCCGCGAAGCGGAACGTGATGATCATCTGCTTCACCGACGAGGTGGGCAACGACCAGCAGTATGCCGATCAGGTGGCCGCCTTTTGTCGTGCCCAGGCGATGCGGGTCTATGTCGTCGGGGTGCCGGCCCCCTTCGGCACCCGCGAGGTGAAGATGAAGTTCCGGGAGTTCGATCCGAAATACGACAACGACGTGCAGTGGGCCGTCGTCGAACAGGGCCCGGAGACGCTCTACCCCGAGTTGGTTCGAGTGCGGTCCGGCAGCGACGCCGACGAGCCGATCGACTCCGGGTTTGGCCCGTTCAGCCTCTCGAAACTCTGCGCGGAGACGGGCGGAATCTATTTTTGCGTGCACGCCAATCGAAACGCCAGCGGCCGCGTGAGCGACGGCGAGGTCGCCGACATGTCCTCGCGGCTCAGGTATTTCTTCGATTCCACCGTGATGCGCAACTATCGGCCCGACTACCAGTCGGCCGCCAAGATCGACAAGATGCTGGCTTCCAACCGCGCCATGAAATCGCTGGTCGAGGCCGCGCGGAGTTCGCAGGTTGGCCCGATGGATTCGCCGAGACGGGTGTTCCCGAGGCAGGACGACGGCGCCTTGGCGCTGCTGCTGAGCGAGGCCCAGAAGAAGGCGGCCGTGTTGCAGCCGAAGATCGACGCGATCTACGGCATCCTCGCGGCGGGGCTGTCCGACCGTGACAAAATCGACGAAAAGCGGTGGCAGGCGGGGTACGACCTGGCGATGGGCCGCGTGATGGCGCTGAAGGTGAGGACCGACGCCTACAACATCATGCTTGCCCAGGCGAAGGCGGGGATGAAGTTCAAGAATCCCAAGAATGACACGTGGAGACTCGAGGCCGACGACGACATCTCCGCGGTCGGGTCACAGACCGAGAAACTCGCCGGCCAGTCGCTCATGTTCCTGAAGCGGGTCGTCAATGACCACCCCGGCACGCCCTGGGCCAAGATGGCGGCCGACGAGCTGCGGCAGCCCCTCGGCTATCGATGGGACGAGAGCTACACCGGGGTCAATGCTCCGAAGATGGGCGACGGCGGCGGCGGTGGCAATCCTGCCGATGATCGGCGGCGGATGGTCGCCCCGCCGAAGCCGAAGCGGCCGCTGAAGAATCTCTAGAACGCGGCCGGGTCAGGTGGCTCGTCGAATCCGCTCCGGTGGCCACGGCCGTCCCGGATCCGGCTCAAAACGTCAGGCTGTCCTCGGCGAAGACTTCCCGGCTCTCGTAGGCGTGGAAGCATCTCGAGATCTTCTGCGAGAGGATCTGGAGGAACATGCCACGAAACTCCCCCTCGGACCGGTCGGTCGCGGGGATCGCGGTGTTGGACGGAAAGGCGAAGTCGTCGATCCGCTTTTCGAAGAGGACCTTCTTCGAAGAGACTTCGAACACGCGGACGTGGGCCGACGCCCGGCCGCGGTAGAGCGTCGAGCCTTCGTGCATCCGAAACTCCTCGAGATCGATACCGACGACGAGGTCGGCGTCGAGTGACTTGCCCAGAGTCGGGTAATCGACCCACGAGTTCTCGTCGATCCAGCGGGCCACTTCCTGTTGTCCGATGACCCGCGCGCGGCGGACCTTTCCGTCGAGCTGCGTGCCGACCAGCGTGGCGAGTTCGCGGGCGGAACCGGCATCGCTGAACTCGAGCTCCACGATCGGCCTGCAGACCACGGCCACATGCTTGCCCCGCAGCCCCTTGAACTCCGCAGGCACGTCGGCCGGCTGGAGCAGGTAGGCGGCCGTCAGCAGGGTCGAGCAGCCGCAGCAGGCCGGGATCATGAGGAGCGTCAGGGCCGCGAGGCTGACACCTCGGGAGGCGGAGGCGAACATGTTCGATTCCTGGGTGGTCCGGCCAGGCGTTGGCCGGGGCGGGGGAGGGTAGCCCCGCACTCGGGGCTGCTCAATGCCGCTTCGACGACCGTCATCTGGCAGAATGGGCAAGGAGCGAGCCATGGGATCCACGAAGCAGGCGAACGAGCGGGTCGAGCCGGCGGACGAAGACCGCCCCGGCTTCGTCGCCGCGTTGCGGGCCGCGCTCCCGGCGGAGGGCTTCTGGACGATGCCCGTGATCGCCGCCGTGTCGGGGGGAGCCGACAGTGTGGCGCTGCTGATGGCGTTGCGGCGGATCGTGCCAGCCGCCGCCGAGCGGCGGCTGATCGTCGTGCATGCCGAACACGACCTGCGGGTGACGGCGGCCGCCGACAGGGCGTTCGTGGAGGCGCTCGCGGACCGACTTGGCCTGGCGCTGGTCTGGCGGCGGCTCTGCGTGCGCGACGCCGACGATCTCGGCGAGGGGATCGAGGGCCGGGCCCGTCGGCTCCGGTACGGTTTCCTTGCGGAGGTCGCCGCCGCCGTCGGCGCGAGGCACGTGGTGGTGGCCCACACGGCCGAAGATCAGGCCGAAACCATCCTGCAGCGCATGCTTCGGGGCACCGGGCTTGCCGGCCTCGGCGGCATGCCGGCGGCGCGGGCCCTCGATCCGGGCGTGTCGCTGCTGCGGCCGATGCTGGGGCTGGCCCGTGCCGACGCGAGGGCATTTCTTTCCGCGATCGGGCAGGAGTGGCGGGAGGATCCGACCAACGCCGATCCGCGGCATGCACGAAACTTCCTCCGTCACGAGGTCATCGCCCGCTGTGAGGCCGGGCCGTTTCCGGCCGCCACGGAATCAATCGTACGACTGGGCCACCAGGCCGCGTTCGTGGCGGCGGCGATCCGCAGTGCGGCCGAACATCTGCTCGAGGCATGTGCGAGCCGGCACGCCGACGGCCGCATCGTCCTGCGGGCCAACGAGATCGCCCATCTCGACGGTCATCTCGTGGCCGAGATTTTCGTGGCCCTTTGGCGTCGGGAGGGCTGGCCGCAACGCGACATGACCGCCCGACACTATGCGGGGCTCGCGGCGATGGCCGGGGGTGACGTGGGGGCCGCGACCGCCTTCGATGTCCCGGGGCGGATCAAGGTGCGGCGACTGGAGAATGGCCACCTTCACATCCAGCCGCTGTCGCTCCCCGACGAAAGCCCCCCGTCGTGAGCCGAGGCCCGGCGCCGGAGATGTGCCGATGGTCCCGGGCGATGAGCAGAAGGTGGAAAACGTCTGCCCGAGCAGGATGAGGGGATCATCGGCCGGGGAATCCCGCGTCAAAAACCGCAGAAGCCGAAGTTATACGGCTCCCAGTTGAGCCTCGCGCGTCAAGGGTTGATTGCCCGCGGATTGGGAATCTGGTGGGTGACGCCCGCCGCAGGCGGTTGGTCGGCCTACGCCGGCTCCCGGGGCACGGGTAGCCCCTCACGGTCTCCTTGTTCGCCGAGAAGAACGGCGCCACATGCGTGGTTCCCTGCGAACCCTGATCGTGTCGGCTTGGCCATCTTTATCGCCGGGGAGGGGGCGAGCAAGCTTCGCCGCCGCGAGCATGCCGTCATGATCCTTGACGGCGCAGGCTGGCATCGCGCTCACAGGCTGCGATGGCCACGGCGGAAGCCATCAGGAGCTACCGGACGCTTCGCAGGAAAAACATCCGATCCATCTGCAGAACCCGGTGGATCACGCCTGAGGATCAAGTAGGAACCGTATCAGTGGTGCATGCCCTTGGCCTGATAGCCGCCGCGGGCCCGGAACCAGCCGAGCAGGAGCGCGTAACAGGCGAACATTGCGGCGGGCACATAGGCCGTGAGTTTCAGCGCCTGGCGGCCTCCGAACAGGCCTGCCTGTTCGACGAGGGGCTTGTCCGCCGCGGCCGACGTGCTCGCGGTGCCCGTCCACCAGGTCACCAGCGACTGCTGCGCGTCGATCGTCTCCGGCTTCGCATTCTCCTTCTGCAGCAGTTCGAGGGCCCGCTGGGCCTCCTTGCCGCCATCCTCGAGCACGCCCACCTTTGAGCCGTCGAGCCCGACGGTCTTGAGCCAGAGAAACTCGTTCTCCTTGGGCGCCTTGTAGCGCTCGTAGACCGCCTGATCGGCCTCACGGAGCTTGGCCGACGCGTTCTGATCCTGGAGGAAGCCGATTCCGGGGCCACCGAGCAGGCCGGCGGCGAGCATCCCGACGCCACCAGCCGCGCCGATCGTGATCGCGCCCCCCTTCGGGAACTGCTCGCTCACCACCGCCAGCATCGTCGGCCAGAGGAACGTCTTGCCGATGCCGTAGACGGTGGCCGCGACGATGCACATCACCGCGCCTTCGGCGTTCCCCAGCAGCGTCAGCCCCGTGGCCCCAAACGCCGCCGAGGCGGCCAGCAGCCCCAGCGGGGAGATCCGCTCCACGATCGGGCCCGCGAAGAACCGCAGGATGAACATCAGCGCCGACGTATAGACGAAGAGCAGCAGGCCGTTCGCCTTGCTGGCCATGATGGTGCCGGTGATCTTCGAGATCCAGGAGTCGGTGCCGAGTTCGACGTATCCCACCATGGCGTGCACGATGAGCAGGAAGGCCAGCAGGAAATGCCCGGCGCGGAAGCCGGTGGCGGCACCGAACGCGACGAGCAGGCCGGCGGCGATCGACCCGGAGACGACAGGGGAGAGACCGAGGTCGTTCTTGAAGAAGAGCGCGAGCAGACCGCAGATGACCGCGGCTCCCCAGAGACCGAGTTCGCCGAGCATGTCGCGGTAGGAGACGCCCGAACTGCTCGCTTCACTCTTCGGGAACCGCTGGCCGATCATCATCAGGCCGTAGAGCACGACCGGAATCATGAACAGCGAGATCTGGATCTGCCAGGCGACGGGCTTCGTGGATTCGTTGCCCGCCATGAAGTAGCTCGCCAGACCACCGGCGATCAGGCCCCCCGGCCAGCCGGCGTGCAGGATGTTCAGGTAGTGCGTCTTGTTCTTCGGGAAAAGGGTGGCCACGAGCGGATTGACCACCGCCTCCGCGATCCCGTTGCCGATGGCAAAAAGGAACATGCCCCAGAAGAGGCACTGGAATGCAAGCGGCTTGCCACCGGCCGCGAAGGCGGCACCCGTGGCGAGCGTGAGGCCGGCGGAGATGACGTGCATCACGAATGCGGAGAACATCAGCGGGCCGAAGCCGATGCGGTCGGCGATCAGGCTCGACAGCAGAATGATGATCCCGAAGCCGGTCAGCCCGCCGCCGGTGATCGTGCCGAGTTCGGTCTGGGTGAAGCCGTACTGCTCGGCCCACTGGCCAAGGATCCCGGCACGAATCGAGAAGCCCACCCCGGCGGCGAGGATGGCCATGAATCCGGCCCACAGGAGTCGCTGTGCGTTGGGGACGGCACCGACACGGTCGTCAGCGGAATGGGAGTGGTTCGCGGCCATGCGACAAAGCCTCGTGCGTTGAGATGAATCGGAAGCGCGACGGGCCAACAACCGGTCGCCGTCTTCCCCCCGGATATCCCGGAAACCGCGGCAGCATAGCAAGCGGGGCAGGCTGGCGAAATGGCGGGTTCTTGCGATGCGAAACGGCCCGTGCCGTGGCTTGACCACCCCTCGGGTGACCGCGTACTTTCCCGCCCCGCTCCCGGAGGAATCGGCTGCCGCGCGATTCCCGTGTCCTGGCCGACGCTCGTCTGCATGAAACCGCTCGCCGACTTACTCTGGATGCTCGTCCGTTGGACGCTGCCGCTCTCCGTGGCGGCGGTCGTGGTGGCGGTCGCACTCGGATCGAACCGGATCGGCGAAGAGGTGCGGCGACGGATCGAGTCGCGGCTCCAGGAACGGTTTCCGGGACTCACGGTGCGGGTCGGTGCGGCAAGCCTCGTCGATGGCGAGGGGATCGTCGTGCGTGGTGTCACGTTCGTCGATCCGACCATGCCGGCGGAACACCGGCGTCTGCTCGTGGTGGACGAAGTCCGGGTCGCCTGCAGCACGACGCTCCAGGATCTCGTGGCGGGTGAGCCCAAGGTCACCGCCGTCCGGTTGTGCAGGCCCGTCGTTCACGCCTGCCGCAACGCCGACGGATCCTGGAGCCTCTCAAAACTGACACGGGGTGGCGGGGGGGTGCTGCCCGTGCCGGTGACGATCGACGACGCGACCCTGATCCTCGAGGGCGCCGGGCTCGGCGCGCGGCTCACGCTACGGAGCATCGGCGTCGATCTTCGGCCGCTCGCCGCCGGTTCGGGGGGCACGGACACGGCCATCCGCGGGACGGTGGCGGCCGATCTGTTCGATCGCGCCGGCTTCGATGGGAAACTCTCCGCGGGGGGCGTCTTCACACTGGCCGGACACCTGCAGTCGCTCGACATCTCGCCCCGCCTGCAATCGCTGCTGCCGGCCACCGCCGCCGTGCCGGAGTGGCTCGCCGGCCTGCGAGGACGACTCGACCTCGAATGGCGGACATCCGGCACCCTCGACGCGCTCGACGCCGCATCCTTCGCCGTCGCGGGTGAGCTCGAATCGGGCCACTTCGAGCACGCCTCGCTGCCGTTCGCGGTCAGCGACGTGTCGGCGAAGTTCACCGCCGACCGCGGCGGACTGGCCTGCGAGAGGCTCGAGGCCCGCTCCGGGGCGACGCTCGTGCGCGGCTCCGGCCGGCTCGCCGGCTGGAACCAGGACGCCGACTTCGATTGCCTCGTCGAGTCGGATCGGATGCTCGTGGGCCGGCACTGGGAGGGCCTGCTGCCGGCGAAGATCGCCACGCACTGGAGCAAGCTTCTGCCGGCCGGCGAAGTCGATCTGCGGGCCCATCTCGTCCGCCGCCGGGGGGTCGTGACGCCGGACGTCTCGCTGCGTTGCCGCAACGTGTCGCTCACCTACTACCGGTTTCCCTACCGGGTCGATCGCACCGTCGGCACGGTGACGCTCAAGGACGACCTCCTCTCCATGCACCTCACCGGCGAGGCCGGCGGGCATCCCGTGCACGTCGAGGCCGCGGTCGCCACGGTCGCCGGCGGCCGTGGCTTCGTCGAGGTGCGGGGCGACGGCATGCGGATCGACGACGCGCTGCTCGCGGCGATGCCACCCAAGAGCGCCGACATCGTGCGTTCGCTGCGGGGGGGCGGCGCCTTCGACTTCGTGTTCCGGCACAACCGTTCGCCGGAGTTCGCGGGCGGGTTTGCCAACTCCCTCGGGATTCGCCTCACGCAGTGCAGCATGGCCTACGCCGGCTTTCCCTATCCGCTCGGCAACGTGTCGGGCAGCATCTCGATGGACCGGGGCAACTGGACGATCGGTGAGATCACCGGATCGAACGATACCGGCGTGGTGCGGTGCACGGGCACCCTCGAGCGGATCGGCGAGGACGACGGCGAACTCAAACTCCACCTCGCGGGGACCAACGTGGTGCTCGAGAAGGAACTCCGCGACGCGCTTCCCTCGGGCATGCGCCGCATCTGGGACGACGTCGCGCCCCGCGGCAACGCCCGGTTCACGGCGGAGGTGCGGCATCGCGTCAAGGCACGCCGCACGGAGGTCGAGTTGGAGGCCGAGCCACAGGGGGACACCGTCTCGATCGAGCCGGCCTGGTTTCCCTACCGGCTCGAACGGCTGCGGGGCCGGGTTCAGTTGAAGAACGGCCTGCTCCGTTTCGAGGACGTGCGGGGGGCCCATGCCCGCACGACGGTCTCCGCCGAGGGGGTCTGTCGATTCACCCCGGACGGCGGCTGGCACGTGTCCTTCGAGCGGCTCTCGGCCGACCGCTTTCGCGCCGACCACGAGGTGCTTCAGGCGCTGCCCGCCGGACTCGGGCAGGCCGTCGCCGGCGTCAGGTTGCGGGGCATGCTCGCGGTCGATGGAGCGCTCGAGATCTACTCGACCGCGCCGACGATTGTCGCGGGGCCGGGCGGACGCAGCGAGACCGTGCCTGGTCCGGCCGCCGCCGCCTGGGACATGCAAATCGACGTGGAACAGGCCGCGCTCGACGTCGGCTTGCCGCTGGCGCACGTGCACGGCGGCGTGCGTCTGCGAGGCCAAAGCGACGGCCGGACCTGGCGAACGACCGGAGACGTCGCCATCGACAGCGCCATGTGGAACGGCGTGCAGATGACGGCCGTCCGCGGGCCGTTGATGATGGATCAGACGGGGGCGGTGTTCGGGTCGGCGGCGGGGGGCGATTCCCAGGCGGCCACCCGCCGGCTGACGGCGCGGGTGGCCGACGGCACGCTCACGCTGGACGGCAGCGTCGCGGCGGGCGATGCCGGAGGCTTCACGGTCACCGCCTCGCTCGCCGAAGCCGACCTCGAGCGGCTGGCGGGCGACCTGTGCGGCGGGGCCCACCACTTCAAGGGCCGGGTGCATGGCGGCATCGAGATTCGCGGCTCGAGGGCCGGCCGGCACTCGCTCACCGGTCGCGGACAGGTCCGGCTGAGCGATGCCGACATCTACGAGCTCCCCGTGATGATGTCGCTGCTGAAAATCCTGCGGGTGAAGTCGCCGGACCGCAAGGCATTCACCAGCAGCCTGGTCGATTTCCGGATCGAGGGCCCGCACGCCTACCTCGACACGATCGAACTCTCCGGCGACGCCATCAGCCTCGTGGGGAATGGCGAACTCGACTTCGACTCCAACATCAACCTCATGCTCCGGCCGATCATGGGGGAGGCCCAGACGCAGTTGCCCGCCATGAAACGGATGCTCGGCGGTGCCAGCGGGCAGTTCCTGCTCGTGCGGGTCGATGGCACGATCGCCGATCCCCTCACCTCGACGGAGGCGTTTCCGACGCTGGCGGCCGCCGTTCAACGGCTCCAGTCGCAGCGCCGGGGCGAGGGGCCGCTCGCCACGCGGCCGGCCGATCAGGCGCAGCGGTGAGACACTGGAGGCGGGGTAGACGGGGCCGGATTGGTAGAGTGGGCAGGACGCGCGACGCCACCGACCGGCGGCCGCGCATGAACCGAGGAAGCGACCGATGAAGTTCGTGAAGATGCACGGTGCCGCCAACGATTACGTCTACGTCGACTGCTTCGTCGAACCGACGCCGTCCGATCCGGCCGCCGTGGCGGCGTTGGTCGCCGATCGACACCGCGGCGTGGGAGGCGACGGACTCGTGCTGGTGCTTCCCTCCGACAAGGCGACGGCCCGGATGCGGATGTTCAACGCCGACGGCAGCGAGTCGGAGATGTGCGGCAACGGTGTGCGGTGCGTGGCTCATCTCGTGGTCTCGCGCGGGCGGGCTCCGGAGGGACCGGTGACGATCGAGACGGGCCGTGGCGTGCTCACGCTCGACGTCGTCCGCACGGGGCCGCGGACGTCGCAGGTGCGGGTCGACATGGGCGAACCGCTGCTCGACGCCGCCGACATCCCCGTGACGGGAGCCGGCACGGGCCGCGTGGTCGATGCGGCCTCGCCCGCGCTCGGCGGCGAAGAGCCTTGGTGGCGTGAGTGCGGCCTCGACCCGCGAATGACCTGCGTGTCGATGGGCAATCCCCACGTCGTGTTCTACTGCCGCGACGTCGATCGCGTGCCGCTTGAATCGATCGGACCGCAGGTCGAGAAACACGGAATGTTCCCCCGACGGGTCAACGTGCACTTCGTCGAGGTCGTCTCCCCGCACCACGTCAGGATGCGGACCTGGGAGCGGGGCAGCGGGATCACGATGGCCTGCGGCACGGGCGCTTCGGCGGTCTGCGTCGCCGGCGTGCTCACCGGTCGGACCGATCGCGCGATCGCGGCCGACCTGCCGGGTGGCAGACTGGAACTGGAGTGGGCCTCCGGCGGCCACGTCTTCATGACGGGGCCTGCCGAGGAGGTCTTCGAAGGCACCTGGTGGAACGGTTGACCGGCGGCCCGCCGAATCACAAGAAGGACAGAGATCAGTGAAGTTGAAATCCGCATTCGCGATCGGTGCCTGGTCGCTCGCATCGACCGCTGCCGTCCGGCAGTGGATGGGCACGCTCGACTACCAGGTCGTGTTCGGGGATCCCGAGGCCGACCCGGTGAATCCCGGCTACCGGGGCGCGAAGATCTATGTCTTCTGGCACGAAAACATCCTGATGCCGCTCTATCTCCGCGGCCACAGCAACATCTCGATGCTGCTGTCCCGGCACTGGGACGCCAACATCCTCGACCGGGTCGCCCGGATGATGGGATTCGGCGTCGTGCGGGGCAGCACGTCTCACGGCGGATCCTCGGCCCTGCGCGAACTCGCGGAGCGGGCGGCGGAGGGCAATCTCACGATCACCCCCGATGGCCCCCGGGGACCGCGGCGACGCCTGGCGCCGGGATGCGTGTTTCTCGCGAGCACGCTCGGGATCCCGATCGTCGCCATGGGCATGGGCTACGACCATCCCTGGCGGGTCGGCACATGGGACCGGTTCGCCATCCCCCGACCGTGGTCGAGGGCTCGGGGCGTCGTCAGCCGCGCGATCAGTGTGCCCCCCGATCTCGACCGGGACGGCATCGAACACCATCGGGCGGGCGTCGAGCGGCTCCTCACGCATCTCTCGAACGATGCCGAGGCCTGGGCCATGGACGGCACTCGTCGGGAAGGCCAGCGGCCGGTGCGGAAGGAGCCGTCGCGGGTGGCGGCCCGAATGGCGGCGTGCAAGGGGCCTGCCGGCGTGAGCCTCGATGCCGAACTGGAGCGGGTCGGGGTGTCCGCCGCGAAGGCCGGAGCATCGCCCGCTCCGCAGGCGGGCCGATCGGCGGCGTGACCGGGCTCGCCGGATCCCGGCGCGGGCCCTGCGATTGTGAGAGCCCGAATGCCGGCGGGGAGAATGTGATCCCCTTCACCGCAGTGACGTGGGCCGAATCCTTGCCAGCGAAAAACCGGCCGGACAGGTCTCTACCGATCGCTGCGCGAGAGCCGCTCGAGCCGGCGCTCGAGCATGTCGAGCCAGGCCCTGACGAGCCCCACTCCGCGACGCAGCTCGCCGACTTCGGCTTCGGCCGGTGTCATGGGGCGACGGCTCGTCCGCGGGGCGGGGCCGGGCTCGAGCGCGGGGGCCGTCGTCGGCTGCATCGGGCCGTCACCGACGAGCGCCTGTTCGAGCGGCTGATCCAGCGACTGCAGCACCACGTCGGCCCGCTTCTCGGTGCCACCCGGCAGAACGTAGTCGAGCGGCACGGGGCGGTCGATCGGGCCCGTGGCGACGAGTTGCGTGAGCTCCTGTGGCGAACGCACGGGGCGATTTCCGAGTTTCACGATCACGCTCCCAGGTGGAACTCCCGCCTTCGAGGCCGGCAGATCGCCCACCACGCCGATGACGTAGGCGCCCGCGGCCTCTGGAAGGCGAAACCGCGACTGGATGCCGGGATCGATCGGTACGGTGCGAACGCCGAGAGCGGTACGGCCTCGCGGCGTGGCCTGTGAAGCAAGCTCGGCCGCGGGCAGGGCCGCGGTGGGGATGGCCGGCGCGACCGGCGTTGGCGGAGGCACGAAGGCCGGTGCCACGGTCTGCCGCTCGGCTGGCACGAACGCTGGGACCGGGCCGGCCACGGGCACTGAGGCCCTGGGGGAGAACGTGGGCTCCACTCGGGGCTCCACTCGGGGCTCCACGAGAACCGAAGCGGTGGGGGCTGCGGCGGGCGGCGGCGGCACCACGACCACGGGCTGCTGCGGCGCGATTGGCGTCAGGGGCTGCTGTGTCGCGGTTCGTGATTCCCGGATTGATGATTCCAAGAGTGGTGACACGACAGGCCGGGGCGCGGCCACGAGCGGCACGTCCCCCACCTGATCGGCCCGCGCGACGGAGACGACGACCTTTTGTCCGGAGGCGATCGCCGTCATCGCCTGGGCCACTTCATCGGAGTTGCGAGGTGCGACGCCGTCGATGGCCCGAAGTTCGTCACCGGTGCGGATTCCTGCCGCGGCGGCGGGGCTGTTCGGGGCCACCTCGACGATGGACCAGCGACCCGGCACCGCCGACTCGGCGACCGCCATCCCCAGCCAACCGTTCGGCGCGCTGGCGGCGGCGGTGAGCGGCGTCATGGGGGGCGAAGCCGGGACCGCAGCCGCCGCAAAGGGCAGGGCGATCGGCTCCCCGATCGAGATGTCGCCGGGCTCGAAACTCTTGGGCGGCCGCGGCGGCTCCTCCTCGGCCCGTGCCGACGAAAACCGAGGGCATGCCGTCAGCACCATCGTGCAGCCGACCCACGCGAACAGGCCTCGCGACAGCCACGTGACCCGACCGGCGACACCACGGTCGGGCCGAAAGCCGCTCGAGACTTCGCAGGCATCCAGCATGAGAGTCGCTTCCGTTCGTGGACGTCGGGGAGACGTGACTGTCGAGACGTGTCTGTCGGGGCGACAGTATAAGGGATGCCGAGTGCACCGGGAGCCGTGGCCCGCATTCCCCTCGGGGCCC
This sequence comes from Planctomycetaceae bacterium, assembly GCA_005789975.1. The sequence goes on from SXWC01000169.1 coordinate 20,833, forward strand.
GGGAAATCATCTGTTTTTCTGTCCTTGGCCGGCGTGTCGGCGGGCTGCGACACGCGGTCGCAGCGGTCGTCGTCGCAAGGCACCACGTGCGCACGCCGCGAACGGCACGGTGAAACGATCGGTGGGCATCGGCCGGGCGACGGCGTCGCCGACGTTTCGCGTTTCGAATCGAGGCCGGCGGTCGTTGTTTCCCTCGCGGTGCTGTCATGGTTTGACAGCACCGCATGCACTCCTATACTCGCGCCGCCGCTGCGATTCGCTGCGAATCGGGTTGCGAACACAAGGATGGAATTTGCCGGAAACCGCGAGGATTCTGGCAGGGAAGGACCCATGGGGAACGCACGAGACGTGGTCGAAGCCGCCGGATCGTACGACGGCGAAGCGACCGCGGCCCGTGTTCTGCGAGCCTTCCGTTCACGCATTGGGGACGACCGGTTCGCGGTCTGGTTTGGAGACGCGGTCCGGGTCGCGGTCGAGCCGAACGCAGGCGGCGGGCCGCGGGTGATCGTGACCGTCGGCAGTGGCTTCACCTACGACTGGTTGTGCCGCACATTCCACACGGAAATGGCCGCGGCGGCCCGAGATGCCTGCGGACCTTCCGCCGAAGTGGCCTGGGAACCGGCCGCGGTGGATGCCGCGGTGGTGTCGCCGCCCCAGCCGGCCGAGCCGGCGAAGTCCCCGCGGAGCCGGCCCACGAGCACCCGGAAAGACGGTCGGCCCACGGCCGCGTCGTCCGCCCCCCGGCCGCATCCGCCCTCCCAGGATCTCAGTGTCGTGGCCCGACAGCCGAGGGGCGTGGTGACGCCGGGCCGCCGGCCCGGTCTCCGCTTGGCCGACTTCATCGTCGGGCCGAGTAACCGCATGGCCTGCGGGGCCGTCGAGATGGCTCTGGCCCGTCCCGGCGAAATCTCCCCGCTCGTGATCCACGGCCCCAGCGGCGTGGGCAAGACGCACCTCCTCGAAGGCGCCTGCGAACGGGCCCGCGAACTTCAGCCGGGCGTCAATGCGGTGTGCCTGTCGGCCGAGCAGTTCACCACCGCCTTTCTGCAGGCTCTGCATGGTGGCGGCGGCCTCCCCGGCTTTCGCCGCACCTGTCGCAGCGCCGACCTGCTCGTGATCGACGACCTGCAGTTCTTCGTCGGCAAGAAGGCCACGATCCTCGAGTTACAGCACACCCTCGATTTCCTGCAGCGGCAGGGGCGGCAGGTGATCCTCTGCTGCGACCGCGAACTCGATGCCCTGCCCGATCTCGGCCCCGACTTGTTGACCCGTCTCCGCGGCGGAATGACCGCTCGGATCCTGCCCCCCGACTACGACGTCCGCCGGGGGATCGTGGCCTCGATCGCCGCGAAGCGGAGCCTGGCGGTGCCCGACGAGGTCGTGCAGTATGTCGCAACCCACATGACGCGGCACGCCCGCGAACTCTTCGGGGCCGTCAACCGCCTGGAGGCGACCAGCCAGATGCTCGGCCTGCCGATCGGGCCGGACATGGCGGTGGAGGCACTCGCCGACCTCGTGCGCTCCAGCGCCCGCAGCGTTCGGCTGGCCGACATCGAGCGGGCTGTCTGCAAGGCGTTTGGCATCGACAGCGGCAGCCTCCAGTCGGCGCGACGGGCCCGGACCACGAGCCATCCGCGGATGCTGGCGATGTTCCTCGCCCGGAAACACACCCACGCCCCGCTCGTCGAGATCGGCAGCTATTTCGGCCGTCGCAGCCATTCGACGGTCATCGCCGCACAGAAGGCGGTGGGCGAGTGGGTCGCCAAGGGGTCACAGATCGTGCTGGCCGATGCAGCCTGGGACGTCGAGGAAGCGATTCGCCGCGTCGAGGACGTGCTCCGCGCCGGCTGACGCCCACTTTGCGTCATCGCCAGGGGGGTGTGATCACCGCGGTGTCGTGAGCGTCTCCTCGAGGCTCGCCTTGTAGCGAACGCTCGACTGCGGTCCGCCGAAGCCGACCACGCGACGGTCGATGCCCGTCCGTCGCGACACGATCCGCCCCCGGGCGATGTCGAAGCGGATCTCGCCGTCCCAGATCCGTTCGAGGAGCCGCGCCTCGAGCCGCGGGTCATCGACGGGCGTGAGCACCGTCGTATCGACCGCGATCGTGGCGATGCCGTCCCTGATCGCGTCGAGGCGGTAGCGAAGCCGGGTACGGACCGCCTTGCGGGGACCGTTGGGAACCTCGACGACCACCTCCTGGGGCACCGTCCACTCCGCACCGACCCCGACCGCCTCTTCAGGGAGCGGAACGATGACGAGATCACCGGTCGCCGCCGGAGGACACGGACGCAGTTCGTGCCGTTCGATCACGCGGCCATCGGTCGCGACCATCATCCGCACCAGCGGCACGCCGAGGCTGCGTGGCACAAGTTCGTACCCCGGGGGCGGCTCTTCCGTGCCGGTGCTCGTCCAGCGAACTTCGCCCCGGTCGCTGGTTCGCGACGTCATCGTCACGTCGTTCACGGAGTGTTCGAGCGTGGCCCGGCCATCCGCCGCGACGTCGATCACCGTCCATGTCTTCGTCGAGTCGGTCATCGTCTCGACCGACTGGGTCGTGCCGTTCATCGTGGTTTCCGTGAGGGCCCGATGGGCGACCTCGGTTGAGATCCGCTCGGCGGGTTCGAACCGGTAGCGGAGCAGCACCGGCTCATCGTCGGCCTGGCCGACGCTCCAACCAAGGCAGAGCGTCAGGCAGGCCACGAGCAGGCACCGCGGCGCGAGCGGTGTCGGGCGGGCTTGGAATGCGATCATGTCCCACCCTTCTGCGACGCCGGCTCGGCGGCCCGCAGTCCGCCCCCCCAGGCGAGTTTGTCGCGGAGGGTGTGGTAGTAGCCGTGGCGGCCGGTTTCCACCAGCGTGAACCGGGGCGTCGCCCGGCGGACCCGGATGCGGTCGCCGGCGACGAGGCCCGCCACCACCCGGCCGTCCACCACGCAGGCGGATCCCGCGTTGGGCTCGGGAACGACGATCTCGTAGGTGCGGGAGGCGGAATCCACGACCGTGCGGTTGGTGAGCGTGTGGGGATTGAGCGGAGTGAACACGAAAGCGTCGAGGTCCTTGCGAACGATCGGACCGCCGGCAGACAGGTTGTAGGCAGTCGAGCCAACGGGCGTCGAGACGATCAGGCCATCGGCCCGGTAGGTCGTCGCCAGTTCACCGTCCACAAAAAGCCCGATCTCGATCATCGAGAAGGAGGGGCCGGCGAGGATCGAGGCCTCGTTGAGGCCGAGTTCCCGGTGAACGGCCACGTTGCCCCGCAGCACCTCCGCCTCGAACATCAGGTGATCCACGAGCCGGAACCGGCCGGCGGCGATTTCCTCCAGAGCCTCCACGGCGTCGCGTCGGGGCACGTCGGCGAGAAAGCCGAGCCTGCCGAGATTCACCCCCAGCACCGGCACCTGCCCGTATCCCATCCAGCGGGCCGCCCGCAGGATCGAGCCGTCGCCGCCGAGCACCACCACCAGGTCGGTGTCGGCCGGGCACTCCGCGCAGGCCTCTTCGGACCGGGGCGTGAGCAGGCAGGTGACATGGTGCCCGGCCGCTGCCAGGCTCGCGGAGAGCCGGTCCGCCTCGACCGCGACGTCGCCGATGTCGGCGGGGCCGACGATCACCACCCGCAAGGGCGCGGGCGTGGCGTGCTCGGGACGCAATCGGGATCCGCGAGTCATGACGCCCGCTCCGCGAGGATTCAGCGATCGGCCGCGGCGTGGGCGGTGGCTTCATTGGGTAGGGGCTCGCGGCCGGCGAGCCGGCGGCACGTCGCAGCGATCCCGGCGGCGTCGAGCCCCAGATCGGCAAGCAACTCGGCCCGCTCCCCATGCTCGACGAACCGGTCGGGGAGCCCCAGCCTCACGATCGGGCCGGGGTGGATGCCCGCGTCGTTGACCGCCTCGAGCAGACCGCTGCCGAAGCCGGTGGGCAGGGCGTTTTCCTCGACCGTCACGACCCAAGGAACCGACTCCAGCCGTTCCACGACGCCGGCATCGAGCGGCTTCACGAACCGGGCGTTGACGACCCCGACCTCGAGCCCTTCGCGGTGCAGCTGCTGGGCCGCCTTGAGCGCCTCGCCAAGCAGCGTGCCGCAGGCGATCACCAGGCCGTCGTTGCCCTCGGCGAGCACCTCCGACTTGCCGAGTTCGATCGGCGTCCGCGGGCCGGCATGGTTCTCCACGACCGCCTTGGGATACCGGATCGCGACCGGTCCGCCGTGGGCGAGCGCCCAGTCGAGCATCGCGGTGAGATCGTGTTCATCGCCGGGGGCGAGCACCACCATGTTGGGAAACAGCCGCATGTAGCCGAGGTCGTAGCTGCCATGGTGGGTGGGGCCGTCGGGGCCCGTCAGGCCGGCGCGGTCGAGCATGAAGACGACCGGCAGGTTCTGCAGGCAGACCTCCTGGAAAATCTGGTCGAACGACCGCTGCAGGAACGTGCTGTAGATGTCGACGATCGGCAGGCAGCCCGCCTTGGCCTGACCGGCCGCGAAGGCGACGGCGTGCGACTCGCAGATGCCGACGTCGAAGAAGCGGTCGGGAAACTCCGCGCGGACCGGCTCGAGCTTGTTGCCCTGGCACATCGCCGCGGTCATGACCGTCACCCGTGGATCGCGTCGCAGCGCCGCGCCGATCGCCGCCGACGCCGTGTCGGTGTAGGCCCGTGAAGACGACTTCTTGATCGAGACGATGCAGTCGTCGTCGTCACACTCGAAGGGGGCGGGGGTGTGGAAGAAGACGGGATCGGCCTCGGCCGGCTTGAAGCCATGCCCCTTTTCGGTCAGCACATGCAGCAGGATCGGCCCCTCCTCGTCCTTGACGAGTTCGAGGTAGCGGATCAGGTTGGGCAGCGAATGTCCTTCGACGGGGCCGAAGTAGCGCACGCCCATCGCCTCGAAGAGCATGCCGCCGTGGAGCGTCGCCTTCAGCGAGTCCTTGACGTTGGTCAGCATCCGCTCGACCTGTTCGCCGACCATCGGCACGCCCTTGATGAGCTCGCCGGCCTGGTGCTTGATGCCGCGGTACCAGGGGTTTGTCCGCACCGTGTCGAGGTATTCGGCAAGCGCCCCCACCCGCGGACAGATCGACATCTTGTTGTCGTTGAGAATGACCAGCAGCCGCTTCTTGAGGAAGCCGGCGTTGTTCAGGGCCTCGAAGACGATGCCGGATGGAAGGGCCCCGTCGCCGATCACGGCCACGCTGCGGCGGTCTTCCTCTCCCCGCAGGCTGTCGCCGCTCGCGAGGCCCAGTGCCGTCGAGACACTGCAACCGGCATGTCCCGTCATGAACAGGTCGTAGGGGCTCTCCTCGGGGTTGGGGTAGCCCATCAGTCCGCCCTTGGTGCGGATCGTGCCGAAGCGGGCGAACCGGCCGGTGATCAGCTTGTGGGGATAGATCTGGTGGCCGGTGTCCCAGATCAGCCTGTCGCGGCTGAAGTCGAATACCCGATGCAGCGCCAGGCAGAGTTCCACCACGCCGAGGTTCGAGGCGAAGTGCGCCGTCCGGGACGTGACGACCTCACAGAGCGCCCGCCGCATCTCGGCGGCGAGTTGCTCGAGTTGCTCCATGGAAAGTCCCTGGAGGTCGCGCGGCGAGAGGATTTTCGGCAGGATATCGGCCATGGCGGGGAAGTGCTCCGTGCGTGTCCTCTTAATGATCGCGGGCGACGATCCAGCGGGCGAGGGCCGCCAGTTCCGCGGCCGGTTTGCCCAGTGGTTCGACCGCCGCGACCGCCTGAGCGGCCAGGTCGCGGGCCCGCGACCGTGCGGCGGCGATGCCGGCGACCGTGGGGTAGGTGATCTTGCCCCGATCGGCATCCTTGCCGACACGCTTGCCCATCGCGGCCTCGGTCCCCTCGGCGTCGAGCACGTCGTCGGCAATCTGGAACGCGATCCCGAAGGCCCTGCCAAACGCCGCCAGCGCGGCCTGCTGCGCCGCGTCGGCTCCGGCCGCGAGTCCACCGAGTTCGAGCGCCGCCAGAAACAGCGCGCCGGTTTTGCGGCGGTTGATGCGGTCCATCCAGGCGATTTGTTCGTCGGCCGCCGTGGGCCGCAGGGACATCCAGCCCCGTTCGGCGGCGAGATCGTCAACCTGGCCGCCGACGAGTGCCGCCGCGCCGGCGGCGCGGGCCAGCACGAGGCAGGCCCGACCCGCGGCGGCCGCGGGCATCCCCGCCGCGAGCACCTCGAACGCCAGCGACTGGAGCGCGTCGCCGCAGAGGATGGCGGTCGCTTCGTCGTAGGCCCTGTGGCAGGTGGGGCGGCCGCGACGCAGGTCGTCGTCGTCCTTCGCGGGGAGGTCGTCGTGAACGAGCGAATACGCGTGGATCATCTCCACCGCGAGCGCCGCCGGCGCGGCGGCCGTCCAGAGGCTCGCCGGATCGGTTCCCGGTCTGCCGCAGGCCTGGGCCGCCCAGAGGGCCAATGCCGGCCGCAGCCGCTTGCCGGGTGCCAGGGTCGCATACCGCATCGCGGCGGCGAGCCGTTCAGGCGTGTCGTCGGAGAGGCGGAAAGCCGCTTCGAGTCGCGGCTCGATGAACTGTCGCACGCGGTCGAGCGACCGCCCGACCTGCTCGTCGGGAGCGTCGCTCGGCGGCACGGCGGACGTGGAATCTCTGCTGGTCACCGGGCAGCTTGCCATTCGGGGGCCTGCAGGTGGTGCGAGGCTCTGAGTGAGGAGGCTCTTGCCGTCCCGACGTGTGGATCAGCCGTCGGAAAGTCTAGACGGCGTCGGGCGCATCGTCCATCCCGGGCAGTGTTTTCGTCCTCGACTTCCGGGCTCCTCCGCGGGCGGTCGGCGGCGGCACCACCGCTTCGGCGGCGGTCGCCGTCTCGTGCGGCACGAGGATCGGCCGTCCCTCCTCGTCGATGCGGACCAGCACGCCGACTTTCTTCTCGGCAACGGCCAATTCCTCGTGAAGGCGGTGCAACAGGGCCACGCCGCGCTCGTAGGCCGCGATCGAGTCCGACAGGCCAAGGCTGCCCGATTCGAGCTTCGAGACAAGTCCGCCGAGATCGGCGAGGGCCGTTTCAAATGAGGAGGTCTGGCCGGAGTTTGCGGCCGCGTCGTCAGGTTCCGACATCATCGTTCGAGATCCTTTCCACTGTGCTCCGGATTCGTCCATCGGCGAGCTGCGTGATCAGGGTATCACCCGGCGCCAGCCCGGCGACGCTGCGGAGCGCCGCTGGATCGCGGTCGGTCCACGTCACCGACCAGCCGCGGGCGAGCAGATGGAGCGGGCTGCCCGCCTCCAGTCGCGCGGCCGCCGCGGCAAGTCGCTCGCGACCACGATCGACGGCCAGCCCGGCGAGCCGTCTCAGCCGCCGCGCATGCTGGTCGAGGGTGTCGCGACGATCGCGGACGAGCCGACTCGGGTCGGCGAAGAACTGCGACCTGCCGAGCGAAACAACCCGCTCCCGGGCCATCTCGAGGCGGCGGGAGAGGCCCGCGTCGAGTCGCAGGCCGAGCGTGCCCACGGTCGCGGCCACCTCGCGGCCGTCGGGCACGATCCTCACCGCGGCATCGGTGGGCGTCAGGGCCCGAACGTCCGCGGCAAGATCGCAGAGCGACACGTCGATCTCGTGCCCCACGCCCGACACGATCGGAATGGGCGACGTCGCCACCGCGCGGACGAGCACCTCCTCGTTGAACGACCAGAGGTCCTCGAGGCTGCCACCGCCCCGCACCAGCGCGATCACGTCCACCGCCGGCCGCAGTCGGGCGGCGACGCCGAGGGCCGCGGCGAGTTCCTCGGCCGCGCCCGCCCCCTGCACCCGGGACGGCACGACGATCACCTCGCTGGCCTGCCAGCGGGAGAGGAGCGTCTCGAGAAAATCGGCGATCGCGGCGCCCGTCGGGCTCGTGACCACGGCGATCCGCCGCGGATACGTCGGCAGCGGACGCTTCCGTGCCGCCGCGAAGGCTCCCTCGGCCTCGAGTTTGGCGTGGACCCGCCGGAGCCGGGCCTCGAGCGCACCGGTGCCGATGGCATGCAGCCGATCGATCGTGAGTTGGTAGGTGCCGCGGGGCGCATAGACCTCGAGCCGCCCATGACAGATGACCTCGAGGCCATCGGCCGGCTCGATGGCGAGCGCCTGCATGGCCCCCCGCCAGATCACCGCCCGCAGCACCGCGGCGTCGTCCTTGAGCGAGAGATAGACGTGGCCGCTGGAGGCCCGGGTCAGATTGCTCACTTCGCCCGTCACCCAGACGTCGGCAAACCGCGTCTCGACCTGCTCCTTGACGCGGGCGGTCAGCTCCGACACGCTCTGGGCGTCGTCGGGCGGGCTCTTGCTGTCTGTCGCGACGCGGGTGGCCATGGGTCGCCAGTGTAGCAGTCGTGCCTCGTGCGCCCTCCGGTGCGCCAGGCGGAAACGCGAGGCAACCACCCGGGCATGCAAACACGATCCGACACCACCGACTCCGGCTCGACCCGCACTGCCGCGGCGTCGCGGGGCGCGCTGCTCGTCGTCTTCCTGACCGTGTTCATCGACCTGCTGGGGTTTGGCATCGTGCTGCCGGTGATGCCGCGGCAGGCCGAGCCTTATCTCAAGGCCCTCGACCTGTCAGACGCCGCCACCGGAGCCGCGATCGGCGTGCTCTTCTCCGTCTTTTCCCTGATGCAGTTTCTGTTCAGCCCGATCTGGGGCCGACTGTCGGATCGTGTCGGCCGGCGGCCGCTGCTGCTCCTGAGCCTCGCCGGTTCGGTCATCTGCTACGCGTTGTACGGCTGGGCGGTGACGGTTCCGAACGACCCGGTGCCGTCGCGCGGGATGGCGACCGTGGCGCTGGGGCTGATCCTGCTCTCCCGGATCGGCGCCGGCATCGCGGGGGCGAGCGTCGGCACGGCGGCGGCGGTGATCGCCGACTGCACGACCCCGGAAAACCGGGCCCGCGGCATGGCCCTGATCGGAATCGCGTTTGGCGGCGGATTCACGCTCGGCCCGCTGATCGCCTACTTCGGCCTGGCGATCTTCAAGCAGCAGCCTTGGGGCGTGGGGGCGATCGCCTCGCTGCTCTCGTTGATCGCGTTTCTGATCGCGTTCTTCGTGTTCAAGGAGACCCGGCCGGCCGGAGGAGTGCCGCCGCGGCAGCACACCGGGTTCGCGCGGACGGCCGCCGTGCTGCGGATGCCGGCGGTCGGCGCGCTTGTGCTCGTCTACTTCCTGTCGATCGTCGCCTTCGCCAACTTCGAGGCCACGCTCGCGCGGCTCACGAATGCGGCTTTCGCGATGACCGACAACGACAATTTTCTGGTCTTCGCCTTCATCGGGCTGATGCTGCTGATCGCGGGAGGCGCGTACCGGCCGCTCGCCAAGCACTTCCCGGAAAGCAGGATGCTGGCCGCGGGCGTGGCGCTGATGTTCGTCGGCCTCGGTCTGCTCGGCGGTGTCGCCTGGTGGGTGTTCCGCGACCCGGCGGCGGGCGACACGGCGGCCCTGCGGACCGTCTTCTACGTCGCCGCGGCCGTGGCCGTGGCCGGCTTTGCCTGCGTCAATCCATCGGTGTCGGCGCTGATCTCGAAGAAGGCCGATCCCACGAGGCAGGGCGAGGTGCTGGGCGTCAACCAGTCGTTCGCGTCGCTCGGACGGATCGTCGGGCCGTTCGTGGGCTCGTTCCTGTTCGGACTCCATCCTTCGCACGCCCTGCCCTTCGTCGCTGCGGTGGTCGTGTTGGCGGCGGTGTCGCTGCTCCTGCCGCGGATCGCGGGAGCGTCACGCTGATGAACGGGACGTTTTCCCGCGAGGTCGGCCTGCTCGTCGTCGGACACGGCACCGCCGATCCGGAGGGGGCCGCCGAGACGCGGGGCGTGGCCGAAGCCGTCGCGGAGCTGCTTCCCGGTATCGCGGTGGAACTCGGTTTTCTTGAAGTGATCGGCCCCACGATCGCCGACGCACTCGGCCGGTTGGCCGAGCGGGGATGCCGTGAGATCGTGGCGGCACCGCTGCTGCTCTTCGCCGCCGGGCACGCGAAGCGGGACGTGCCCGAGGCGATCGCCGGTCCTGCGGCCGCCCTCGGCCTGCGGGTTCGTCAGGCCGAACCTTTCGGCTGCCGGCCCGAGATCGTGGAACTGTCGCGATTGCGTCGGCACGAGGCGGTCGCCGGCCTGCGGCCGGTCGCGCCGGCCGAAACCGTCCTGCTCATGATCGGCCGCGGCTCGAGCGATCCGGCGGCGGCAACGCAGTTGAGGGGCTTCACCGAGGCGACGCTGGCCGACGAGCCTGAAAAGCGGCCCGGACGGGTGGAACTCGGCTTCGTGGCGGCCGCCCGGCCACGGCTCGACGAGGCGATTGCCACGGCATGCGATCCCATCGGGGGCGAGCGGCGTAGAATCGTGGTGCAGCCACATCTGCTGTTTCGCGGGCACGTGGAGGAGCAGGTGAGGGGGGCGGTGTGCACGGGACGCGAACTCCGTCCGGACCTCGAGTGGGTGCAGGTGGCACGACTGGGGGCCGACCGGCTTGTGGCCCGTGCTTTGGCGGCTCGGGCGCTGGAAGTGATTGGTCCGGAAAGCCTCACTCGCCAAGGATGGTGTGAATCGTCACAATGACCGGGCGTTGCCCCTCGCCGATTCATGGGGCCAGACACGGAGGATCCAGCGCGTGAACGGCAAGATTCAAACGGGGCGGACGATCGGACTGGCCGTGACGACCGCAGTCGTGCTGCTGGCGATTTCGGGCTCACCGGTCACGGCCCAGGTGTTCACCCAGCCTCCGGCCGTCGTCGCCCCCGCAGAGCGGCCCTTGATCGCCGCGCCGGCCCCCGCGGCCGCTCCTCCCGCTGCGATGCCCGCCCAGCCCGTCGCTCCCCCGGCCGGAATGAAGCCGGGGTCCAACGACCGTCACATCGCCGTGGCCGTCCGCCGCCAGCTCGAACGGGAGCATTTCCTCCGGAAGACCATCGACGACGCGATGGCCGAGCGGTGGTTTTCGGCGTTTCTCGAATCCCTCGATCCGATGAAGGTCTACTTCCTGCAGAGCGACGTGGACGGTTTCATGCAGAAGCGGCAGTCGCTCGACGACCTCGTGAAGCGGGGCGACGTGACGTTCGCCTACGAGGTGCTCGACCGCTTTCTCCAACGGGTCGACTCGCGGCTGCCCCTCATCGAGCGGCTGATCCAGTCGCCGCAGGACTTCACCGTCCCCGAGTCGATGATCATCGATCGTGACGAGGCCAAATGGGCCCTGAGTGATGCCGACGCCGAGGATCTCTGGCGGCGTCGGATCAAGTACGACCTCCTCGTGCAGAAGATGGAGAAGACGCCCCCTGAAGAGGCGAAGGACAAACTCCTTCGTCGCTACCGCAGCCTGGCCAAGCGCTGGCATCAGATGACCGCGGACGAACTCCTCGAGACCTACCTCTCGTCTTTGACCAGCAGCTTTGACCCGCACACGAGCTACATGTCACCGGGCACCCTGGAAAACTTCGAGATCGGCATGCGGCTCCAGCTCGACGGCATCGGCGCCCAACTCAAGGGTGAGGACGGCTACACGACGATCGTCGAACTCACGCCCGGCGGGGCCGCCGACCGTGACGGCCGGCTGAAGTCCAAGGACCGCGTCGTCGGTGTCGGGCAGGGTGGGGAGGGGGAAATCGTCGACGTGGTCGACATGAACCTCAACGAGGTGGTGAAGCTCATCCGTGGCAAGCGGGGCACGGTCGTGAGGCTGAAGGTGATCCCGGTCGGCGAAACCGCCCCCAAGGTCTACGACATCACCCGCGCCAAGATCGAGCTGAAGGACGCGGAGGCCCGCGGCGAGGTGATCGAGCAGGGCAAGAAGGCCGATGGCTCCCCCTACCGCATCGGTGTCATCAACCTGCCGAGTTTCTACATGGACATGGCCGGCGCACAGCAGGGGCAGGCGGAGTTCAAGAGCAGCACCCGCGACTGCAAACGCCTGCTCGATGAGTTTCGGCAGAAGGGCGTCGACTGCGTCGTGCTTGACCTGCGGAGCAACGGCGGCGGCTCGCTGCCGGAATCGATCAAACTGACGGGGCTGTTCATCGACAAGGGGCCGGTCGTGCAGATCAAAGACGCCGACAAGCAGGTGAGGCCCTACGACGACGTCGATCAGGGCGTGGCCTGGGATGGACCGCTGGTGGTGCTCACGAGCAAGTTCAGCGCCAGCGCCAGCGAGATCCTCGCCGGAGCGATCCAGGATTACCACCGCGGGTTGATCGTCGGCGACAAGGCGACCCATGGAAAGGGCACCGTCCAGACGCTGCTCGACGTGGGCCGTCAGCTGTTTCCGCGGTTCGACAACGCCCCCTCCCTCGGTGCGATCAAGGTGACGATTCAACAGTTTTACAGGCCTTCCGGAGACAGCACGCAACTCGAGGGCGTGAAGAGCGACGTCGAGATTCCGAGCATCACGACGCATCTGCCGATCGGCGAATGCGACCTCGATCATGCGATCACGTTCGACAAGGTGCCCCGCGCCGAGTTCCAGCCCACCGGTCAGGTGACCGACGGGATGGTGGCCAAGCTCCGCCAGGAGTCGGCCAGGAGGGTCGAGGCCAGCAAGGAGTTCGAGAAACTCTCCGGCGACATCGCCCGCTACCAGAAGCGGAAGGACGAGAAGACGATCTCGCTCGTCGAGTCGGAGTTCGAGAAGCAGTGGAACGAGGGCAAGGCTGCCGAGGACGAGGAGGAGAAGAAACTCGAGGAACTCGAGTTGCAGAAGAGGCCGGTCGTTCGCCGTGATTTCTCGTTCGACGAGGCGATGAACATCACGGTGGACTACATCCGCGCCCTCTCGGCAGCGATGGGGCTGACCGACACCGCGAAGGTCCAGGAACCCACGACGGCACGCTGAGCCGGATTCGTGCGAAAACCGCAGCCCGTGGCGGTGCGGGTCGTGGGCCCCCGTCGCCGTCGGGCTTCCTGGAAAACGGTCAGGAGGCGTTCACGAGGCCGGCAAGTGCGGCGAGCGAGTCGGGGTGAGCCAGCGTGACGGGGAGATCGGCGAAGAGCCGCGACGGGTTGACCCGTTTGTCGGCGCCCCGGGTTCGCGGTGCCGATGGATCCCAGCGGGGCTCGGGGCTGCCGGTGAGGGCCGCGAGTCGGCCGTACCATTCCCGGCGGCGGACTGGAGTGCCGTCGGAGACCACGTAGAGCGGCTGCGGCGAGATCGCGTCGGATGCGGCACAGACGATGGTCGCGGCGTCGTCGGCATGGACAAGATTGAGCCACGAGTCGGGGTCGGCGGCGATCGGCCGGCCGGCGCGAAGATCGTCGAGCCGCGGCAGGCGACCGGGGCCGTAAAGGCCGGCGAACCGCAGTGCCGTTCCCGGCCCGAGGGGGTGTGCCGCGAGCAGGGCCTCCGCCTCCACGAGCACCCGGCCGGCATCGCGGCCCGGATTCGGCGGCGTGCGCTCATCGACCACCCCGCCGCCTTCGTCGCCCCATATGCCGGTGGAACTCGAAAAGATGATCCGCGGCCGCGGGCCGGAGCCCTGGGCTGCCGCGAGGGCATCGAGCAGCTTTCGCAGCCCGGCGACGTGCACGTCGCGATGCGTCGTCCCCGCGGCCCGATCGAAGCCGACGCTCCAGAACACGGTCACCGGTCGGCCGATGTCGGAGAACAACGCCGACCAGCCCGGTTCGGTGGCGGTGACGTCGATGATCGCCGGCTCGATGCCGAGTGAGTGGAGTTCCACGGCACGCGCCTCCCGGCGCGTGATGCCGATCACCCGGGATCCGGCGCCGAGCCACCGTCGTGCGACCCGTTCACCGAGATAGCCACAGCCCACGACGAGCCGCGGAAGAGCCTGGGTGTGCATGTCTCGACTAGTCCTATCCATCCAGTGGTCGCGGCCGCTCGCCCCGCGTCTGCGAGTCGATCCATGACTGCAACACGACCTGCGCCGCTACGGCATCGGCCCGGGCCTTCTTGCGTCCGCGGGTCAGACCCACACCCGCGAGCATCCCCGCCGCCTCTCGGGAGCTGTACCGCTCGTCTTGAAAGGCGATCGGCAGGCCGGTGAGCCTTCCGAGCCACGCACCGAACCGCTCCACCTCCGTCGACATCGCACTGTCGGTGCCGTCGGCGTGGACCGGCAGGCCGACCACGAAGCCCGCGAGCGTCTCTTCGACGGCCAGCGTGCGGAAGAAGCGGCCGTCGGCCGCGAGATCCCCCGTCGTCTGCCGTACACAGAGGGGGCTGCAGATGATCCGCTCCGCGTCGCAGACCGCCACACCGATCCGGCGCCGGCCGTAGTCGATCCCCGCGACGCGGCCGGCCGGAATCGTCGGGGGGAGGGGGGCGTTCATTCGCCGGCCCCGGCTGGAGCGAGCGGAACCGCGGGCTCGAAACGCCCCGACTCGAGGAAGGATTGCGTCGCCCGCTGCACCCGCGGATCGCGGAGCATGGCGGCGTGATGGACCGGCAGGAGCAGGAAGTCGTCGGCGCCATCGAGCCGGGTTTCGTCGACGCGGACGACGGCGTCGTCGTCGCCCGCGAGAAGTGGGCTGAAGCCGCTGGTGTCGCCGCGTCCGCCGGCCACGATTCCAAACTCGCATGGCGGCACGGCGAGCTGCGGAGCCACCTTGTGCCAATCGACCACAAGATCGCGGGCGGCGCCCTCTGCCAGCCCGGCGAGGAATCCGACGCCCGCCACCTGCCGCGCGAGTTCCGAACCCGTGTTGGGGGGGCCGAGCATGACCATGCGGTCCAGCCGTGCGAGATCGTCGCGGTCGGCGAGCGTCATCCAGCGACGAACGACGAGATTGCCGAGGCTGTGCCCGACAAAACTGATGCGGCCTGACGCCGGCAGCGCGGCGATCACGGCACCGAGCGAGCGGCCGTGGGCTTCGATGTCGGCGTTCGTGCTGGCATAGCCGAAGAGAAGCACCGTCGCATCGAGCGACCGGCGGAGGTGTTCGGCGAGCGGCCGCATCGAGGAGCGGCCCTCCCCGAGCCCGTGGAGCACCAGGACGACCGGACCGGCGACGGGCGGAACGGTGCCGTCCGCCCCGAGTCGCTCGAAGGCGCCGCGGCATTCCTCGGCCGTACCCTCGCGGACGGTGGGGTCATCGGGATCGAGGATTCGGCAACGATCGTCGGAGGGCCGTTGCTGAAGCCTCCAGTCGTGCCGCACGACGAGGTCGCTCCACTCCAACGCCTCGCGGGACCGACGCATCGTCCGGAGCCACTCCACGTCGCGCCGCCCGACTTCCGCCGTCTCGTCCGACCGGCTCACGGCGGCGGCGAGGAGGAAGAGCGTGGCCGTCGCCGTGATCAGAGATACTCTTGCCATCCGCACTTCTCGATTTCGGCCACGACCTTGCGCACAGCCTCTTCGTGGGCCCGGTTGGCGACAAGCGTGGCGTCGGGGGTGTGTACCACAAGGATATCCGTGAGCCCCAGCGTGACGACCAGATGGTCGTCGCCGGCATGCACGATGGTGCCGGAGGACTCGATGCCGAGGTGGCGTCCCACCGACGTGTTGCCCGCGGCGTCCGTCCCACGCTGCCTGGCCACGGCCGACCAGCCGCCGAGGTCATCCCAGCCGAACGGGGCCTCGATCACGGCCACGTCGGTGGCGTGCTCGAGCACCGCGTAGTCGATTGAGATGCCGTGGATGGCGGCGAATTCCTCCGCGAAGACGCGGTCGCGATCGGGCGTGTCCCAGGCCGCGGCGATCCGGCGGAGGTGGGCCATGCACTCCGGCTGCCGCTCGTCGAGCGCCTCGATGATCGTGCTCGCCTTCCAGACGAAGATGCCGGCGTTCCAGAGGTAGGTGCCCGCGGCGACGTATTCCGCGGCCACGCTGGCGGGAGGCTTCTCGCGGACTCGGGCGACCGCGTGGGCCTGCAACGCCCCCGCGCCGCAGGGGAGAGCCGCACCCTGCTGGATGTAGCCGAAGCTCTCCGCGGGGTAGGTCGGACGCACGCCGAAGGTGATCAGGCGGGCGGGCGCGGATTCCACCAGCACGGCCGCCTCTCGGATCGCGCGGCGAAACTCGGCCGCGGGGCGGATCACATGGTCGGAGGGCATCACCGCCATGATCGCGTCGGGATCGTGTCGCGACACGAGCAGGGCGGCGAGGCCGATGCAGGGGGCGGTGTCCCGCTTGCAGGGCTCGCCGACGAGCCCCGCCTCGGGCACGCCGGGCGCCTGCCGCCGGACGGCATCGAGGAGCCGGGCCGACGTGACGATCATCGTGCGTTCCGGGGGCACGAGGCCGTCGAGCCGCTCCACGGTGTCTTCGAGAAGCGTCTTCGAGCCGGCAAGCGGCAGCAACTGCTTGGGCAGAGCGGCGCGGCTGGCGGGCCAGAATCTCGTTCCCGATCCGCCGGCCATCACGATCGCATGCAACATCGTCGCATCATTCTCCACAGGATGTGGCGATGGGCCACGGGGCCGGAATCATCAGCGGCCCCGCACCCACGTCCAGAACAAAAAGCAGAGCAGGGGAAACCCGCCGAAGATCAAGCCGTAGGTGAAGAGCGTCGTCCAAAGACGACTCGGCCAGCGTGCCATCAGTGAGTCACCCGGGAGCCTGCACGAACACGTCGATCGGAATCTCCAGCGGCTCCTCCGCCGGCTCCGTCAGGCGGCACTCGACGCGGACGCCCCAGGGGAGCACTTCCGCGGCCGTGACGACCGCTTCGACTCCATCATACTCGGTCGTCACCCGGACCGACGGGGTTTCGGCGAAGGAGGGGCAGAAGCCGACATGCGCATGGGCCGCACGACTGCCCGCCGGCAGGGCGAGGTTGAGCCGGCCGCGAAGGCAGTCTGCACCGGCGGGCGATTCGAACCGCTCGAGCCGCTGCAACAGCCTTCCCGGCTCTTCTTCTTCCCGTCGCACATGGCCGTCGCGGCGGCGGAGTGGCCGGGACCGGTGAGTCGGCGGGATGCGACGGGCGGGCGCGGTCTTGGACGCTCGCGGTGGCGCGGCGATCGGCATCCGCACGACCGCCACGGCGATGGCGGCAAGGACGGCGAGCATCGATGCCCAGTCGCCCCTGCTCGGCGGCAGCGCCACCGCGACGACGCCGAGGACGAGTCCGCACCGGGCCGCCACGGAGCCGAGAACTCCACCCACGTGACGGCATGACTGGTCGGCGATCGCCACCAGCGTGATCCCCGCCGCGGCGACAAGCCACGCCGCGGCGGAATCCGTGACCTCGAAGCCCCCTGAGAGGCGCCGCACCGCGAGCACGACGCCGCACGCCACCGCCACGGTTCCGATGACCGCGGCGGCGACCGGCGGAAGCATCGCAACGAGCGGCTGACCGGCTGCGGCGAAGGCCTGCGGACGACCGGCCGATGTGCGGGGGGAACGCAGCCGCGGTCCACCGCGGGCCATGTGCCCCCCGCCGATCGCCGGTGTCGTCGTCATGGGCCGTTCAGCCCACGGCGGCGCCGGACCGGGCTGCTTCGGCGAGTTGCTTCGCCTTGTCGGTATTCTCCCACGAGAAGCCGTCGCGGCCGAAGTGACCGCCGGCGGCCGTCTTGCGGTAGATGGGCCGCCGCAGGTCGAGGTAGTCGATGATTCCGCGGGGCGTCAACGGGAAGAAGTCCCGCACCACTTCGCAGAGCCGTTCATCCTCGACCTTGCCGGTGCCCTCGGTGTCGACATGCACGCTCACCTGGGCGTTGCGATACCCGTGCGCCATGCCGAGCTCCAGTGCGCGATCCCACGCACCCGTTGCCGCCTTGGCGAGATCCTTCGGAAGCGTCGCCGTTGGGATC
>SXWC01000170.1 GCA_005789975.1 Planctomycetaceae bacterium
CATCGACGGCCTGCTCCACATCCCCGACATGAGCTGGGCGCGGATCGGCCATCCCAGCGAGATGGTGCGGATCGACCAGGAGATCGAGGTGCAGGTGCTGCACATCGATCGCGATCGCGAGAAGATCGCCCTCGGCATGAAGCAGCGGACGGCCAGCCCGTGGGCCAAGGTCGCCGACAAGTATCCGGTGGGCACCGTCTGCATGGGCACGGTCGTCAACGTGATGAGCTACGGCGCGTTCGTGAAGCTCGAGGACGGCGTCGAGGGGCTCGTGCACATCAGCGAGATGAGCTGGACGAAGCGGGTCAGCCATCCAAGCGAGCTGGTGAAGCCGGGCGACGAGGTCGAGGTCGTCGTGCTCGCCATCAACAAGGAAAAGCAGGAAATCTCGCTGGGAATGAAGCAGACCCAGCAGAACCCCTGGGAGAAGGTGGCCGCCGATTATCCACCGGGCGCGATCGTCAAGGGCGTGGTCCGCAACCTCACCAACTACGGCGCCTTCATCGAGATCAACGACGGCATCGATGGCCTGCTCCACGTGACCGACATGTCTTGGACGCGGAAGGTGACCCACCCCAGCGAGATGCTCGACAAGGGTGCCGAGGTCGAGTGCAAGGTGCTCTCCGTGGACCAGCAGCGACGGCGGATCGCCCTGGGACTCAAGCAGATGGCCGACGATCCCTGGACGACCGACATCCCCAAGCGGTACAAGGCCGGCGACGTCGTCAACGGCACGGTCACCAAGATCACCAACTTCGGCGTGTTCGTGGGTCTGGAGGACGGCCTCGAGGGCCTGCTCCACATCTCGGAACTCTCCGAGGACAAGGTGGAGAATGCCGAAGACCTCGTGAAGGTCGGCGATCCGCTCGAGGTCAAGATTCTCCGCGTCGACACCGAGGAGCGGAAGATCGGCCTCTCGAAGAAGCGCGTCGGCTGGTCGAGCGATCGCGAGGCTGCCGAAGGTCCTGCCGAGGTCTGACCGACACGCCCGGCGGGTTTTGCTTCCGGCAGAAGTCGCCAGCGGCTTCGGGCCGGTTCGTGAGCGGCCCGGATGCTCCGCGGAGTGGGGCCTGCCCCAAGGCCCGGCTTTCATCCGGAACGCCCGGCCGGCCGGGCGGCGGCTTCCTCACACCTCGGCGAGTGCCGCGAGCACCTGCTCGGCGTGAACGTCGGTCTTCACCGCCTTGAAGACTTTCGCCACCCGCCCTTCCGCGTCGATCACGAACGTGCTGCGGGCGATACCCATCGACTTCTTGCCATACATGTTTTTTTCCCGCCAGGCGCCGTATTTCTCG
Organism: Planctomycetaceae bacterium; assembly: GCA_005789975.1. The sequence continues at coordinate 1,296 of SXWC01000170.1, forward strand.
GCGACCTGGTGGCCAGGATCACAGAGGAGCGTGAACGGGAGCTTGTATTTCACCCGGAATGCCTCGTGGCTCGCCGGCCCGTCCGGGCTGACGCCGAGCACGACCGCCCCGAACTTCGCCAGCTTCGCCTTCGCGTCGCGAAAGCCGCAGGCTTCCTTCGTGCAGCCCGGAGTGTCGTCCTTGGGGTAGAAATAAAGGACCACGGGCGTGCCCCGGAGGCTCGAGAGTTTCAACTTCGTGCCGTCGTGCGTCGCCAGCGTAAAGTCGGGGGCCTTGTCGCCGGCCTCGATCCAATCGGCCATGGGGAATCTCCGTGCGGGGATTGATCAACTGGTGAGCGGTTTTTTTAGCAGCCAGCCCGCAGACGTCCAGATCATCCGTTGCGGCCTGCTCACGCCGCCGGGCCGTGGGGCGCTCTCCGTGGTCGGAGTCGCCGGAGATGACGCGGTGACGATCATCGACCGCCTGTTCGCGGCCAGGGGCGGCCCGGTGGCCGCACGGCCCGACCGGGCGATCTGTTTCGGGACCTGGCGGGCGACGGGCGAGGATGTGGTCGTCGTCAGACGCGACCGGGACGGGGTGGAGGTGCATTGTCACGGCGGCACGGCGGCGGCGGCGGCGATCCTCGGCGGACTCGAGTCCGCCGGGGCGCTGCGGGTCTCCTGGCACGACTGGCCGACGCTCGGCGACGCCGACACCGGCGCCGGGGCCGCGCTGCGATCGCTGCCGTTCGCCTCCGGGCCCAAGGCCGCGCGGATTCTGTCGCGACAGGCCGCGGGCAGCCTCGACGGCGAACTCCACCGCATCGACACGCTCGCGACCGCAGGCGACGACGCGGCCGCGATCCGTGCCGCAGCCCGGCTGCTCGCGGCCGCCCGGGTGGGCCTGCGGCTCACGACCCCGTGGCGGATCGTGTTTTCGGGCACCGTCAACGCCGGCAAGAGCAGCCTCATGAATGCCCTCGTGGGCCACGGCCGCAGCATCGTCTCGCCCATCCCGGGGACGACCCGCGACGTGGTCACCGCCCGCGCCGTCATCGACGGCTGGGAGGTGGACCTCATCGACGTCGCCGGGATGCGGGAAGACGCGGCCGACGTGACGCCCGTGGAACTGGCGGGGATCTCCCGAGCCGTGGCTGAGCGGCAGGCGGCCGATCTCGTTCTCCGCGTGATGCCCGCGGACGCGCTGCCGCCGGTCGTGGAGCCGCCGCCGGCGGAGGAACTCCTGGTGCTGACGAAGTGCGACCTGGCCCCGGGGGTGATGGTTGCCGGGGCGATCGCGACATCGGCGGTCACGGGCCTCGGCATCGACACCTTGATCGCTGCGATCGTCAACCGCCTCGTGCCCGAGGAACGACAGGATCCGGAGTTGCTCGCGGGGCCGATGCCATTCACGCCGCGGCAGGTCGATGCCATCCGGGCCCGGTGGGGCGGGGATCCCCGGTTCTAGCTTGGACTTTTGCGGTCGTTCGCAGGGTGCCGGGAGGGGCTGCCCCGACCCTCACGGGACGTGCGAACACCTCCGGCAACCCCGTGCCGAACAGGATTGCATCCCTGACCTTCTGCCAACGGGATAGACCCGGGGGAAACGCCCGACCGCACCCCACTGCTGTCTGCCACCGGCTCCGGAGGCGTGCGACCCTCATGACCGGCAGCCCTTGGCCATGGAATTTCCCCCGTGGCACCACGCCTCGTGCACCGGGCAGCGCATACTTGGGTCGCGTCTTCGACCGCAGACCCCACCCTGGTGAAATCCACCCTCGATGTCCACCATCCTCGCCCGCTGCGCGGCGCTGGGCATCGTCGCCGGCGGTTTTGCGATCACGGGCGACCTGGGGCGGCTCGCCGATCGTGGGATGAGGGTCCTGAGCGCCAGCGACGTGCCAGCCGCCCAACCGGCCGAGACGCAGCCGAGCGTGGAGCCCGAGCCGGCGGTTCCTGCCACGTCCCAGCCCGTTCCGGTCGGCAGTTCCGTCCCAGCGACATCAGCCGTGGCGCCACCCTCGCCCGGCTCGGTCCACGATTCCGCCCCCGTGGTGCAGGCCTCCGACCTGCGGCCGCCGACCGGTGGCCCCGACACCGTCGACGTCTCCCGGCTCCAGCCGGGCAACCGACTCGTCGTCTGGCTCACCGTCGTCCGGCGACCGGCCGCACCGGCCTACCGGTGCCTCGTGTTCGACCTGGTCGATCCCGCCACTGCCGAGGCGCTCGTCTACGAGGCCGTCTCGTTCACGAAAGACCGGCAGCCCAAGGCCGCGGCGCTGCCGCCACGCAGGGTGCGCATCGGCTCGCCGGATCAGGCGGGCCCATCCATCGTCCGCAACGGCAGGATGCGGATTCAGCCCCTCGGCATCGCCCACGCGGCGGGCCGCGACGACGGCGACACGATCGGGCCGATCGTCGCCCTCGACGTGGTGCGCTAGCAGACCGTCGAACAAGCCTGCCTGAGCAGGATGCGACGATCCCCGACCGCGGAAACCCTCGGCATTTCCACCGCTCGATCGGGCCGACGACGCCCATGGGTCCCTTCGTCCACGGGCCGTCAGTCGTCCGTCTTGTCGGCCGATGACTTGCCGCGGACGTACAGCCGGATCGGCACCTCGTGGAACGGCAGTTCCTTCCGGAACGCGTTGAGCAGGTAGCGGCGGTAGGGCTCCGAAAGACTCCGTGGAGCGCTCGCCGAGATCACGATCGTCGGGGGCGCGACCTCGACCTGGGTGGCGTAGTAGAGCCGGACGGGACGGCCGCGGGAGTCGGCGGGCGGACGGTTGATCTCGACGGCCTGACGCAGGACGGTGTTCAGCCGGGCGGTCGGGGTCCGCTCGCGGCTCTGGCGGTAGAGCCGCTGGGCGGTGTCGATCACCGCCTTCACGGTCCGGCCCTTGGTGGCCGTCACGAAGGCGATCGGCGCCCACGGCATCGTGCGGAACGTGTCGCGGAGATACTCCTCCCACTCCTGCTTCTTCACGTCGGCCGCATAGAGATCCCATTTGTTGACCACGAACACGACCGGCTTCGCCTCCTCGGTGATCGTGTCGGCGAGCTGCTTGTCGACCTTCCCGATCGGTTCGCTGGCGTCGAAGAACAGGAGCACCACGTCGGCGCGGCGGACGCTCCGCTGGGCGCGGTGCGTCGAGTAGAAATCGACGTCGGTCTTGCGGCTTTTCGACCGCCGCAGGCCGGGCGTGTCGATCGCGAGAAAGGACCTGCCGTCGACCTCGAAGCGCACGTCGACACTGTCCCGGGTCGTGCCGGCGACGGGGCTCGTGATCACCCGTTCCTCGTGGGCGAGCGAGTTGACGAACGTGCTCTTGCCCACGTTGCGACGGCCCACCATGGCGAGCTTCATCTCGGGCAGATCGGCCGACAAAGGCTCTGCGCCGGTCGGCTCCGGGAGCCGTTCGAGAATCGCATCGACGAGCTGCACGCGGTTGCGATTCTGGCGGGCACTGACGATGAGCGGCGGCCCGAAGCCGAGCGAGGCAAACTCGTGGGCCTGCGGATCGAGCTTCGGCCCGTCGGCCTTGTTGGCCACGAGGATCACCGGACAGCCGAACTTGCGGATCCGGCGGGCCACTTCCACGTCGGCCGCCAGCGGTCCCGAGCGGACATCGACGACGAACAGGACGACCGCGGCCGAGGCGAGCCCCGATTCGATCTGCTTGTCGATGTGCGCCGTGAGACCGTCGGGGTCGTCGAAACCCATGCCGCCGGTGTCGACGAGCTCCATCACGCGGCCTTCGAGCTCGACCCGTTGCACGAGCCGATCGCGGGTCACGCCCGCGGTCGGGTCCTCGATCGCGATCCGCTTCTCGACGAGCCAGTTGAAGAGGGTCGACTTGCCCACGTTGGGCCGGCCGACGATGACGACATGGGGAATCATGGATTGATCACGCTCCGTTGGCGGGAAGGCTCGGAACGTCGCCCAGCCGCCGCCGCGGCGTGGAGTGAACGAGGTAGCGGTGGGTGATCGCGTCGGAAAACTCGCGGACGAGCCCGTCGAGCCGGCCGAGAAGGGCCCCGAGCGCGACGCGAGACCCACGATCGTCGGGCTGCGCGAGCCGATCGACGTCGGCGAGCCGTAGCTGGCCGAGGGCGTCGGTCACGGCGCGGCGTTCTCCCGTGAGCACCGGCGATGAATCGTCGTCGGGCAACGCCTGCACGTGGTCGGCGAGGGCCGCGAACTGGAAGCCGACGCTCCGCGGATTGGTGTCGTCGATCAGCAGCAGGTCGATCAGGGGGGCCGCCTCGAGGACGCCCGGGTAGCGGTTTCGGTAGGTCATCGAGCTGTCCGCGATCTCGAGAAGCATCTCGTCGAGACGCTGCGTGTCGGAGCGGCCGCCGTCGCCGTCGCCGTCGCCGGGAGCGGGGGCCCGGGCCGCGGCGAGGGTCGGCTCCAGCAGTTGGATCATGGCAGCGGCCCGCTCCAACCGCCGGCCCATGTCGAGGAACCGCCAGCCCGGCCCGCGGGTCATGCTCTCCATGCCGAGACCGGCGAAGGCGGAGAGTTCGAAGATCACCGTGTCGAGGTGGGGCAGCACGTCGGCGAACCGGCCGGGCGAAAGCGTAACGGCGGGCCGGCCCGAGAGCGAGTCGCGGCGCACCCGCGAAAGGACCTTCCAGGAATCGATCGAGATTCGATCGCGAACCACCGATGCCGTCCGCCAGAGACGATCGATGCTCTCCCGCACGCTGCCCTGCCGCGATCCGTCGTGGACGAGTTTCTGAATCTCGGCATGCATCTCCCACAGCGCGCCAGGCTGCGACGGGGAGAGCCTTTCGGGTCTGGCGAGCGTCGGATCCGCCAGCACGTTGAGCAGCAGCGCCGCCTCGCCCACGCAGTCCTGGTGCGATTCCGACGCCAGGCGGTTGGTCACCGTGCGGAGGAGCCGGGCCGTGCCCTCGGCCCGCTCGACGTGCCGCCCGAGCCAGTGGAGATGATCGGCCACACGGCTCGGGAGGTCGTAGCCGCTGCGCCGCAACGGGATCGGCTGACCGGGCGGGCGCAGGAGTGTGACCGGGGGAACGGGGCCCTGCGCGAGCACCCAGACATCCTTCGAGCCCTGGCTGGAGAGGAGGAGTTCCTCGCCGGACGAACGGCCTGCGGACATTCTCGCCAGCGCTCCCCGCATGGTCTGGTAGCCCTCGGGAGCGGCGATGGCGAAGCACCGCATCAGCACCGCTGCGGGGACGATCGCGGCGTCGTTCCAGCAGGGGGCGACGGAGCGTTCCACTCGTTCACGGCCGACCCAGTCGGCGGGCCGGGCACGAATCTCGTCGATGAGCCGGGCCCGTGATGCGGCGTCGAGCAGCGCCGGCACCACCCGCTTCATGCCGCGGCGGGCCGCGACCGGCTCCACCACGCAGTCGTCGAGCGTGCGGAGCACGTGGTCGAGGTTGGCGGCGATGCCGCACCACCACGACCGCGGCGTGGCCAGTTCGAGCTCCTCGCCGAGCAGCCGCCGCGAGACTGCGGGCAGAAACTCCGCAAACCCCGGCGATTCGACGATCCCGCTGCCCAGTGCATTGGCGACGGCCGCGCGGCCGCGGCGGACGGCCTGCACGAGCCCCGGCGTGCCCTCCAGGGCCGTGCCGTCGAGTTCCAACGGGTCGCACTGCCGGTCGGGCACCCGCCTCAGCAGCACGTCCATCGGCACGAGACCGCCGAGCGTCTTGAGGCCGAGGCGGTCGTCGCGGACGGCCAGATCGCCTCCTTCGACGAGCGGGTAGCCAAGGTAGCGGGCAAGATAGGCGTCTTCGAAGTAGGTCGAACTCGACGGCCCGGGGCTCTGCAGGCCGATCCGCGGATCGTCACGGCCAGGGGCGAGCCCGCGGAGCAGCGAACGCAGCCCCATGAAGAACGGCGCCAACCGCTCCACGTTGCATTGCTGGAAGGCGGCCGGAAAGAGCCGGGAGACCACCAGCCTGTTCTCGAGGGCGTAGCCCAGGCCGCGGGGCACGTCGGTGCGGTCGCCGAGCGCCATCCACTGGCCGTCATGGTTGCGGGCGACGACGGCGGCATAGACATGCAGCCAGCGGCCGCCGATGACCGGCAGGCCGTGGCAGCACCGCAGAAACGCGGGATGCCCGAGCACCAGTTCGGGGGGCACGATGCCTTCGCGGAGCACCTGCTGCGGACCGTAGATGTCGGCGAGCAGGGCATCGAGCACCCGGGCCCGCTGATTGATTCCCACCTCGAGCCGGTTCCAGTCGGTGTCGGCGATCACCAGCGGGATCGGGTCGAGCACCCAGGGCCGCTGCTCGCCCGACTTCTCGTCCTGCATCGTGTAGGTGACGCCGTTGTCACGAATCAGACGACGGGCCTGGTCCCAACGTTCCGCGAGCTCCGCGGGTTGCCATGAGCCGAGTTGGTCGACGAGCCGGTGCCAGTGCGGCCGCGGCAGGCCGTCGGCTCCGCAGAGCTCGTCGTAGCACCCCTCCGGGGCCTTGTAGCCGGGGAAGGGATTTTGCCGTCCCCCCTGTGCGGCCGCGGGCGAGAACGGAACTCCGGCGGTGTCGAGAAGAGGGTTCATGAGGGCGGGATGCGGCCACGAAGTTGGACGAGCCCGTAGAGTTTACATCGGCATCCCGATGTGCGTCGCGAGAACCGGCCGCAGCGTCCGCAGTGGGGGGGAACGAGCGGTGCGGCGATCCGGGTGCTCAATGCGACGGCGTGGCGAGCACGGCGCGGATACGGTCGCCGGTGACGGGCTCGATCACGCCATGCTCGGTGATGATGCCCTTGATGAGACGGGCGGGCGTGACGTCAAACGCGGGGTTGTAGGCCATGGCGCCGACAGGAGCGGCGGTGACCCCGAGCGGATGGGTCACCTCGGCCGGCGACCGCTCCTCGATGGGGATTCCCGCGCCGGTGTCCAGCGAGAGGTCGAACGTGCTCGACGGCGCGGCGACATAGAAGGGCACGCCGTGGGCCGCGGCGAGCACCGCCAGACCGTAGGTGCCGATCTTGTTGGCCGTGTCACCATTGGCGGCGATCCGGTCGGCGCCGACGACACAGGCCGCCACCCGGCCGGTCGTGAGCAGGTGCCCGGCGGCCGAGTCGCAAAGCACGGTGACGGGAATGCCCCGCTGCACGAGTTCCCAGGCCGTCAGCCGGGCGCCTTGAAAGAGCGGCCGCGTCTCGTCGGCGAAGACCTCGAAGCGGCGTCCCTCGTCCCAGGCGGTGCTGATCACGGCCAGCGCCGTGCCGGCTCCGCCAGTGGCGAGTCCCCCGGTGTTGCAGTGGGTGAGGATGCCGCCCCGCGGCAGGACCGCGGCGCCGTGGCGACCGATCGCGGCGCAGAGGCGGCGGTCTTCGTCGTGGATGACGCGGGCTTCGGCCAGCAGGGCCTCGGCCAGGGCGATCGGCGCGGCGGCCTCCGGCAGCCTGTCGAGCACGGCGACGCACCGCTCGACGGCCCAGCGGAGGTTGACGGCCGTCGGCCGGGCTGTTGCCAGCCGCTCGGCCTGCGCGAGAACGTGCGCCCGGCCGCGCCCGGGTTCCATCCCCTCGCGAACCGCCTCGCCGGCCGCGACGACGAGTCCGTAGCCGCCGGCGATGCCGATCGCCGGAGCCCCGCGCACACGCAGGCTCTTGATCGCCTCCACGACGGTGTCCACGTCACGACAGGAGAGCCACTCGAGCCGCGCGGGGAGGATCGTCTGATCGACGAGTTCGAGGTGGCCGGTGGCGTCGCCCTGCCAGCGGAGCGCGACCGGGACGACAGGCGATGGTGACATGCGGATCTCGCAGGACTCACGACGACGGGAATGTCTCGCAGGGAAGGCCAAAGGCGGCGGCGACGGCGGGCTGAACGAGCCGGCCGTCGAACACGTTGACGGCCGAGCGGATGGCGGGGCTCCGTCTGGCGGCGGCCTCCACACCCTGCGACGCGAGTTCGATCACGTAGGGGAGCGTGGCGTTGCAGAGGGCGTAGGTGCTCGTGCGGCCCACGGCCCCCGGCATGTTGGTCACGCAGTAATGGACGACGTCGTCCACGACATAGGTGGGCTCGGCATGGGTCGTGGGACGGCTCGTCGCCACGCAGCCCCCCTGATCGATGGCGACGTCGATGATCACCGCGCCGGGCTTCATCAGGGCGAGGTCCTCCCGCTCGACGAGATGCGGCGCCCGTGCTCCCGGAATGAGAACGCTGCCGATCACGAGATCCGCCCAGCCCAGCCGCTCCCGGATCGTGTGGCGATCGGAGTAGAGGCAATCCACGTTGGGGGGCGTGACGTCGTCGAGATACCGGAGCCGCTCGAGGCTGGTGTCGAGCAATGCGATGGTGGCACCGAAGCCGGCGGCGACCTTGGCGGCGTTGGCGCCGACGGTTCCAGCGCCGAGCACCAGCACGTTGGCGGGTGCCACGCCGGGCACGCCCCCGAGCAGGATGCCGCGGCCCATCTGCGGCCGTTCCAGATACTTCGCCCCCTCCTGGATGCTCATCCGGCCCGCCACCTCGCTCATCGGGATGAGCAGGGGAAGCCTTCCGCGGTCGTCGCGGAGCGTCTCATAGGCCACCGCCGTCGCACCGGCAGCCATGAACCCCTCGGTGAGCCGGCGGTCGGCGGCGAAGTGGAAGTAGGTGAAGACCACCTGCCGCGGACGAATCAGGCGGAGTTCCGGCGGCTGCGGCTCCTGCACCTTGACGATCAGGTCGGCCCTGGCGAAGACCTCGGCGGCCGTGTCGGCCAGGTCGGCGCCGCACCGGGCGTAGGCCTCGTCGGTGAGGCCCGAGCCCGCACCGGCCGACCGCTCCACGACGACCGTATGGCCCCCGCGGACGAGTTCCTCCACGCCCACGGGCAGCAGCGCCACGCGGTATTCATCCCGCTTCGTTTCCCGGGGCACGCCGACGATCATGACACGGCTGGCTGGGTCACCGACGTGATCTTGAAGGTCTCGGGCATGGGCAGCGGGTAGTTGCCGTCCTTGTTGGGCACGACCGGGGGCGTCGTCTCCCAGGTCGGATCCTCGGGCATCGTGCGGTAGTCGAGCGCGAGGGCCTTCTCAAACTCCCAGTTCTTGCCCGAGTAGGTCGCCAGCCGGCCGAGCACCGACGAGAAACTCGAGGTGGCGCCGTACGAGGCGTTGTTCTTCGGCGTGTCGGTGCGGATCGCGGCGTGAAGTTCGTCGTGCTCGACCTGGTAGGGATCGGGATCGGGGCCCGAGAACTTCCAGAGCTCGTTGCCCTCGAGGTCGGTGATTCGGGCGAACCCCGGGTGGAGCCGGATGACCCCCTTCGTTCCCTGGAACTCCTCGTCCACCCGGTTGTCGCCCCCGGGAAACTGCTTGCAATGGCTCGAGATCCTGACGCCGCCCGGGTAGGTGAAGTTGACGGCGTGATGGTCGTAGATTTCGCTGGGCTGGCTCGGCACGCGGTGCTGCCGGCCGCCGACGCCGTAGGCGGACACGGGCAGCTTGTCGAGAAACCAGTTGGCGACGTCGATGTTGTGGACGTGCTGCTCGGCGATGTGGTCACCACAGAGCCAGTTGAAGTGGTACCAGTTGTTGACCTGAAACTGCATCTCGGTCGTGTTGGGCTGACGACTGCGGTGCCAGATGCCGCTGCCGTTCCAGTAGACCTGGCCGCCGATGATGTCGCCGATCATGCCCTCACGAACCTTGGCGAGCGCCTCGCGATAGCTGTTCTGGTAACGCCGCTGCAGGCCCACCACCACCTTGAGCTTCTTTTCGTCGGCCTGCCTGGCGGCCTCGAGAACGAGGCGGGCACCATAGCTGTCGACACACACCGGCTTCTCCATGAAGACATGCTTGCCCGCCTTCACGGCGGCGTCGAAGTGAAACGGCCGGAAGCCCGGCGGCGTTGCCAGGATGACGAGGTCTGAGGCGTCGATCACCCGCTTGTAGCCGTCGAGACCGTCGAACCGACGATCCTCCGGGCAGTCGACCTTGTCGCCCATGCCTTCGACCGCCCGCATGGCGCCGTCGATGCCCCCCTTGAAAGCGTCGGCGACGGCGGTGAGTTTCGCGTTGGAACCCGGCACCGAGAGCGTCTGCACGAGGGCTCCACGGCCACGGCCGCCCGCCCCGATCAGGCCGATGCGGAGCACGTCGCTCGACGGATTGTCGGCGTGCACGCCCCGCATGCCGAGCGACGTCGCGGCAGTCACGGCCGCGCCTGTGGCCAGCAGGGCATCGCGACGCGACAGAACGGTGTTCGTGGGGGTTGGCATGGCGAGACGTCGCTCCTGATTGGACGGTGAATCGAGCGTGGAAGCTGGCCGCGCCCGGCGGTCGATCGAGCCGTCGGCCCGACGGGCGGACAAGCCGAAAGAATAGCGGCGAGCCGCTGTCTGTGGAAATCGCCAAAAGTCGAGGCCGCGGCAGGGTTGCCCCGGCCGCGGCCTCTCGAGATCAGGAAATGGTTGGGCTGAGGGCCGTTTTATTCGGACATGACGGCCGATTCGCCGCCCTGCCGCGAGCAGATGGCCATGTAGATCACCGGATCCATGTCGGCCGTGACCTGCGACACGTGCGTGTCTCCAAAACCGTGCATGACGATTCCGCCCTGATGATCACTGGAGTTGCCAAAACCCCAGGTCGAGCCCTTGAAGCCCGTCATGTAGGGTGCCGGCGTGTTGAGGCCGATGAGCGCCGATCCGAGCGCCCAAACGCCGTTGGTCTGCGTCGGCGTGGCCCCCGGCTTGACCGCCACGACCCAAGCCGTGTTGCCGTCGATCCACGAGGCAAGCGAGTTTTCCTTGCTCTCGGCGATCATCACGGTCTTCGACATGCCGTCGGCAACGGCCGCCTGCGGCGTCCCGGCCCCCGACACCACGCCCGTCTGGTCCGGGGCAAACTGGATCGGACCCCGCGAGGCAAGGTTCGGGATGTCTCCTGGTCCGGCAGTGAGGGTGATCGTTCCCGGAGCGGGGAAGCCGACGCCCGCCATCGCCTTGTAGCACGTGATGCCCAGGTTGGCCTGCCCGCCGGTCGACGAACCGGTCAGGGTGGTGAGCGACCCTCCCGAGAAAGACGGACAGATCAACTGCGCGATCGCCACGCTTCGCGCCGTCGTGCCGGTCAGATTCTGGCCGGTCACCGCCTGGTTGTCCCAGGGCGAGGACGCGAACTTGCCGGTGTTCGTCGAGACATTGTTGTACATCGCACCCTCTTCCATATAGGGCAGGATGTGGAAGATCCAGCTGTAACCCCCGCCCGCGGTCGCGCTTGCCGTTGCCGAGCCTGTCTGGAACAAGGTCGTGCCGAGCGGATTGCGATCCGTCACGGCCGGCAGACGCCGCCGGGTCGATTCGTACACCGTCACGGCCTGGGTGAGGCCGCGGATATTGAAGCTGCAGCCGGTGCGGCGGGCAGCCTCACGGGCCGACTGAACGGCGGGGAGCAGAAGACCGATCAGCGTGGCGATGATCGCGATCACCACGAGAAGCTCGACGAGCGTGAAGCCTTGTCGTTTCGGATTGTGCAGGATGCGGGACATGGAAACCTCCGCCCGTGAAGGGCTTGGGATGGGATGAAACAATGGAATGAAAAATGACGCGGGAACTGCCCGGACAGGAATCATGAAGGTATAAGGAAAACCCCTGCCGAATCGCCCCAGAGTCAACTCCCATTGTATCGGCAGAAAGCGTCGCCCGTCAACTGGTTCGCCGATGGCAAAACCCTCCTCCGACCCGTCACAGTCTCGCGAGTTTGCCACGGCGGTGGTCCGCCGCCTCCGCAATGCCGGTCACGAGACCTTCTGGGCGGGGGGCTGCGTTCGGGACGAGCTCTTGGGAAGGATTCCAGCCGATTACGACGTCGCCACGGCCGCCCGCCCGGATGAGGTGCGAGCCCTTTTTGGCCGTGGCCGCACGCTCGCCGTGGGGGCGGCGTTCGGCGTGATCACCGTCCTGGGGCCCAGGGGGGCCGGTCAGGTGGAGGTGGCGACATTCCGGGCCGATGCCCCCTCCACCGATGGCCGGCATCCTGAGGGAGTGACCTTTTGCTCGGCCCGCGACGATGCCCAACGGCGGGATTTCACGATCAACGGACTGTTTCTCGATCCGCTTTCGGGCGAAATCCACGACTTCGTGGACGGCAAACGCGACCTGACAGACGGGATCGTCAGGGCGATCGGCATGCCGGCCCTGCGGTTTGCCGAGGACCACCTGCGAATGCTGCGGGCCGTGAGATTCACCGCCTTCTTCGGATTCGTCCTGGAACAGGAGACGCGGGGCGCGATCGAGCGGATGCACCACCTCGTTGCCGGCGTGAGCCCGGAGCGGGTCGCCGCCGAGCTCCGGGCGATGCTGTCCCGGCCCGGCCGGAAACGCGCCCTCGAACTGCTCGCCGAGACGGGGCTCGCCGCCGAGGTGCTGGTCGAGGTGGCGCCGCCGGCGGTCGATGACGCCCGCTGGCACGACGCGGCTCGAATCGTGGCAGCTTTCGACGAACCCAACCTGCCGATGGCTCTCGCGACGCTCAGCGAGCATGCCGGCGCCGAGACGCTTTCGCGGATCGCATCGCGGCTTCGGCTTTCGAACCGCGAAGCCAAGGAGGCCGGATGGATCCGGGCCGGCGTGGCCGATCTGGCGGCCGGGGCCGAGCCCGCCGGGCGGCCGTGGTCCGGGATGCAACCCTGGGTCGTCGGCGAACATGCCGAGGCGCTCGCCGACGTGCTCCGGGCCCGGGCCGCTTGCGGCCACGGGGAGGCGACCGCCGCCGCGTGGTTCACCCGGCAGGTCGCACGGCCGCGGGCAGAGATCGATCCGCCGCCGCTCGTGACGGGGGGCGAGTTGCTCGCGGCAGGCGTGCCGGCAGGCCCTCCGGTCGGCGCGGCGCTCGCCCGCATTCGTGACCTCCAGCTCGACGGTGCGATCGCGACGAAGCACGAGGCCCTCGCGGTGGCACGCGGAGCGTCCAACCCCCCGCCCGCTTGAGCGGCTCGGCACGCCTCCCGTCGGCTCCGCTGCTGCGGCGGCTTCGCTACTGCGGCGGGTCGGTGGGTGCCGGCAGGTCGGCCAGACTCTCGAGCTTGAAGACCTCGAGAAACTTCTTCGTGGTCAGGTAGCAGGGCTCCCCCCCGTCGTCGTGCCGAAGTTCGAGGAGTCCGCGACGGACGAGCTGCCGGAGCACGGCCGGGCCGGCGTCGCACCCCAGCTCCACCAGGCGGTCGCGGTGCACGGGCTGGTTCCAGGCGACGGCCGCCAGCACGTCGAGCGACTCGCCGTCGAGCCGGACGAGCCGCGTCTTGGCCTCGAGAATATTCCCGAATCCCGCAAAGTCGCTGCGCAGCCGCATCACCCAGCCGGCGTCCTTCGAGACGACCTCATACGGGCAGTTGTCCGCGAGGTACCGCCGGCTCAACTGTCCGGCGAGGTCGTCGATCTCCTGCGGACGCACGCCCCGCATCAGGCCCGCGACCATCTGGCTCGACAACGGCCTGCCCCCGGGCAGCCCCACGAAGAGCAACGCTTCGAGGATCGTCAGGGGACTCACGCGGCAGGCCGAGTCGGACGAGCCGGGATCGTCGAGATCGGGCGACGCGTCGACGTGCACCACGTCGCCGGTCTCCTCCGGAGGGGCGGCATGCGGATCGGCGGCGCCCATCATCGCGGCGAAGGCCTGCGCGAGCCGGTCGATCGACAGGCCTCCATCGGCAGGAGGCGCGGCGAAGCCGGCGGCGGGTTCGGCTTGCTTCTTGCGGGCCATGATCGATGCTCCGGCGCGACTCGACGCCCCTGATGCGGCCCGGTCAGCGTTGCTTGCCGGAACGCGGCCGCGACGTCTTCTTCAGCCGGCGGCCGTCCTTCGTCGCCGGCACGCTCTTGAGCGGCTCGGCCGCGCCGTCGAGAGGGTCGCCCGGCTGGATCGATGCCAGCCTCGCCTCGATCCGTTCCGCGTAGGCCGGCGAGAGCTCCATGCCGACGAATCGCCGGCCGAGTTTCTTGGCGACGGCAAGGGTGGTGCCGCTGCCGCCGAAGGGATCGAGGACCGTGTCACCCTCGTTGCTCGACGAGCGAATGATCCGGCCGAGCAACTGCTCGGGCATCTGGCAGCCGTGCCACCCGGATCGCTCCTTGAAGGTGCCGCAGACGCGGGGGAAGTACCAGGTGTCGGCGTCGGCGCCGAAGCCCTCGGGGAGATCCTGCGGGCGGAGGATCCAGGTGTCGTCGGGAAGCCGGCCGGTCGGGCAGGCCCGCTTGTCGCCGTAGACGAGCTCGCGGGCGCTCGGCACGCGGATGGCATCGGTGTTGAAGGTGAAGCGTGCCGGGTCCTTCACGAAGTGGAACATGTGGGCGTGCGAGCGGCTGAACTTCTGCCGGCAGTTCACGCCGAAGGTGTAATACCAGACCACCCAGCTGCGGCAGGTGAATCCGAGTTCGCGGGTCGCGATCACCTTGAGTTCGGCCGCGTATTCGTCGCCGATCGCCAGCCAGAAGGTCCCGTCCGGCGTGAGCACCCGGCCCACCTCGGCGATCCACTTTTTCGACCACTCGAGATAGACGTCGGCCGCGAGCCGATCGTCGTAGGTGTCGTAGTCGTAGCCGATGTTGAACGGCGGGTCGGCGAAGGCCAACTGCACGGAGGAGGCGGGCGTCCGGGCGAGCAGGTCGAGGCAGTCGCCCCGGTGCACCCGGTCAAGGGCGGGAGGGGCCGCCGCGGAGACGGCACTCGCTTCGGACACGGCGTGGTCGTTCATGTGGGCGAGTGTAGGGCGTGTGGCCGCGGGATGCCATGTGACCGGAGGGTCGGGGGGAGCGGGTCGGTGTCGCGGGCGTGCTCCCCGCACTCGCGACCGGAGTGGCGTGACGAAAGCGGCCTCAGCCGCCGGTCGCGAGCCGCAGCGCCGCACGGCAGGCGTTTTCAAACGCCACCAGGTCGAGCTTCTCGTTCGTCGTGTGGATCTCCATCTGGCCGCAGCCGAGCGTCACGGTGGGCACCCCGTTGGCGGCCATCCAGTTGGCGTCGAGGCCGCCGTTGGAGATGTCGAGCCTTGGCGTGAGGCCGATGCCACGGACCGCCTCGCGAGCCGCGACCACACAGGGCTCGTCGTCGGCGAGCCGGAAGGCCTCGTAGTCGAGACGGCCCTCGACGGCGACCCGGCCCGTCTTCCCGTCGCTGCTCTTCACCTTCTTCGCCGCGTCGGCGAACGCCTTCTCGATCGCTTTGACGATCCGGCCGCGGAAGGCGGCGTCGTGGCCGCGGGCCTCGGCGCGGAGCGTGGCCGACTCGGCCACCACGTTGGTCGCGGCGCCCGCCTGGATCACCCCGACGTTGCTCGTGCCCCGCTTGCCGTCCTTCTCGATCAGGCCGTGCCAGCCGTTCTCCACCAGGGACGCGATCGCCAGCGATGCGATCGCGATCGCCGACACGCCCTTCTCGGGAGCGACGCCCGCATGGCTGGGGATGCCCTCGACGGCGATGTCCATCCGGTAGCCTCCCGTCGCACCGACGGTGATCTTCTCGACGGCACCGCCGTCGAAGTTGAAGGCGAGCTTTGGCCTCCCGAGATCGGCCGCCTTGACGAACCGCGCGCCATACAGGCCGATCTCCTCCTGGATCGCGAACAGGAGCGTGAGCGGCGGATGGGGCAGCTTCGACTTCAGGATCTGCACGGCCGTCGCGAGCACCACCGCCACGCCGGCGCGGTCGTCGCCACCAAGGCCGGTCCTCGGGTCGGCGCTCTTCACGACGTTGCCCGCGACGACCGGCTTCGCCCCGAGGCAGACGGGCACCGTGTCCATGTGTGCCATGAGCAGTCGCCGCGGGCCGGGAAGCGTGCCGGGGAGTTGCACGATCAGGTTGCCGACGTTGCCCTTCACGGGCGTCTTCGTGTGGGCGGCGTCGAACGCGATCGCCGACGCGGGGCAGCCCGCCTCGCGGAGCCACTTCACCACGCGTTCGGCCACCGCCTTCTCGTCCCCCGAGACGCCGGGGATCGCGAGCAGGTCCAGCACGATTCGGCGGGCCGTGGCGACGTCGGCGGCGGCCTGCTGTGGATCGGCGGTCGCGCGGCGTACACTGCCGGTCCGGCCCGAGGCCGCCTTGGAGGACGACGTGACTTTCGAGGACCGGACTTTCGCCGACGATGACGACGTGACGCGGGGCATGTGGGCCTTTCTGCGGAGAAGCTTCGGCGCCGCAGGCGACGACGGCCGCGCGGCAGCGGCAGTCTACGGGCGGCATGGCGAATCTTCCACGCCGGCGGCAGCGGCCGACGCACCGCCGATCAGCCTCGACGGCGTCGTCAAGCGGTACGGCCGGCGGACCGTGCTCGACCGCGTGACCTGCGAGGTGCGGCCGGGGATCGCGGGGCTCGTCGGGCCCACCGGCGCCGGCACGAGCACGCTCGTCCGGGCGATCCTCGGGCTCGTGCGGCTGGCCGCGGGACGAGTCGGGGTGTTCGGCGTCGATCCGGCGCGGCGGCCGAGGCTCGTGCGGCAGGCGGTGGGCGTGGTGCCCGAGGACGAGTGCACCGTGCCCGGACTGGCGGCGGTGGAGATGGTGCAATATGCCGCGAGGCTGTCAGGACTCCCCGGCACGGAGGCGCTCCGTCGCGCCCACGAGGTGCTCGACTGGTGCGACGCCGGCCAGGAGCGATACCGCCCGGTCGAGACGCTCTCGGTCGGCATGCGGCAGAAGGTCGCGTTCGCCGCGGCCATCGTCCACGACCCCCGGATGGTGATCCTCGACGAGCCCACCAACGGCCTCGATCCGATCGAGCGGCGGGCCATGCTCGGACGGCTCACGACGCTCGCCCGCGAGCACGGCAAGACGATCCTCGTTTCGACGCACGTGCTCCCAGACGTGCAGTCGATCTGCGACCGCGTGATCGTCCTGGCCGCCGGGCGGGTGCGGCTCGAGGGATCGCTCGATGAACTGACACGGCCGGTCGCGCCGCAGCTGAGGCTCGAAGCGACCGGTCCGCTCGAAGTCTGCCTGCAGCGATTGCGGGAACGTGGCATCGTGGCCGCGCGGGCCGACGCCACGACCCTGCTCGTGTCGGCGGAGGAGGATCGCCGGCTCGACGACATCTGGCGGGCGGTGCGGGAATCGGGCGTGACGCTGCGGACGCTCGAACCGGCCCGCCGCAGGTTCGAGGATGTGTTTCTCCAGGCGATCGCACGGCCGGAGGAGGACGCCCATGCCGCTCCATGACGTCGGCTATCGCCCCTGGTCGGGGCAACGCGCGCGACCGGGTGCCGCCAGCGGCGTGATCGCCAGCACGGGCATCCGTCTTGCCTGGAAGAGCCGGCGGCTGAGACGCGCCGTGCTCTTCGCCTGGAGCCCGGCCATCTTCTTCGCGGCCAGTTTCTTCGCCTTCGAGCAGTCGATCGAGGAGGGCCGGCTCGCTTCGCTCAAGGAACGTGCCCGGATGGGACGCAACCTCGACGGCGTCGGGATGCTCGGCACGGTGCTCGCCAACACGCTCGGCCGCTCGCCCGACGAGCGGCACGTCAGCAAGGCGGTCGAGGTCGCCCGCACGCGGCGGCTCGTCTGGTCGCGGCTCCTGCTGGCCTTCATGCGGGCACCGCAGGCCGTGCTCCTCGCCGTGGTCGTGGGGCTGATCGCCCCATCCTTGATCTCCCGCGATCTCCGGGCCAGGGCGTGGCTCGTCTATTTCACGCGGCCTGTCGGCCGCTTCGAATACATCCTCGGCAAGATGGCGATCCTGGCCATGATCGTCGTGGCGATCACCGCGCTGCCGGCCGTGACCCTCTGGCTGGCCGGCGTGCTCGTCAGCCCGAGCATCCGCGTGGCCGCGGAGACCTGCGATCTGCCGCTGCGGATCGTGGTGGCGAGCGCCGCGCTGGCGATCCCGACGGTGTTGCTCGCCCTCGCCTATTCGTCGCTGACGACCGAGAGCCGGATCGCGAGCTTCGCGTGGTTCGCCACCTGGGCGGCATGCTGGATCGCGCACGCATCGCTCACGACCGCCGATCTCGTCGCGACCGCGGAGGCACCGGCCGCGGCCCACGGAAAAGCCGACGACGCCGTCCAGCCACCGCCGCGGCGCCTCAACTGGTTTGCGCGGGCCGCCGGGCTCGACGACACGATCGACCGCTGGGCGTGGCTCTCGCCCTACCATGCCATCGGCGTGGTGCAGGCCTGGATTTTCGGCGTGGAGACGCGGCCCCGGGCGGCCCTGCCTCCCGCGATCTCGCTGGCGGTGGTCACCATCGTTTCGGCGGTCGTGCTCGCCCGACGGGTGGCGGTGCCGACGAGGGCCTGACGCCATGATCTCGATCCACAACCTGACGAAGCTCTACGGCTCGGTGATCGGCGTCAACGACATCAGCGTCGATCTCGGCGCGGGTGCGCACGGCCTGCTCGGCCCCAACGGCGCGGGGACGACCACGTTCCTGGGCCTCGTGACGGGCCAACTGCGGCCGACGATGGGACGCGTGCTCGTTTTCGGCGAGCCCCCCTTCGGCAATCCGCGGGTGCTGCGGCGGATCGGATTCTGCCCCGCCGCGGATCTCGGCCTGGGCACGACGACCCCGCGGGAGTGGGTGCGGTATCTCGTGCGGCTCTCCGGCTTCACCGCCGCCGAGGCCACGGCCCGTGCCGACCGCTCGCTCGAGCAGGTAGGACTCGCCGCCGCGTCGCGGCGACCGCTCGCCGCGCTCTCGAAGGGGATGCGGCAGCGTGCGAAACTCGCCGGGGCCATCGCCCACGATCCCGACCTGCTCGTGCTCGACGAGCCGTTCGACGGCCTCGATCCGGTGGCCCGGCACGATCTCGTGGAACTCGTCCGCTCCTGGGCGAAGACCCGGAGCCTGATCGTCGCGAGCCACCTGTTGCACGAGGTCGAGTCGCTCGACGCGGGACTCGCCGTGATTCTCGGCGGTCGCCTCGTGGCCAGCGGGACGGCTGCCGAGATTCGCGACCTCGTCGCCTCGATGCCGGCGGAGGTGCGGGTCCGCTGCGACCTGCCGCGCCGCTTCGCCGAACTGGCCTGCGGCGTCGAGGGCGTCGAGAGCGTGCGGTTCGACGGGGGGGAGGTGATCGTGGCCACCCGTCACCCCGGCCTGCTCGTGGAGCAGGCCGTGATGCCGGCGGTCGACGCCGGGCTGTCGGTGACGGAGGTCGTGGCCGCCGACCGCTCGCTCGAGGGCATCTTCGGGCGGCTCGTCCGCCTGCACCGCGGGGTCAAGGCATGAGCGAATCCGCCTCCGGCAGCCGTGAGCCTGCCCGCTCCGCACCCCTCGCGGCCGCGTGGACCGTCGCCCTCTTTCAACTGCGTCGGCTGCTCACCCGGCCACGACTCGCGCTGGCGGCGGTGGGCGTCGTGTTTCCCGCCGCCGTCATGTTTGCGGCGGGTCGCGCGGCCCGCGGCCGGCTCGATCCCGATCTTTCGGTCGCGATGCTCTACGCCCTCATTCCGGAGGCGGTCTGCGTTCTCGGGCTGTTGGTGACGATGTGTCCGGTGGTGGCCGACGAATTGGAGCGGGGCACATGGCCGCACGTGGCCGTGCGGCCCGGCGGTCGCCGGGCTCTGCTGCTGGGCACCTGGGTCGCGGCCGTGATCTGGACGTCGGCCGTCGCGATCCTCGCCACGCTCCTCGCCCTGCCGGTCGCCAACGTGACCGACCCGTTTGCCGTGGGGCGGATCCTCGCCGCGCTCGTGCTGCTCTCGTGCACCGGCCGTGCGGCGCTCTTCGCCCTGCCCGCGGTGGTGATGCCGAAGCGGGCGCTCGTCGCGAGCGTCGGCCTGGCACTGGTGGTCGAGGTCCTCGCAGGCGTGATCCCGGCGGTGGTGAATCAGGCGACCGTGAGCCTGCGGCTGCGGAGCCTGCTCGTGGACTGGATGCACTGGAAACAGAAACTGCCGACGGAGGTGCAGCTGTTCATCGATCCTCAGCCGGCGTGGGTGCACGTGCTGGCGGTGACCGCGGTCGTGGCGATCCTCCTCACGGCCGCGGTCGTGATCCTCGAACGGCGGCAGTTTCCGCCGAGCGAGGAGATCTGACGTTATTGCACCCGCACCCAGTTGATGGTCTTCGACATGATGCCGGAGCCGGCCACCATCTCGAAGCCGGCGGGCGTCATGCGGATCGTCATGGGAACGAAAGCACCCCGCTTGATCGCGAACACCTCGCCCTTCCATGTGCCCGTGTTCGGATCGAACGTGATCCCGCGGAGCATCTCCTTGTTGACCATCTCGGGGTTGTCCGCCTTGACGATGCCGCCCAGATACTGGCCGTTGGAGGCGAAGATCCTCACGTCCACGTTCATGTCGGCCGGCCGCCAGTCGCCGACGATCGCATCGGCCGGACTGCCGCTCGCCTGCAGGGACGCGGGAGCGGAGGGGGTGGCCGGGGCGATGTCGCCGGCGGGGGCCACACGGGCGACAGCGGCGAGCAGCAGCGACGGCATGAGCAGACGAGCAAGGCGACGCTTGTTCATGGACGATGATCTCCTGCGGGACGGACGGGGGCATCGGGGGTGGGAGGCTAGCACCGTCCTCCGCGCTGAATCCATGCCGCTTTTGCCCCCGAGCCGGCGTGGGCGGGAGCGTTGACACGGGGTGGAACGAGCCTGCCTGAGCAGGATGCGCTGCCTGAGCAGGAGGCGAAGAAGGTCGTCCGTGGAAACCCTCGGCGTCTCCACCGGCCGACCCAGTGGACAAAGGTCATGGATGACTTTGTCCGCGGACAGTTGGTTCGGCTTTTGCAGTTTTTCGGAGTGTCGTGGAAGTCACCCGTCTCGCAGGTCGGGGGTGCCCACGCCCCGTCGCCGGACGTTCGCGGATGCCATCGTGGCATCCGCTCACTCGATGCCGGCCGCACTCCCGGCATCCTGTCTTCGCTTGCCGCCAACGCCGGCTCCCGGGGCATGGGCACCCCCTCCCGTGACCGGATTCAGTCATGAAGCGGACTCGGTGAGCCCTGGCTCCGGGGCCACAAAGCACTTCTCTTCGTGCCACCGGCTCTTGAGCGCCGCTTCCCCCGACCTACGCAACGGGCGACTTCTCATGCCTCAAAAACTGCAAAAGCCGAAGCTAGGCAGGCTCGCCGCGACGCCGGGCGAGGGCGCGGTGGCAGGCGACGGCGATGCGGTTCGCGGCTCCGTCGTCGAGTGGCCAGGTATCGCACCGGGATCGTGCGTCGTCGTCGCCGCCGAGCCAGTCGACGAGCGTGGCCGTGGTGTTTCCGTCGGCTCCGATCAGGCGGTCACTCGAGCCGATCGCCGCGGAGACGAGCCGCTTGAGCGACGGTCTGGCCGCGGCGGCGGCCAGGTCCGCAGGCGAGACGTGCACCACCACCGGCGCGCCGGTCTCCACCGCCAGATCGGTGAGAATGCCGGCGTGAAGCACGAAGATCGCCTCCGGAAACACGTCGTCGGCCGCCTCGGCGATCCGCTGCCGGGCGGTTTCGCGGGCGAGGCCCAGGAGCCGCGAGGGCACGCGGGCGACGGCTTCGAGAAACACCTCCGATCTCCCGTCACGCACCGCGGAGAGAAAGTCGCGGGACGCCGCCGCCACGTCGTGAAGATGGATGCCGTGCATGCCGCGGGGCTGTTCGTGAAAACCGTGCACCGTCGAGGGGCCGCAGACGGCGACCGTGCACCCGGCCGCCTCGAGGCCCTCACGCAGCCGGTGCACGCGGGTCTGCGGGTGGTCGCAGCAGCCGTGGTCGATGAGGAGGATGCGCATGCGGCGGGCTTCCACTCGGCGGACCGATCGCTCAGAGCCAGTGCTGCCAGCGGGCCACGGCCAGGCACGCAGTCGTCCACGCCGCTGCGGCCCAGTCGTCGGCCATGATGCCCAGCCCCGCCGGGAGTTTCTCGAGTTGTCGGCAGGGAAACGGCTTGCCGATGTCGAAGATCCGCAGGAGGACGAATGCGACCGCGAGCACGACCGGCGTGCGGGCCTCCGGCGGCACGATGAGCAGCGCCAGCGGCATGCTCGCCACCTCGTCGAGGATGATCGCCCCCGGATCTTTTTTCCCCATGAGCCGTGCGGCCCGCGAGCAGATCGGGATCCCGATCAGGCACACGGCAACGATGATCGCCGCCTCGACGAAGCGGCCCGCGAGGCCGTCGTCAAACCGCTCCGCGATCGCGACGGCGACCGCGGCGAGCGGCAGGCCGAGCAGGGCGCCGAACGTGCCCGGGGCGAAGGGAACGCGGCCCAGACCCCCGGCCGTGGCCAGAAGGACCGCCGGCGCGAGCCAGGGCACCTTCGGCGCAGAAGAGGGCACCTCCGGCGCAGAAGCGGGCACCTTCGGCGCCGCCGGGGGGACCGCCGATGGATCGCCGGATGCAGTCACTGACGGATCTCGGGATGCGGCCGGGGCATTCATTCCGACATCGTACCGTGCCGGGCCGGCGGTATGATGCTGCAGGAGCGTCGTCACTTTTTTTCCTCCTCGTCCCCGCACACGGTTGCCCCCGATTCCATGGACCCCGCCTCGAACTCCGCCGCAGATTTGAACGTGATCGGCCCGCTCGCGCTCGTCGAGTTTCCCCACCCGGCGCTTCTGCGGCGGGCCCGCCCGGTCATGCGGCTCGATGCGGGGCTTCGGGAGGCCGTGGCCCGGATGTTCGAGATCATGTACGAGTCGCAGGGGATCGGTCTGGCGGCCAACCAGGTGGCGCTGCCCTACAGGCTGTTCGTGGTGAACTGTGCCGGCCGCCGGGGAGAAGGTGAGGAGCATGTCTTCATCAACCCCGTGCTGAGCCGGCCGCGGGGCACCGCCGTGCAGGAGGAGGGCTGCCTCAGCCTGCCCGGCGTGCGGATGGACGTGCGGCGGCCGCAGAAGATCGTGGTCGATGCCTGGTCGCTCGAAGGCGAGCCGGTCCATCTGGATCTCGACGGGCTGCTCTCCCGCGTGGTGCAGCACGAGTTCGACCACCTCGAGGGCCGGCTGTTCACCGACAGGCTTCCCGAGGCCGCCGAACTCGAGGTGCGACGGGCCCTCGAGAGCTTTCGCGAGGTGTTCGTCGGCCAACAGTCGCGCGGCGAGATTCCCGGCGACGACGCGCTGCATGCGTCCCTCGACCGGCTCGAAGCCGCCCGTTGCTAGCAGGCTGTGGAACAGGTCCGTCCGAGGAGGATGCGAAGATCATCGACCGTGGACACCCCCGGCGATTGAACCGGTCGATCGAGTGGACACGCGCCCGAGTTGGTCATGGGTGACTTTGCCCACGGACGGCTCGGCGAGCCGAACAAGGACGCGGGAGACGGCATGCCCCTGAAACCGCTTCGCATCGTCGTGATGGGCACGGGGCCGTTCGCGGTGCCGATGTTCGAGGCGCTGCGCGGATCGCCCCATGAAATCGTGGCAGTCGTGACGCGACCCGATCACGCGCCGCCGGGGCGGCGACCGCCGCGGAATCCGATGCGCGATGCCGCTTCCGCCGCGGGAATCGGCATCCTCGCCCCCGAGCGGGTCAACGAACCGACGGGGGTCGCAGCGCTCGCGGCCCTGCGTCCCGACCTGTTCGTCGTCTGCGACTACGGCCAGATCCTCTCCCGCGATCTGCTCGCGGTGCCCTCCTTCGGCGGAATCAACCTGCATGGCTCGCTCCTGCCGCGGCATCGCGGAGCGGCACCGGTGCAGTGGACGATTCGCGAGGGCGATCCGCTGGCGGGCGTGAGCGTGATCCACATGACGCCGGCACTCGACGCGGGCAACGTGATCGTGGCACGGGCCACGCCCGTGGGCCCCCGGGAGACCTCCGCCGAACTCGAGCCGCGGCTCGCGTCACTCGGCGCCGAGGCCGTGGTCGAGGCCGTCGAGCGACTCGAGGCAGCGGTGGCCGCGACGGGCACGGCGGCTGGCATCGGTGTGCCGCAGGAAACGGCCGAGGCGACCCGGGCACCGCGGCTCGCGAAGGCCGACGGCATCGTCGATTGGTCGCTGCCGGCCGTGCGGATCGAGCGGCTGCGGCGAGCGCTCGAGCCATGGCCGCGGCTGACCACGTTCTTCGCCCGCGGGGACGGTCAGCCGCAGCGGCTGGTGCTGGAGGATGCCGTGGTCGTGCCGGCGGCGGGATTCCCCGCGGCGGCCCCCGGCACGGTGCTCGCCGCTTCCGGCGATGAGTTGGTCGTGGCGTGCGGCGCAGGCTCGGCGCTCGCGATCACGAGGCTCGTGCCCGAGGGACGGCGAAGCATGTCGGCCGCCGACTTTCTCCGCGGCAACCACCTGTTGCCGGGATCGCGGCTGGGATGACGAGGCGGCCGGCCGCGTTCAGCCGTCCGTCGCTCTGCTCGTGCCCGCGATTGCAGCGGCGTTCGACCCTGCGGGTCGCCCCTTTGTCACGCGATTCAAAAACAAAGTGCCGGGAGGGGCTGCCCATGCCCCGCGAGCCGGCGTTGCCGGCCAGCGAAGGCATGGATGCCGGAGCGCAGCCAGCATCGGGCGAACGGAGCCCAGGAAGGGCGGAGCGAGCGTCCGGCGACGGGGCATGGGCAGCCCCGACCCTCACCAGGCGTCATGAGCACCTCCGGCAAGCCCAGCGCCGGAAAGGATTGCATCCAAAAACTGAACCTCCGGTCGATGGTCCTCGCATCCTGCTGGCTGTCCGTGGCCAAAGTCATCCATGACCTTCGTCCACTGGATGGACCGGTGGAAACGCCAAGGGTTTCCACGGTCGATGGAGGCAGACTTGTCCTGGAGCCTGCTCGCCGCATCCCATATTCCCGGGGGGGATCGCGTCCCCTACACTCGACCGCATGACGAAGCGGCTCTGGATCGAAACCGTCGGCTGCCAGATGAACGTGCTCGACAGTGAGCTCGTGGTGGCCGCGCTGCGCCGCCAGGGGTGGGAGATGGCGCGGGCGAGCGGTGAGGCCGACGCCGTCTTCTACAACACCTGCAGCGTCCGCCAGCACGCCGAAGACAAGATCTACTCCGCGCTCGGCCGCATCCGTTTCGAGAAGGAGAAGCGGCCCGAACTCGTCGTGGGCGTGCTCGGCTGCATGGCCCAGAAGGATCAGGAACTGATCCGCAAGCGGGCGCCCTGGGTCGATCTCGTCGTGGGGCCGGGGCAGTTGCACCAGGTGCCCGCCCTCGTCGAGGGCGTGCTGGCCGGCGGCGGCCCGCGGTTGGAGGTGAGCCTCGACCGCAAGGGGGCCAGCCGCGACGCGATCGCACGGAGCTTCGAGAGCTACGATCCCGATCGCGACCCCGCGATGCGGCCGACACCGTTTCAGGCCTTCATCCGCACGCAGACCGGCTGCGACAAGTTCTGCGCGTTCTGCGTGGTGCCGCATGTGCGCGGCCCCGAGCAGGCACGGGCCCCCGACACGATCGTGGCCGAGGCTCGCAAGCTCGTGGCCGAGGGCTGCCGCGAGATCACGCTCATCGGCCAGACGGTCAACAGCTACAAGTGGTCCGACGGTGGCCGCACCACCAGGCTTGCCGACCTGCTCGCCCTGCTCGACGCGGTCGCCGGCCTCGACCGCATCAAGTTTGTCACCAACTATCCGCGTGACATGACCGACGACCTGATCGCCGCCGTCCGCGACCTCCCCAAGGTCTGCCACTATCTCCACGTGCCCGCGCAGCATGGCTCCGATGCCGTGCTCGGCCGCATGAAGCGCGGCTACACGATCGGAGAATACATGGAGATGCTCGGTCGGATTCGCACGGCGCTCCCCGAGGCCGCCGTGACGAGCGACTTCATCGTCGGTTTCTGCGGTGAGACCGACGCGGAGTTTCAGACGTCGCTCGACCTGGTGAAGTCGGCCGATTTCAAGAACAGCTTCATCTTCAAATACAGCCCGCGGCCGGGCACCAAGGCCCATGAACGGCTGCCCGACGACGTGCCCGAGGACGTCAAGAAGGAACGCAACCGGCTGCTCCTCGACGCCCAGGAGGAGGTGAGCCTCGCGGGGAATCGCCGCTTCATCGGCACCCGGCAGGAGGTGCTCGTCGAGGGGCTCTCGACGCGCGACGAGCGGCGGGCGGTCGATCCGGGCCCCGACGGCATCGCCCAGCTCACGGGCCGCACGATGTGCGATCGGATCATCGTGTTCGACGCCCCGACGCGGCTCGTCGGGCGGCTCGTCGACATCGACGTCCTCGCGGCCGCGGCGTGGTCGCTTTCCGGCGTGGTGGCCGACGGGCTCGCCGATGCCCGGCCGCTCGATTCGCTGCGGCTCTCGGGCGAGTCCGCCGAAGCGATCGAACTCCACGACATCGCGTTGCCGGCGCCGCCCGCGAAGGTCCCGCCTCACGCTGCCCCTGCGGAAGCCCCACGGGTGTAAGGTGCCATCCTCCCCACGCAACAGGCCGCGGTCCGAGTCGGCCCGTGCGTCGGGAGGCTCGGCCCACGTCGCCCGCCTGCTCGCCGATCCGGGCCGGGCCGCCGACTGGGGCCGGGCGGCAGGCCTCGCCGACCCGGCGATCGCCCACCGGGCCCTCGTCGGGCTCGCCGCGGCCGGCGTGCCGGAAGACCTGCTCGAGGGGCTCGTCGGCAGGCTGACCGTGCTGCTTCCGCGGATTGCCGATCCGGACCGCGTGCTCGTGACGGTCGAGCGGTTCCTGGCCGCCGTGCGGAATCCGCTCGCCACAGCCGCGCTTTTCGAACGCGATCCGCGGGCGCTCGAGATCCTGCTCGGCATCTTCGAGGCCAGCCCCTACCTGGCCGAGATGGTGATCGCCGATCCCGAGGCCTGGGAGGCGGTCCGCGTCGGGCGGGGCCGGCCCGAGAGCCGCGAGACGCTCGCCGCCGCTCTCGCCGCGGAGCTGGGCACGCTCGACGAGCCCGAGGGCGTGATGCGGGCCCTGCGGCGGTTCAAGCGGCGGCAGACGCTCCGCATCGCCTACGGCGACATCGTCGAGAAGCAGCGGCTGGAGACGGTGGTCGCCCAGATCTCGCACGTGGCCGACTGCATCGTGGACGCGGCGGTGAGGATGGCGCTGGCCCGGGTGACGCGACAACGGGGCGTGCCCCGCGGCCCCGACGGCAGCCCGGCGACGATCGCGGCGATCGCGCTGGGCAAGCTCGGCGGCGGCGAGCTCAACTACTCCAGCGACATCGACCTTGTCTTCGTGCATTCGGCCGACGGCCGCGTTGAGGGCCTCAAGCCCTGCACCAATCAGGAGTTCTTCGACCGCGTGGTGCAGGAGACGGTGCGGCTGATCGGCGCGCCGACCGATCTGGGCGCGACCTACCGCGTCGATCTGCGGCTCCGGCCCCACGGCAGCACGGGGCGGGCGTCGATGCCGCTCGAGGCGATGCTCCAGTATTTCGATCAATCGGGGCGGACCTGGGAGCGTCAGGCCTGGATCAAGGCGCGGTGCGTCGGCGGGGACGGGATCCTCGGCGCGCGACTGCTCACCGAACTGGAGCCCTGGATCCATCGCCGCTGGCTGACACGGGCCGACATCAGCGGCATCAAGGCGCTCAAGCGACGGATCGAACAGCGGGCGATCCGGGAGGGCTGCGACGCCTCCGACGTGAAGTGCGGCCACGGCGGCATCCGCGACATCGAATTCACGATCCAGTTTCTGCAGCTTCTCAGCGGCGGCGACACGCCGCGGGTGCGGACGGGCAACACGCTCGAGGCGATCCGCAGGCTCGCCGAGTCGGGCGGTCTCACCGATCAGGAGCGGGAGATCCTCGACCGCAACTACACCCTCCTGCGGACGGTGGAGCATCGGCTTCAGATCCTCTACGACCGGCAGACGCACGCGCTGCCCAGGACCGCCGACGAGCTGGGACGGCTGGCGGCGCGGATGGGCTACGGCGGCGACGAAGCGGCCCGCGACCGGCTCCGCGGAGACCTGGCCGCGGCGACCGTGCTCAACCGGAAGATCCTCGACCACCTGCTGCACGATGCCTTTCCGAACGACGCCGTGCCGGAGCCCGAGGTCGATCTGGTGCTCGATCCCGCCCCCTCCGCCGACTTCGTCCGCGAGGTGCTCGCTCGGCACAACTTCCGTGACGTGCCGGCGGCCCACCGGGCGATCCTCTCGCTCGGCGAGGAGAAGGTACGGTTTCTCTCGTCCCGCCGCTGCCGGCATTTCCTGGCCGCGATCGCGCCCCGGCTGCTCGCCGCGGTCGGCCACACCCCCGATCCCGACGCGACGCTCGTGAATCTCGTGGCCGTCAGCGATTCGCTCGGCGGCAAGGGGGTGCTCTGGGAACTCTTCAGCTTCAACCCGCCGTCGCTCGAACTGACGGTCCGGCTCTGCTCGTCGAGCCCCTTCCTCGCCAACCTCCTCGTCACGAATCCGGGAATGATCGACGAACTGCTCGACAGCCTGCTCATCGAACGGCTGCCGACGGCCGAAGCCCTCGAGCAGAGCCTCGCGGAACTCTGCCGGGGTGCGGTCGATCCCGATCCGATCCTGCACGCCTTCAAGGCATCGCAGCAGCTGCGGGTGGGCGTGCGGGACATCCTCGGCCGGCAGGACGCCGACAAGACCACGGCCGCACTCACCGCCATCGCCGAGGCGTTGGTCAAGCAGGTGGTCGCGATCGAGCGCGCGAAGCTCGTCGAGCGGCTGGGGGAGCCGCTCGACGCCGACGGCAAGCCGGCCGACCTGGTCGTGCTCGCGATGGGGAAGTTCGGCGGTCGCGAGATGAACTACGCGAGCGACATCGACGTGATCTTTCTCTACGACCATGACGGCACGACGGCGCCTTTGCGACGCGGCCGCAAGTCGGGTGACGGCACGACCAACACGCACTTCTTCGGTGAACTGGCCCAGCGGACGATGCGGGTCTTCAACACCTTCGGTCCGCAGGGCCGGCTCTACGAAATGGATTCACGGTTGCGGCCCAGTGGCCGCAGCGGTCCGGCCGCGATCTCGCTGGCCGAGTTCGCCCGGTATTTCGCCGCCGCGGGCCCCGCGGCCGTCTGGGAGCGGCAGGCGCTCGTCAAGGCGCGGCCGATCGTGGCGGGCTCCGCGGCGGCCGACGAGCTGCGGAGCATCCTCGACACGGCCACCTACGGCCACCAATGGCAGGCGGACGAGGTGGAGGCGATGCGGCGGATGCGGTATCGCATGGAGGAGGGGGCGAAGGCCTCGAATCTCAAGCGTGGCCCGGGCGGAGTCGTCGACATCGAGTTCGTCGCGCAGATGCTGCAGCTGGTGCACGGCGGCCGGGAACCCCGCGTGCGGACCACCGGCACCCTCCCGGCCCTCGTCGCCCTGCACGACGCGGGCCTGCTCGGCGACGAGCGGTTTGACTTCCTCGGAAGGGCATATCGCACCCTGCGGTCGATCGAAGGCCGGCTCCGGCTGCTCGACGCGGCGGCCCGTCACGATTTTCCCGCCTCACCCGACGAACAGCGGACACTCGCCCACCTCCTCGGCTACGACCGTCCCGACGCGCTCGTCCACGACGTCCAGGGCGTCACCGCCCGCACCAGGGCCGAGTTCGAGCGGATCTTCAACGAGACCGAAGCCCGACTCGTGCGGGCCTGAGCGGCCCGGCTCCGCACATCCGGCCGACCTGCCCGCAACCCGACACGACGGGGTCTGGTCACGACTCCCCCGACGGTCGTCGCCGGGGCCACTGAGCCGCCGACCGCATCAACGACCGCGGCGCCTGGCCGCCCACATCTCCCAGGCGAGCGGGAGCACCGAGACGACCACGATGCCCACCACGACGAGTTCGAAGTTTTCCTTGACGACCGGAAAGTTGCCGAAGAAGTAGCCCGCCAGCGTGCAGATCAGCACCCATGCGAGGCCACCCACGACGTTGTAGAAGAGGAACTGCGGATAGTTCATTCTGCCGACCCCCGCCACGAACGGCGCGAACGTGCGGACGATCGGCACGAACCGGGCCAGAACGATCGTCTTGCCGCCGTGACGCTCGTAGAACCGCTGCGTGCGTTCGAGGTGTTCGTGTTTCAGAAACCACTTGTCGATGGTGAAGGCCCGCGGGCCGAGCCAACGGCCGATGGCATAGTTGACCGTGTCGCCCAGCACCGCGGCGATCGCGAGCAGCACGAGCAGGGCGACGACATTGAGGTCGTCGGGGTAGAGCGCGGCCATGGCGCCGGCCGCGAAGAGGAGCGAATCGCCCGGGAGAAAGGGGGTGACCACCAGGCCCGTCTCGCAGAGGATGATCGCGAACAACAGGGCGTAGGTCCACGGGCCCCAGGTCTGCAAGACGCCATGCAGCACCTCGTCGAGCTTGAGGAAGATGTCGAGGATCGAGCCGGGGGAGTCCATGATCGAATGACCGTGCGTGGGTTGAGCGGAGCGGGATGCCGGGGCGTGGCGGCAGTGTAGCCGGTCAGGAGGCCGGGAACCCTTCCCCGCGCGGCCGGCGCACCGCGACCACCGTCGCGATCACCGCCGGAATGGCCAGCGACGCGACGGCAAACCATTGGAGTGAATCGGCCGCTTTCCCGACCGAGCCGGCCAGGCTCCACGCGAAGGCGATGGCGAGGTTGGCCATGCCGGCGGCCGCCAGGAACGTCCGACAGCTCATGCCGGCGGCGCCCGCCATGACCGCGGCGGCCTCGGCGAGGATCGGCAGGGGCCGCGTGACCACGACGAGCAGCGGACCGATTCTTCGCTGACGGCGGTCGAGGGAAGCCCGCGCGGAGGCTTCGAGCGTGTCGAGGCTTCGCCCGCCGGCGGTCCGGCCGAGCCACCATCCCGCCAGCGATCCGAGCGTCATGCCGGCCCACGCGCAGAGCGTGCCCGCCACCGGACCGAGGCTCGCGCCGCCGAGCGTGGCCACGAGACTCGACGGCACCGGCAGGAGGATGTCGGCGGCGAGCACTCCCACGTCCGCGGCGGCGAGGATCGCGGCCGGCGGCGGCGGATCGAGCCAGGCGGCGATGGCGTGGTCGAGCCGCGTTCCGCAGAGCAGCCAGGGCACCAGTGGCACGGCGATCGCCGCGGCCGTCAGGCTGACCAGGAGGCGGATCGGCGAGGGCATGAGGCCGCAGGAACCGGGTGGGGTTGGCCCAGGAGATCGCCGAGAAGTTCGTGCGCGGGCGTCACCACAAGATAGGCCCCGATCGAGAGGATCGCCAGATCGCGGGGGGAATGCGTGCCGGAACAAAACCACCATGCCAGACCGATCGCGAGCCAGGTGGGAAACAGCAGCGGCAGGGCCGCCACGTGGATCCGCACGATCGCCCGGGCGAGGGCCGGCCATGTTTCCGGCCGCGTCCCCGTGAGGGCCTCCGCCAGCGGCTCCATCTGCCGCCACGAATGCCAGACGAGAAACGACGTGCCGACTGAAAAGAGCGGATCGGTGGCATACCCCACCGCGGCGGTCACGGTCAGTTCGACGAGCAGCTGGCCGACGCGCCGCCGGTCGCCCCGGAGCATCGCCATTTCAACGGCCGCACAGGCCAGGGCGAGGGCCACGAGTGCGATGCCGAGCGTCTGAACCGCCGCCACGGGGAGCGGGTGGACGGCAAGGTCATGGCCCGTCAGCCTGAGGAGATCGGAGGCGACGCCGGCAGACGCGGCGGGCCATGCGGCGAGGGGAACACCGAGCGTGATTCCACCGCGGGCCACCGCGGCGCAGGCGGCCATTCGCCCGCTGTCGTCCACGGACGACTGCTGCGAGCGGGCGTGAGCCCGGCCGAAGTGCCAGACGCTGAGCAGCACGAATGCCGTGATCATGGCCAGCGGTGCCATCGCATAGCCGGCGATCACGGCGGCCATGATGGCCGCATAGGCGAGCCAGACGCGGCCCAGCGTGCCTGCCGGGCAGAGCCGTCGCGACATCGCGAGGTCGGCGGCGCCATGGGGCAGCCCCACGAACACCAGCGAGCAGAGCCACGGCAGCGGCGCCAGCCAGGCCGACCATTGCGATCCGGCCACCACCGCGGCGACTGCCGGCGCCACGAGACAGGCGAGTGGCAGGCGGCGGAATACGAGCGTGCCGAAGCCGTCCGCGGCGGAGGGCGTTGCCCGCACCATCGTTGCCATCGACTCATCTCCCGCCGCACGCCGGCTGTCCGCCGCGGTCGCGGCGGACAGCCGGTTGGGTGCGGGCCGTGGACGTCAGCGGCCGTGGCGTGCCGTCGATTCGGACGTGTGGCTCAGGGCCTTGATGCCGTGGTAGGCGACCAGGCCGAAGCCCACCTTGTTGATCACGTCGGCGACGTTGTAGACGATCTCACGGAGTTCGCCGTAGCCCGAGCGGGCCATCAGGAAGCCGATGGGATAGATCGCCCAGCCGATGAGCACGAACAGCCGCATGGTCTCGAGCGCCCTCGCCAGCGGCGCCGGCGCCGAGCTGATCGCCTGACCGAGTTGCAGGTAGAGCACGCCGACGATCAGCAGCTCGAAGCCGCACGAAATCATGAAGAACGTCCACCAACGCTGCGAATCGACGGGAGACGTCTCGGCGATGAAGGCCGTGACGATCATCGCCACGTCGAGGATCACGAGCTGCCAGAAAAACTTGGCGCCACGATCGCCCATCCGCAGCAGCAGCGGAAACTTCACGAGCAGGAGCGGCGTGGTGAACAGCCAGTCGATGTACCGCAGCGCCGTGGGAAACTGGCCTCCCGCCTGATAGACGCCCGTCATCTTGTAGTAATGGAAGCAGGCGATCGCACAGACCAGCCCCGCCACCACCATCGAACTGCGGTAGGCCGGATCGACGTCGTTGCGCAACAGGAAGAAATAGAGCGCCCCGGCCCCCATCGCCACGGTGCCGGCGAAGAACAGATAGAGGGTGATCGACTGCAGCAGCGGGTTGGCCGCGTAATCCATCGACAGGGCGGATGGATCGGCCACCACGGCCAGAAGGGCGTTCATGAAAACCTCCGGAGTTGGGCCGCACGTGCCACGCCTTCGCGGGACGCGTGCAGCGGTTGTGCGGCGGGAAAACCCGCGGCTCACGATCGATCAGACCACGAGTTCTCCGCGAGAACTCTAGAGGCCGCACCCGTGGACGGAAAACTGCGGCGACACCGCGGTCCAGGAATGCTCCCCCCGTAGGCGGATGAGGCTACCTCTGGCCGCGTGACGGCGTCAACTGCCGAGCGTCAGGCGATCCTGGACACCTGGACGGCGACCTGGATGGCGTGGCTCCCGCCTCCGACGCAGACGCCCTTGATGGGGCTCACGTCGGCGTAGTCGCGGCCCCAGGCAACGGTCACGTGGAGCGTGCCGGCGGTGCAGTCGTTGGTGGGATCGACGTCGAGCCAGCCCTCCTCGCCTCCCCAGCAGGAGAGCCAGGCATGCGAAGCGTCGGCGCCCACCATTCCGGCGTCGTTGGCCCCTTCCCCCGCCGTGCCCTGCACCCGCCGCTCGTTCGAGAGGTAGCCGCTCACGTAACGGGCAGCGAGTCCGAGCGATCGCAGGCAGGCGATCTGCAGGTGGGCGAAGTCCTGGCAGACTCCCCGCTTGAGCCCGAAGACCTCTTCCACGGGAGTGCTGGTCGTCGTGGCGGTCGGATCGTAGGTGAACTCCCGGTAAATCCGCCGCGTGAGATCGACGACCGCCTCCGCCCAGGGGCGTGACGGTGCGAAGGAGTCCGCCGCCCAGGCCGCGAGTTGCGGCGACCGACGGACCAGCGGCGAATCGTAGGTGTACTGCCGGGCGTCGAGGGCGGCGGGCCCGATGTCGTGCTGCAGCCGGTCGCGGATCGACTCCCAGGGAAGCGGAGCGAACGCCCGCCAGTCGCGGGGCGGATCGACCTCGACCCGGCTCGATGACGTGACCACGAGCCGCTCGTGCGGTTCGTCGACCGAGAACAGGCCGACGGTGTTGCCGAAGAAATCGACGCGGGTCGCCAGGTGCGTCGGCTGTGGTTCGACCTCGACCGATGTCGAGAGCAGTCGCTGGGTCGGCAGGTTTCGCGGCGCGAGGTGAATCTCGTTGTGGCAGACCGGAACCGAATCCGAGTAGCGATAGGCCGTCGTGTGCCGGATGTCGTAGCGGGCGGGAAGGGAGGCGGTGCCCTGGCCGCTGAAAATGGAGTGCGTCATGGGGGGGTCTTCGTCGAGGCTGCGTCCGCCGCGCGGTCTGCCGCGCGGTCTGCCGCGCGGTCTGCCGCGCGGCGTGCCTGGGCGGCGATGTCGAGCGAGACGAGCCTACTCCAGGCGTCGAGGATCCTGCGAAACACCGGCCCCGGCCCCCCTGCGCCGACCGGACGGCCGTCGAAGCGGATGGCGGGCAGGATGCAGTTGGGTGTGGAGGTGAGCAGGATCTCGTCGGCGGCGGCGAGGTCGGCCGCGTCGAGGGTCCGTTCCTGCCAGGCGATGCCGAGCGGTGCGGCCAGCCGCCGCGCACAGGCGAGGCTCACGCCGCCGAGCGCGTCGCTGACGGGGGGCGTTTCGATCCTGCCATCGACGACGATCGCGATGTTGGCCGTCGAGGTCTCGCTGATCCGGCCATCCGCATGGGCGAGCACCGCCCGCGAGCCGGGCTCGATCGCATGAGCCTCGCGGTCGGCGAGAAAGTAGTGCAGCCGACTGCGGACCTTCGCCCGCAGGGGCCAGCATGACTCCGGCACCTGGTGCACCGCGACGCTCCGCAGCGCGATGCCGCGGTCGTAGGCGTCGGCCCACATCCCGAAGGCGAGCGGGAACGTGTGGATCGCGACCCGCGGAGAACCGACCTGGCCGCCGTGCTGGGAGGCGATGTCGCCGGGAGTGACGAAGATCACCAGGCCGAGGTCACCGTCGTCATCCGCGGGCGGGCCGCCGGCGAGCCGGTGGTTGTGGTCCGCGACCCGTGCTGCTGCCTGGAAGAGATCGGCGAGGGACCACGGGAGCCGGATGCCGACGACCTCCAGCGATTCGCCCAGCCGGCGGGCGTGGTCTTCCGGCAGAAACAGCCGGCCGCGAAACGTCCGAAGTTGCTCGGTGACCGTGGCCCCGAGGACGAATCCACTGTCGCCGACGGGCACCGCCAGGTCGGCACGCGGAATGAACCGGCCGTCGAGCCAGGCCAGCTCGCCCTGGATTGCCTCGGCCGCAGCCATTGTTTCGATCGAAAAATGGAGGATAGGGGATTTGAACCCCTGACCTTCTGGCTGCCAGCCAGACGCTCTCCCAATTGAGCTAATCCCCCGCGTTGGGCCGAAGCCCGTCTTGGGACGATCGAAGCTGGGCTGCGAGCCGAGGCGAACTACTGCTTCAAAAGTATCGCCGCTCCGCAGGCGTGTCAACGCGGACGGCCTGCCGGGGGTGAAAGGTTCACGCACCGCCGGATTCCGTGGCACTGGCGGCTGTCGCGAGCGCAGGCCACACTGGTTCTCATGGATGGAACAACATCTCCCGATGGCGGCGGACCTTCGCCCGGAATTCCGTCGGAAGGGGTCCGCGCGGCCGCCACCGTCGCCATCGCTTTCGTTCTCGTGGGGCTGGTCCTCGCGGTCGCGGCAAACTCGGTGAGCGGTTCGTCGGCCCTGCTGGGCACGATCAAATCGCGGCTTTATTCCCCGCTGTTCGCGGCCGCATGGCTCGATCTGGGCTTTGACCAGCGGCTCACCCACGGACTGCCCGACGATGCCGATCACGAACTCGAGCTCCTGAGGCGCGATCCATCCGATGCCGAGCCGCTCCTCTTCCCGGGCAACCGGTGGGGCGAACAGGCCGCGCGGTGGCGACGGCTGGCCCGCGCGATCGCGCTCGGGGACGCGGCAGGGGATGGAAGCGTGATCGCAGCGGGCGTCGGGCGTGGCGGTTTCGACGAACTCGGCGTCGGGGATGTCGTCGTCCGCGTGTTTCGCCGGCCGCTTCCAAGACGCGACGGCCCGGTCGACGGCCCGGGCGACGGCCCAGGCGACGCGGGCACCGCGGAGCAGGTGTATGAAGCCCGGGTGCGGATGGCGGGCGACGACTTGCAGCTCATCACACAGGAAGCGCCGAGCGAGCTCGCCCCGCTCGTCAAACCGTCCGCACCCCGCGACGACGCTGCGGTCCGCTGACGCCTCAGGCGTGACGGCTCGATTCCGATGGCATCCGCCACGTCGCCGATCGCCGCCACGTCGCCGATCACCGCAATCGTCGCCGATCACGGCAATCGTCGCCGGGAGGATCGGCCGGGAGCGGGCGGCTGCTCAGCCCGACTGCGGGTCGCCGATCTGCCGGAGCAGCTCGGCAAGCCGTGCCTGAAGCTCGAGAACCGCCTGCCAGTTCGGAAACTCGAGCTCCACTTTGTCGGCGTTGGCCCGCATCACGGCTCCCTCGCTCGCGTCCCGGAGAACGTTCTGCACGTACTCGAGCAGTTCGCTGAGTTCCGCCGATTGCGCCGGGCTGAGCCGATCGGGCAGCGGCGGCGGACCCGAGGGCAGAAGCGGCGATCGCACCGCCGACAGGTCCTCGATCACGTCGGAGTGGTGCTCGGCAATCCGCCGCATCCGCTCCTCGAGTTCCCGGGCGCGGCCGGCCGCGACCGGTGGGTGCCTCGACGCGATGGCCACGATGCGACGGTCGATGTCGCTGTGCGAACCGACCAGCAGGAGCGATCGGCCCAGCGAGATCATGTCGCCGTGTCGGACGATCCGCACTTGGATGTCCTCGCCGTTCACCTTGGTGCCGTTGGTGCTCTCGAGGTCGGTGGCGACGATCTTGTCGTTGTCCTGCTGCAGCTTGAGGTGATAGCGGCTGATCCGCTCGTCGTTGAGCTGGATCGAGTTGCCCTCCTCCCGGCCGATGGTCACGGGGGTGGACAGATCGCTGAACACCCGGCCTCGGTCGGCGCCGTGGAGCACGCGGAGTGTGATGTGTGCCATGCAAAACCGTCCGCGGATGGGCCCGCAGCCACGGGGCGCTTCCCAGAGCCGGCCGCCCCGTCGTGTCTCATCAGCAAAGATACACGACGCCGGGGCCCGGGGGGCGCGGCCGGCGGCCGGGCTTGCCGCCGACCGGTTGACCGATCCGCAAAATCGGTACGATTGACCTCAGGCACCCGTAGCTCAATGGATAGAGCATCGGTCTTCGGAACCGAGGGTTGCAGGTTCGAGTCCTGCCGGGTGTATTTCAGTTTTTGACCGGCGGAGATCCGCCGGGCGTTCGGGCACCGGGGCCGCCAGGGCCCAGCCGCCCGATCTTCCGCCCCTTCTCGTCGAAAAACTCCACCGTCCCATTGCGGGCCTCGGGGTCGATGCCGATCGCGATCGCCTCGATGCCGACGCTGTCGTTGACCTCGATGCGGCCGCCGCCGCCTCCCTTGACCCGACCGACGTGCACGATCTTCGTCCCGTCGGTCCCCGTGACCACGATCTCCCCGCAGATGATCCGGCCGGCCTCGAGGACACCCGCGGAGAGCGTGTCGGGGGGCACGGCCACCGCGCGAAGCGCGAGCCCGATCGCGAGAAACAGCAGGGGATAGACCGTCCAACGTTCGCGGCTGGTCATGGTCAGTCGCCGTGCGTGGTGCGGAGGCGGGCGGAGAGTCGCAGAATGTGATGGACCCGCTCGAACTGATCGAGCCAGTCGGAGACGACGGCTGCGATCGCTTCCGACGGGGGCGGCACCGCGCCCGAGGCGCACGTCGCGCCCAACTGGGCCGCGGCCGACGCGCGATACGCCGAGAGCGTGCGGTCGCCGTAGAAGAGGATGGGGGTGAAGTCCTCGCTGAAGAAGGCGGCGACTGGCACCCGCTGTCCGCCGCAGACCTTCAGATGAGCCGCGATGTCGGGCAGGGCGTCGCGGTCGAGAAACCGCAGGTCGATCGTGGCCGCGGCAGCCGCGAAGTGGGCGAAGATGGGGCACTGGTTCACGCAGTCGCCGCACCAGGCTCCGGCGAGCACGAGCACGGGCATCCTCCTCACGAAGCTCGCCAAAAGCTCCCGCTGGGCGGAGGTGAGGGTCACCTTCCCGTGAAAGGCATTCCAACGCTCACGCTGCTCGGCGGTGGCGTGCCGCTCCAGAAACGCCGCGTAGGGGGTCGCCGCCGCGAAGGCGGCCGCCCACGCCTCGGGGGTCGGGGGGGTGCCGGCGGACGGGACCGGGAGTGCGGGGGTGACGAGGGGAACGGCGGCTGCCATCAGAAAAAACTCCTGGATCGCTCGGTCGGAAAGAAGACCTTTGTTAGAGGGGCGATCATACCCGTTCCCTCCCATTCCGCGGCGGTCCACCGGCCTGCCACAACGCGGCAAAATCCCGGCAGGCTGGGCAGGCTGCGGACTCATCCGTTGGAAAACGGAGTCCGAATCGGCCCGCCGAACGGCCTTGACCTCGAAAAAAGCGATCCTTACTGTCCCCCCCGCCTGAAGGCCACGGGGTTGGCCCACGCGGTCAGACCCCGCCCGACTTCGCCGGCAGCACGGAAGCTCGCCGTCGAAGTCGGGACAGTGTCCCTCCAAGCGTCGTCCGTCCAATCGCTCCCGGAAACGGTCCAGGTTCTCCGCCCCCCTGGACCCTGGACCGTTCCGGGGGCCCTTTTTTTTCGGACGTGACCGCTCGCAGGCTGGGAAACAAGCCTGCCTGAGCGGAATGCCAAGCGCAGCCACCGTGCAACCCGCGGCGTTTCCACCGGTCGATCGAGTGCTCGCAGGTCTTGGATGACTTTGTCCACGGCCGGCGCGGGACGACTCGGACTTTTCGCCGGTCATATCGCCCCGGAGGTCTAGAATGAACTCATGAGCACTCATGTCTCCCCCCCCGGCGCCGAGCGGATCATCCGCTGGATCATGATCGGGATCATCGCCTGGGGATGCTTCCACGCCATCGGCGCATGGCGGCTCAACAACGACCCGCGGCGGATGCTCGTCGTGCTCGGCTGCGTGGCCGCGTTTCTGGGCTTCTGGCTCGTGATGCTCACGACCTTCAGGCGTCGGCTCGCAAAATAATCGCCCTCCACCCCAGGGAGGATGCCGTGTCGATCATCCTCGGCTCGAGCCTCGACAACGGTCTGGCCGTTCCGCTGAACGGCCGGCCCGCGGTGCAGTGGTCCAAGAGCGTCACGAGCCTCTCGATCGGTGAGTATCTGATTCGCCGGCTCTCCGACTACGGCATCCGCCACGTGTTCGGACTCCCGGGCGATTACGTGCTCTCCTTCTACAGCATGCTGGAGAAGAGCCCGCTCGACCTCGTGAACTGCACCCGCGAAGACTCCGCCGGATTCGCCGCCGATGCCTACGCCCGCGTCAACGGCATGGGGGCGGTGTGCGTCACCTACGGCGTGGGGGGCCTGTCGCTGGCCAACTCGATCGCCGGCGCCGCGGCCGAGAAGAGTCCCGTGGTGCTCATCTCGGGCGCACCGGGTCTCGGCGAGCGGGCCGACAACCCGCTGCTTCACCACCGCGTCCGCGAGTGGCGGACGCAGCTGGAGGTCTTCGAGAAGATCTGCGCCGCGAGCCGCGAGATCGTCGATCCCGCAACCGCCTTCCGCGACATCGACTTCCTGCTCGACACCGCCCAGCGACTGAAGGCGCCGGTCTACATCGAGCTGCCCCGGGACATGGTCGCGGTCGTGCCGGATCAGATCCGCCCTTTCGTGCCCCCGCCGCGGGAGAGCGATCCCGAGGCGCTCTCCGAAGCCGTCAGGGAGGCGGTCTCGCGGATCAACGCGGCGCAGCGGCCCGTGATCATCGCCGGGATCGAGTTGCACCGCCACGGCCTGCAGGCCGCCACCGTGGCCCTCGCCGAGGCCAGCGGCATCCCGATCGCGGCGACGATGCTCGCCAAGAGCGTGGTCAGCGAGGTGCATCCGCTCTTCATCGGCCTCTACGAGGGGGCGATGGGCCGCCGGGAGGTGACGGAGTTCGTCGAGGAGAGCGACTGCCTGATCCTGCTCGGCACGCTTCTCACCGACATCGACCTGGGCATCTTCACCGCGAAGCTCGATCCCGCGCGGACCATCTTCGCCACCAGCGACGATTTGCGGATCAGCCACCATCACTTCCATGACGTGCTGCTCGAAGACTTCATTCGCGGTCTCGCCGCGGCCGGACCCGCCGGGAGACCGCGGGCCCTGCCGCCGAGCCCGACGGCCGCCGCGGGCCCCTTCACCCTCGAGCCCGACGCACGGCTCACGATCGCGCGGCTCATCCGCCGGCTCGACCAGTCGCTCGACGACGAGACGCTCGTGATCGCCGACGTCGGCGACGCGCTGTTCGCCGCGAGCGAGCTCGTGATCCGCGGCCAGGCCGAGTTCATCGCGCCGGCCTACTACACGTCGATGGGATTCGCGGTCCCCGCGGCCGTCGGTGCGAAGACCGCGCGGCCCGATCTCTCGGTGATCGTGCTGGTGGGCGACGGCGCCTTTCAGATGACCGGCATGGAACTCTCCACGATCGTCCGCAGGGGCATGGCCCTGACGGTGATCGTGCTCGACAACAAGGGCTATGGCACCGAGCGGCTTCTGCACGAGGGCTCGTTCAACGACATCAACCCCTGGCAGTATCAGCTGCTCCCGCAGGTGCTCGGCGGAGGCACGGGATACGAGGTCCGCACCGAAGGGGAGTTCGACGAGGTGCTCGCCAGGGCGCTTGCCGACACCTCGGGCCTGAGCCTGATCCGTGCCCACATCGGCATCGAGGACCGCAGCGCGACCCTCGAGAGGCTCGCCAGCGGCCTGGCCCTCCGGGTGCGGAGCTGACGGTGGCAGGCCGGCACGCCGACCCGGCGTTCGTGATCAACGGGCTTCGGTCTGTTCGCTTCGCCCGAGGGCCTCGCGGCGAAGCTGCGTGCTCGAGATATCGAGACGAAACTCCCGCCGCGACACGAAATAACTGACGTCGCGCAGGGCCCGGGGCGCGGGGAGTTGGGCGGCGTCCTCGAAGACGCCCTGCCGCTCGCGGCCGAACACGATCAGCCCGCGGGCCCGCGAGGCGATGCTCTCGACCGCCGCCTCCGCAGCCGCGGTCGAGCCGCCGTAATACCTCGGATCGGCGAGCCGCACGTACGTGTCAGCTCCCATCACGAACGTGCTCTCCGGAAAGATGGCGAGCTTCTCGACGAACGTGGCCGCCCACGTGAGCCACACCCGCCGATCGGTGAACTGCTTTGCCCGATCGCGGACTTCGATGAAGTCGAGCAGCGGTTTTTCGACGTTGGCCACCGAGATCTCGTAGGCGAGCGGCCGTTCCGCGATCTCCTCGGCGATCCGGGCCATGAGCAGGTGACCCTCGTGGAGCGGGTTGAACGACCCAGGAAAGACGAGGCCGCCGGCGGCGGGCATGGGGTCGACTCCCGGCTCGGCGCCGGACGGGACGTGGAGCGGCGCGACCGCCCGCGTGCCGGCCAGCAGCTCACGCCACGCCGGCGGCGCCACCATGTGGTCGCGCACCATCCGCTCGTCCGACCGCAGGTCGCCCGGGAGCCCGCGACCACAGGCTGCGGCGAGACCGCAGGCATCGACGAGCACGTCGAAGAGCATCGCGGCCGCGAGCAGCTCCTCCTCGGCCCGCGTGCGGACGTCCTTCTCCAGCACCAGTTCGGCCGTATGCGTCGAGGACTGCGTCTGCACGGCGACGCACACGCGATGGTCGCCCCGCTTCGACCGGCTGGTGCGGAGGCTCGCCGTCACCGCCACACCCACGGCACGGGCGGCGACGGCCGCACGGTCCGCGGCCGCGGCTGATTGCTCGAGCAGGCAGGCCCGTTGCCAGGCCGCGGCGGCGAGCCGTCGGGCGGTGAGCGTCGAGCAGTAGGTGTCCTGGGGGCCACCGAGCAGGCGGTCGATCGCGGCGCGGGCGTAAGGCACCACGGCCTCCAGCACCACGCCGCTGGCCCCCGGGGTGGTGAGCAGGTGCGGAATCGCCGGCGACCCGCCCCCCGTCGCCACGATGACGAGTCGGTGGCCGCCGGCGGTGAGTGCGGCGATCAGCCGTGCCGGATCGGGAAGGTGCATGAAAGGCGGCCCGGGATACGGTTCGTGAGCAGGTCGCGAAGTCAGGGCAGTTTACCCGGTTCGCCAGGGCCACGCCGTGTGATGCGACCCCGCCGGCAACGGGGCCGCCGTTCCAGCAGGCTGACGGATTCGACCGATAGCAGCCGCGGGAGATGATGCCGATGAGAAGCCCCGTCACAGTCCGCCGTTTCGCCAGCGGGTCCGCGGCACTGCTCGCCGCAACGCTCCTTGCATCGGCCGGCGTCGGTTTGGGCGACGATGCCCCGGTCGTGTCGGGCACATCGGCCGTCGCACTGCTCCGCGTGGCAGTCGACACTTCCGACGAACCGAACGCCGAGGGTCTTCCCGCCGACCCGCTCGAGGGCGTTCGGCAGGTCGATCCTGCGACGACGGGTCCGGACGCAGCCGCCACGCTGGAGAAACTGCTGCCACCGCGAAGCGACACCGCCGCCGACTGGCTCGCCCCGCTCGAACCGCTCCATTGGTGCGGCGAGCCCCGCACGCTGCCCACGTGCGTGCCGCCGCCGCCGTGCCATCCGAGTCGTCCGCCGCAGCCTTTCGATCTGGTGGGCATTCGTGGCGGCCCGACGTGCGGTCCGATCTACCGCGGGCCCTGCGCACCCCGCACCGGCACGCACGACAACGGCCCGTGGCCGCACCTGCACCGGGCGTGTGACCGGCTCTTCGATCGGTTCTACGATCCGCGGCCGCCGATCCTTCCCTGACGGCCGGGCCCGGTGGCCGGCCCCGGCCGCGCGGCGGGGCGTCGATGCCGCTTGTGCCGCCACGCGTCGGTCGCGACACTGTGCGGACACGGGGCGGGCGACGGCCCCGAGGAGACACCGCATGCGGGCCGCGATCATCGGTATCGGAGCGATCGCGGGAATGCACGCGCGGGCTCTGGCCGATATCCCGGGCGTGGAACTGGTGGCCGCCAGTTGCCGCACCGAGGAGAAGGGGCGGGCCTTCGCCGCGGAGTTTGGCTGCCAGTGGCATGCCGACACCGCGCGGATGCTGCGGAGTGAGAAGCCCGACTTCGTCACGGTGGCGACGCCGTCGGGAGCGCATCTTCCGGCGGTGCTGACGGCCATCCGCCGCGGGGTGCACGTGATCTGCGAGAAGCCTCTCGAGATCTCGGGCAAACGCATCGACCGCATGATCGCCGCCGCCGACGAGGCGGGCGTGCAGCTGGGCGCCATCTTCCCGCAACGTTTCAACCCCGTCGTGCGGGCCGTGCACGAGGCCGCGGCCGCCGGCCGGTTCGGCACGCTCGCCGTCGCCGCCAGTCACGTGCCCTGGTGGCGCGACGACGCCTACTACGGCCCCGGCCGCTGGCAGGGCACCAAGGCCCTCGACGGTGGCGGCGCCCTGATGAATCAGTCGATCCATGGCGTGGACGCCCTGCAGTGGATCGTCGCCGCGACGATGCCCGGGCTCGCGCCGGGTGAGAACCCGGTGGAGAGCGTGATCGCGCTGACGGCCGTTCGGTCCCACGACGCGGAACGGCTCGAGGTCGAAGACACCTGCGTGGCGATCCTGCGGTTCAAGAACGGCTGCCTGGGCCAACTGCTCGCCGCGACCAGTCTCTACCCCGGGCAGTGGCGCCGGCTCCTCGTGGGGGGCCGCGACGGCACCGCCGAAGTGGTCGAGGAGCAGCTCACCTGCTGGCAGTTTCGCTCCGAAGCCCCCGACGACCCGGCCACGCGCGGGCGGTTCGGCGGCGTGAGCGGCACCAGCGGCGGCGCCTCCGACCCGATGGCGATCAGCCATGTCTGCCACACCCGCAACTTCGAGTCCTTCCTCGATGCGGTGCGGTCCCACCGCCGGCCCATGCTCGACGGCCTCGAGGGCCGCAAGGCCGTCGCGATCGTCGAGGCCTGCTACCGCTCCGCCCGCACCGGGCGGCCCACGAGGGTCGCTGATCCGAAATCACCTCCGCACGGCCACCGATGAACACTCCCCTGCGCTACGCCATCTGCAACGAGACCTTCGGCGACTGGCCCCTCGCGAAGGCCTGCGACTTCGCCGCCGCGTGCGGGTATGGTGGCATCGAGATCGCCCCCTTCACGCTCGCGCCGCTCGCCACCGAGCTTTCTTCCGCGACCCGGGGGGAGATGCGGCGGACGATCGCCCGTTCGGGGCTCGACTGCGTGGGGCTCCACTGGCTCCTCGCCAAGACCGAGGGCTTCCACGTCGCGCATCCCGACGCCGCCGTCCGCGGCCGCACGATCGAGTATCTCGCCGAGCTGGCCCGGTTCTGCAACGACCTCGGTGGCCGCGTGCTCGTGTTCGGATCACCGAAGCAACGGAGCCTCCTCCCGGGCGTGTCGCCGGAGCAGGCGGTCGATTTCATCCACGAGGTGTTCGCGAAGCTGGTGCCCGTGCTCGAGACGACCGACACCGTGATCGCCCTGGAGCCGCTCTCGCCCGCCGAGACGGACGTGCTCACGACGGCCGCCGAGACCTGCCGGCTCATCGACCGCATCGGGTCGCCCCACATCCGCCTGCACCTCGACGTGAAGGCGATGGCCTCGGAGGCCGAGCCGATCCCGGACGTCATCGTGTCGAGCGCCCGGCACCTCGAACATTTCCACGCCAACGACGCCAACCTCCAGGGCCCGGGGTTTGGTGCGATCGACTTCGGACCGATCTTCCGCGCCCTGGATGAGATTCGTTATGCGGGGTGGGTCAGCGTCGAGGTGTTCGACTATGCTCCCGGGCCGGAACGACTCGCTCGCGAGAGCATCGACTACATGCGGCGGGTCGAGGAGGGCCTGGGCTGAGCCCTGCGATCGCCGGCCCGTTTCCGGCCATCGCGCGAGTGGCGGCCTCACTGAAAGGACCAGACCGAATGGCAGTCCCGCCGCCCGCCACCGCGATCCGCATCCCGCCCCGCCCGTCCGACGCGGGCCCCTGGTATCGCGATCTCACGCCCTACCACTGGTTCGTGTTCATGGTCGCGTCGTTGGCGTGGCTCTTCGACTGCCTCGACCAGCAGCTCTTCATCCTCGCCCGGGGCAAGGCGATGGAGACCCTGCTGCCGGCCGGCTGGGATGCGAAGCTCTACGGCG
The DNA here is from genome assembly GCA_005789975.1 of Planctomycetaceae bacterium. Next base: position 46,039 of record SXWC01000170.1, read on the forward strand.
GCTACGCCACCAGCATCTTCGTGGCCGGCTGGGCCATGGGAGGGCTCATCTTCGGCTCGCTGGGCGACCGCTACGGGCGGGCCAAGATGCTCACGCTCACGGTCTTGATCTATTCGGCCTGCACCGGGCTCTCGGCCTTCTCGACGGGCTGGATCGACTTCGCGACCTACCGTTTCCTGACGGGGCTGGGGGTGGGGGGCGTCTTCGGACTGGCGGTGGCTCTCGTCGCCGACACACTTCCCGACCGTTCGCGGACCGGGGCGCTCGGCATGCTGCAGGCGCTCTCGGCGGTGGGCAACGTCACGGCGGGACTCGTGAGCATGTTCATCGGAAGCCTCGAAGCCCGCGGCGCGATTCCGGCCGGCAAGGGCTGGACCTTCATGTTCCTCGTGGGAGCGATCCCCGCCTTCCTCTGCGTCTTCATCCAGATGCGGCTGAAGGAGCCGGCGAAGTGGGTCGAGGCCCGCGAGGCGGGCCGGGCGGCCGGCGTGAAGTTCGGCTCCTACTCCGCCCTGCTCGGCGACGCCCGCTGGCGGAGTTCGGCGCTCCTGGGCATGCTCCTGTGCGTTTCGGGCGTGATCGGGCTCTGGGGCATCGGCTTCTTCAGTCCCGAGCTCGTCGGCGACGTGATCCGAATCTCGCTCGTCGAGGAGGGGGTGCCGGAGGCGGAGATCGCGGGCCGGCAGCAGTTCTGGATCGGTGTCAACTCGATCGTGCAGAACATCGGCGCTTTCTTCGGGATGCTGCTGTTCACCCGGATGGCCCAGCGCATGGGCCGCAAGGCCGCCTTCGCCATCGGCTACGTGGCCGCGCTGGTCGCGACGGTCGCCTACTTCCAGTTGTTCAACGGTCGGGGCGACATCTGGATGAGCGCGATCATGGGCGGTTGCCAGCTCGCCCTCTTTGCCGGCTTCGCGATCTATCTGCCGGAGCTCTTCCCCACGAGCCTGCGGAGCACCGGCACCAGCTTCTGCTACAACGTCGGCCGCTTCCTCGCGGCCACCGGCCCGTTCACGCTGGGCGCGCTCCAGGCCGCGCTCAAGGCCGGCGCCACGACGCCCGAGGCCAAGCTCAGCGCCTTCCGCAACGCCTGTTCCTCGATGAGCGTGATCTTCCTCCTCGGCCTCGTCGCCCTCGCCTTCCTCCCCGAAACCAAGGGCCGCCCGCTGCCCGAGGATTGACGCCGCGACCAGGGCCCGCCCCCCTCAAAAAACGCTCGCGCCGCTGCCACCCCCGCCCGACTGATGCAACCGCCGGGCAGGTTCTCTACACTCGCGGTGCCCCCGGTGAACGGCGGCGCACACCAGGCGCACACCAGGCACACCAACCAGGCACACCAGAGGAGACGACAAGGACATGCGTTGGGAAGGCAGGCGGCAAAGCGAGCACGTCGAGGATCGACGGAGCATGGGTCAGCAGGCGGTGGTCGGGGGCGGTCTGCTCACGCTCGTGATCATGGTCGTGATGATGTTTCTCGGGGTGGACCCGATGCAGCTCATGCGGATCGCACCGGATCTGGCGGGACCGCCCGCTCCCCAGTCCGTCCCCGGCAAGCCCGTCAACGACGAGGTGAGCAAATTTCTCAAGACGGTGCTCGCCGACAACGAGGATGTCTGGACGGCCCTCTTTCCCAAGGCCTTCGGCAAGCGGTTCGTGCCGACGCGACTCGTGATGTTCACCGGACGCGTGCAGAGCGGGTGCGGCGTTGCCGACGCGGGAGCGGGGCCCTTCTACTGCCCGCTCGACAAGACGGTCTACATCGATCCCACCTTCTACGAGGAGCTCAAGCGTCGCTTCGGCGCGCCGGGCGACTTCGCCCAGGCCTACGTGATCGCGCACGAGATCGGGCACCACATCCAGAATCAGCTCGGCATCAGCAACCGTGTGCAGTCGATGCAGCGGCGGCTCTCCCAGGCCGACTACAACAAGCTCTCGGTCCGCATGGAGCTGCAGGCCGACTACCTCGCCGGCGTCTGGGCCCGCTCCATGGCCCAGTACGCGGGCGTGCTGGACGAGGAAGACATCCGCGAGGCGGTCAACGCGGCGGCGGCGATCGGAGACGACCGGATTCAGAAGCAGGCGCAGGGCTATGTCGTGCCCGAGGCGTTTACCCACGGCTCCAGCGAGCAGCGGGTACGGTGGTTTCTCTACGGCCTGAAGACCGACACGCCGACGCTCGTCGCCGAGCGGATGAACGAGGCCTTTGAACGCGACAATCCCTAGTTCGCATTCGGGATGACTCGGGGGTGCCCATGCCCCGCGAGCCGGCGTCTGCAGACAAGCGAAGCAAGGATTGCGAAGCGCCGTCTGCACCAGAGTGAGCGGAGGGCCGGGATGCCCGTAGCGAACGTCCGGCGACGGGGCGTGGCCGCCCCCGACCCACGCGACGGGCAACTTCCGCTGCCAGCCGTCCGCGGGGCGCCGCGCTGGTCAGAGGGCCTCGGTCGGCCGTTGCGGGCATGTGGTGCCCGCCGCATCGCTCTCGATCTGGATCGTCGCGTGGGCGATTCGAAAGCGGTCGCGGAGCATCCGGTGCGCGGCTTCGAGCATCGTGTCACGATCCGCGCCGGCGGGCGCGACGAGGTGGGCGGTGAGCGAGATTTCGGAGGTGCTCGCTCCCCACACGTGGAGGTCGTGCACCTCGCTCACTCCGGTGACCGCGGCCAGCGCCGCCGTGATCGCCTCGGGCTCCACGCCTCGTGGCACCGCGTCGAGCGCGAGGTCGAGGCTCTCACGAAACAGTCCCCAGGTGCCCGCGACGATCGCCGCCGCGATCGCCATGCTCACCAGCGGGTCGATCCAGGTCGCCCCGGTGAGGACGATCGCCAGGCCCGAGACCGCCACCCCCACCGACACCGCAGCGTCGGCAGCCATGTGCAGGTAGGCGCCGCGGACGTTGGCGTCGGCGTGGCCGCGGGCGAAGAGCAGGGCGGTGAGCGTGTTGACCACCACGCCGATGGTCGCCACCGCGATCACGGTCGGTCCGGCGATCCGCTCCGGCGACGACAGCCGATGAATGGCCTCCCAGACGATCACGCCGCAGGCGACGAGGAGCAGAATGGCATTGGCGAGGGCGGCGTAGATGGTCGATCGCCGCAGCCCCCAGGTGTAGCGTCGCGACGGCGGCCGCCGCGCCAGCCAGCTGGCCCCCCAGGCGAGCAGCAGGCCGAGCACGTCGCCGGCGTTGTGTCCGGCGTCGGCCAGCAGCGCCAGCGACCCGGCCCACAGCCCGGCGGCCGCCTCGGCCCCCACGAACGCCAGGTTGAGCCCGATGCCGATGCCCATCGCCCGGTCGAGATTCTCCGGCGTGAGGCGGTGCGCATGGCCATGCCCGTGGCCGCAGGGCTCTCCGGGTTGGTGTGGGTGATCGTGGGCCATGGGATGCCGGAGAACCGCCGCGGCTTGATGATCGGGACGACCTCCCGAGGATCATACCGACGACACCGGCCTTCGCGGTGATCCTGCTTTTTTTCGTCAGGGACCGGCGAGTAGGATGCGACTGCCCGGGCCTGCGGCATCGCATCCGGAGAAAGACACGAACCACGATCGGAGCCCACGATGGATCCTCTGCGGGTGTCGGTGATCGGCCGGACGGGCCGCGGCGACTGGGGACATGCGATCGACGAGCTCTGGACCGACATCGGGGCGGCCGAGCTCGTCGCCGTGGCCGACGAGTCGGAGGAGGGGCTCGGCGCGGCCGTGACGCGGCTCGGGCTCGACGCCGCCAAGCCGGGCACCGCCTATCGCGATTGGCGGAAAATGCTCTCCGAGTTGAAGCCCGAGATCGTCGTCCTCTGCATGCGGCATGTGGACTGCCATGCCGAGATGGCGATCGCCGCCGCCGAGGCCGGCGCGAGGGGAATCTTCATGGAGAAGCCCTTCGTCCGCACGGTCAGCGAGGCCGATGCCGTGATCGCCGCCTGCACGAAGTCCAACACGAAACTCGCCCTCGGGTTCGTCAACCGCCATGCACCCGCCTACGCCGCGGCCAAAGACCTCGTCGAGTCCGGCCGGATCGGCAAGGTGCTCGAGGTTCGCGGCCGCGGCAAGGAGGACCAGCGGGGGGGTGGCGAGGATCTCTGGGTGCTGGGCTGTCATGTGCTCGACATGATGGCCGATTTCGCGGGCGAGCCGAAATGGTGCGAAGCGGCTGTCACGACCGGGGGCCGGGCGATCACCAAGGCCGATGCCGTGGACGGCCCGGAGGGCATCGGCCTGCTAGCCGGTGATTCGATCGCGGCGATGTTCGGCATGGCGGACGGGCCGGTGGCGCACTTTGCCAGCATCCGCGACGCGGGGCTGAAGCAGCCCAACTTCGGGCTCACGATCGTCGGCACCACCGGTGCCGTCCACATCCGACCCGACCATGTTCCCCAGGCCTACTACCGCGGGGCGCCGCTCTGGAGGGTGGATAAGGACGTGCCCTGGCAGCCGATCGGCCCCGAAGGGCTCGCCTCACCGCCGCCCCCGGCCGATGTCGATCGCGCCGCCGCAAGGGCCTCGTGGGGCCGCCGTGCCGCCCTCGATCTCCTCGACGCGATCGCCGAGGATCGCGAGCCCGAGACCGGCATGTATGCGGGCCGCACGACGGTGGAAATGACCGCCGCCATCTACGCCTCGGCCCTGTCCGGCAGACGCATCGAGTGGCCGCTCATCGAACGGACGAATCCGCTGGCCTAGCCGGCCGTGGACCATGTCTGCCTGAGCAGGATGCGGAGATCACCGACCGGGGAAACCCCCGGCGTTTCCCGCGGGGAACTGCCGCCGGTCGGCTCGGCGGCTGCCGGGCCCGGAACGGATTTTTCCCAAGACAGCCCGAGGTGACGCGAATCAAAAAGGCCATGCCCGGAGGAGGTCCCGCGGCAGCATCCGTGCTGTTGTGGGCCGTTCCTTGGTAATCGAATTTCCTGAGCGGATGGAACCGACAGGGAAAAACCGTTTCCTCCCACCCGGGCATGGCCGAAAAATCGTCGTGTGATTCGTCAGGCGGTCAGTTCGTCGATGCGGCGACGGAAGCCGGGCATCTCGCTGGTCACGAAGCTGTTCCATGCGGCTGGCTGCCACAGTTCCACGCAGACGGCGGCCCCGACCACCAGCAGGCCGCCACCCGGTTCCACGCCGAGGAACTCGCGAAACCCTTCGGGCACCACCAGTCGTGACCGGCCCGCCAGCGACACTGTCTGCTGCCGCGTCGAAAGCAGCCGGCCGAGTTCCTGCAGTTGTCCCACCCGTTGGGTCAAGAGCCCCGCTTCCATCTTGCTGCGGACCACGTCCACCGCCGCATCCATGCGGGGCTTCCAAAGGGCCGCCGACCAGAGCGACAGGCAACCGGCCCGTTCCTTGGCCAGGACGAGTTTCGGACCGGACGCGAGAAGCGGGTCGAGAAGTTCCGACGGAAGCGCGAGGCGAAAACGCTCGTCGAGCGTCCGCACAAACTCGCCAATCAGCAGGTCGGCCGCAGCGGCCATGGTGTTCCGCACTGCTCAAGCGCCCGCCTCCGCGGGAAGTCACCCGCCGGCCATCCTGTTGGCCAGCACAATAAAAAGGGCTCAAAACCCACGAGAAGTGACATTTTCACATCTCTAAAGGGCTTCAAACCCACGGGCCGCAGTTTACCGGCTCCTGCAAAGCCTGCAACCATCCCGTCGGTCGGCTGGGTTTTCCGCGAAAAACAGCCCTTTTCGAGCCGTCGGAAACCGGGCGGTCGGGCGGGGAAGAGGAGCGAACGGCTCCGAGCGGCTCAGTGGTTGCAGCAGGGGCCGCCGCAGTTGCCGCCGCAGCCGTCGGCACCGATTTCCTTCTTGTAGGCCTTTTGGGCCGCCGCTTCCTTCGAGAGTTTGAACTCGGGTCCGGCCGGGAAGTATTGGATGTCGTCTTGGAGGTAGTAGGCGCTCGGCAGCGTCTGGCCGCCGACGTCCACCTGGCAGCCGGTGACCGCCAGGCCGGAAAGGGCGGCGAGTGCCAACAGGATCCGCGGAGCGGCGGCGGGCAGCGTGGCGAGCGACGTTTGCATGGCGTTGGTCCGTCCGGGTCTGGAGTGGGGCTGCCCTCTTCCGATGCCACTTCTTATCGGCCGTCACGACCCGCAAACTTTGAACGACCGTCACGACCACACCCGGAGCCCGCCCAGACTGCCGGCCCCTTTACCGCAACTTCCCAGACCACCACGGGTATTCACCGGGCGGAAAAAAGCCCGGCGGGGTGTACAACGGGTGCATGAGACACGCCTTTTGGGCCGCTCTCGTCGCGATCCTTCCGGCCGCTCTCGCCCCGGGGCAGGTGGTGCTGCCGCCCGACATGGGAGTTCCCGGCAGCGCGGAGACAGTGCCCTCCCCCAGCCATGACCTCGCCCTGCAGGCGCTCGCGGTGGGCGACTACGCCGCCGCGCTCGACCTCGCCGGCAACGACTACCAGGGCGGCGTGAAGGTCGGCGGGCAGCGGTGGATCGATGCGATCGCATCGGCGGCGATCCTCGGCGAGTGCTTCTACGAGTCGGGCAGCCTCGGCGACGCCGTCTCGCGTTACGAGGAGTCGATGCTCGTGTTCGCCGCGTATCCCGACTGGCTTCTCTCGGTGCAGTTTCCGCCGCAGCCACTGCGACCACTGGCGACACCGCGGGTGGCCACCTGGGGCCGGAGCGAGCGGAACGCCAGACCCGCCGCCATCCCCCCGACGATGCCCTTGCGGCAGCGGGGTGCCGACGCGCAGGACGTGCTGCAGCGGGGAGGTGTGCTCACCGCCGCCTACGATCGGATCATCCGACCTGGCGAGCTCATGCGGCCACTCGTCATCGCGATCTACCGCCACGGTTCGCTGCTGGGCGAGATGGCGCGGGAAAGCCCCCCCCTCGACGCCGCCACCAAGCTCCTCATGCGGCGGCCCGCCCCGCCGAACCACTGGTCGCAGGCCTGGATCGACGTGGCCCTCGGTGCGGCCTACTGGGCCCAGGGCAAACAGGACCTCGCCGGCCCGCTGCTGACCCGCGGCCTGCTGGTGGGCAACCAGTTCGATCACCCGCTCACCTCGTGGGGGCTGATCATCCTCGGCCGGATCGCGCTCGACGCCGACCAACCGCAGCGGGCCGCAAAACTCTTCGAGGAGGCCACCTACACCGCCGCCGATTTCGGCGACGCGCGTGCGCTCGAAGAAGCCTTTCAATGGGCGTTCACCGCCCATCGCATGGCCGGCGTGCGCGGCGTGCCCGCCTCGATCCGCAACGGCTGCGACTGGGCCCGCGGCAATCTGCCGGTGCTTCGGGCGCGGCTCTTGGCCGTCGAGGCGGAGTGCCTCGCGACTTCGGGCAATGCCCGCGGGGCCGCGGCCGCCCTCAAGGATATCGACGGCCGGCTCCTGCGGGGCGACGCCGGCCAGGGCACGCTGGGCGTGCAGGCCGCCTACGCCGCGGCGCTGCTCGACTATGCCGGGGGCGACGTGGCGGCCGGCGACGGCCACCTCGATCGTGGACTCTCGATCGCCCGCACCCGCACCCCGCGGCTCTTCCAGACGGCCCGGCTCGTCGAACTCTTCCTCGGCGGCTCGACCGTCATCTCCGAGCGGCAGGCCGACACGCTCTTTGAAAAGCTGCTCGCCGACCCGTCGCCCAGGGACTTCGCCGCCGACGCGATCGGATCGCTGGCGACGATGTCCGCCCCCCGCGACAACGCCTTTGAAACCTGGGTCGCGGTCGCGGGTCGGCGCGGCGAGGAACGGGCGATCGAGGCGGCCGAGGCGACGATGCGGCACCGCTGGCTGGCGGCGCAGCCGTTGGGTGGTCGGCGCACGGCGATCGAGCGGCTGCTCTCCGCCGACCCGCGGGGCCTCGCCCCCGCCGACGCGGCCGGTCGCGCCGCGGTCG
>SXWC01000171.1 GCA_005789975.1 Planctomycetaceae bacterium
CCGCGACATCAAGCCGGCCAACGTGTTTCTCGAGGGGGACACCCGGAGCGTGCGGATCATCGATTTCGGACTCGCCCGCACGATCGACGCCAAAGCCACCGCCCTCACGCTCGACGGCTCCCTCGTGGGCACGCCCTCCTACATGCCTCCGGAGCGGATCGACAACGGGGCCATCGACGCGAAGAGCGACCTCTTCGGACTGGGCGTGATCCTCTACGAGCTGCTCGCCAACCGGCTCCCCTTCGAGGGCCGATCGTTGACCGCCGTGTTATCGGCGATCGCCAAGGCCGCCCCGCAGCCGCTGCACGTCGCCGCCCCGGGGGTGCCCCGCGGCGTCTGTGATCTCGTGATGCGGCTCATCGCCCACGACAAGAACGACCGCCCGGACGACGCCCGCGACGTCGCAGCTGCGCTCGCCTCCCTGCAAAAGCAGGTCGCCGGGCAGGAATAGGCCGCGAGGCTCAAGCGGGATCCGTCCCCCGCCCGCCCGCGCCCTGGCCGGCGGCCGCGAGCAGGGAATGGACCGCATCGACCAGCACGTGCAGGTCGCCCTGCCATTCGATTGCCACGCTCTGCTGGGTGGCGAGGTTCTTGAACTGGGCCGTGCCGGCGGCAAACTCGTCGCTGCCGATCACGAGCGCCGCGGGGAAGCCCCGCTTGGCGGCGAGCTTGAGCTGCTGGCCCACCTTTTTCGCCTCGGGAAAGAACTCGACCGCCATGCCGGCCGACCGGATGGCGGCCGCGATCCGCAGGTAGTCGCCGAGGTGTTGCTGGTCGAAGTGCACGAGGAACAAGTCGGCGGGCGTCTCGACCGTCGCGCCCCGGCCGAGTTCCTCGAGGCCGGCAAGCAGCCGGTCGATGCCGAGCGACGCACCCACGCCCGGCAGCGATTGCTTCGTGTAGATGCCGGCGAGATTGTCGTAACGGCCACCGGAGCAGATGCTGCCGAGGGCCGGAAGTTCGTCGAGAAAACTCTCGAGCACGATCCCCGTGTAGTAATCGAGCCCGCGGGCGATCGAGGGGTCGATGGCAATGCGACCCGCGGCCACGCCCGCGTCCCGCGCTCCCGCGACGATGCTCCGCAGTGCCGCCACACCGGCCCGCCCCTGTTCCACGGCGCCGACGAGCACATCGAGCTGCGCAAGCACCTCATCGGCCGCCCCGCCGAGTCCCGCCATTTCGATCAACGCCGCCACCGCGTCCGCCGCGACACCGTGACCGGCCAGTTCGGCCGCGACGGCCTCGGGTGTCGCCTTGCCGAGCTTGTCGAGGCTCCGCAGGACCGTGGTCGAGCGGTCGGCGAGCCCCAGTCGCTCGAGGATCCCGGAGAGCACCCGGCGATCATTGACGCGGATCGTGAACTCGACGCCGATGGCCGCCAGGAGGTCGTGCACCACGAGCACCATCTCCAGATCGGCGACGGGGCTCGTGGTGCCGATCGTGTCGAAGTCGCACTGCATGAACTCGCGATACCGGCCGCGCTGCGTGTTTTCGCCCCGCCAGACGGCGGCCATGTGATACCGCTTGAAGGGCAGCCCGAGTTCGTGCATGTGCTGGGCCGCGAACCGGGCGAAGGGCACGGTCAGGTCGAACCTCATCCCCACGTCGCGGCCGCCGTGATCCTTGAAGCGGTAGAGCTGCTGGTCGGTCTCCTCGCTCCCCTTGCCGGTGAGGATCTCGAGGTATTCCAGGGCGGGCGTGTCGATGGGCGCGAAGCCATACGAACGGTAGACGCGGCGGGCGATCTCCAGGATCTTTTCGCGGGCGAGCGCCTGTGCCGGCAGGTGGTCGCGGAAGCCCTTGAGGGTGCGGGGTTCGATCACGTGCTGGTCCCCGTCACACGATCGGCAGGAGGGCGGGCCGCCGACTGCGGATCGACTTTCCGCGGTTCTTCTTCTTGCGGCCGTCACCGAGGCTGTCGCCCCCCGGGCCGAGGACGGCGTCCATGTATTCCTCGACCTGTTCGCAGGTCTCGAAATACTGGTCGTAGACCCAATCGTCCTCGTACTCGCATTCCTTCGTGGTGTACTCCCGGCAGATCTGTGGCCGCGTCTCGTAGATGCCGCAACGCTGGTCGGACTGGAGGTGCTTGCAGACGGTGTGCACGCAGACGTACCAGTCGCCATCTTCGGTGAAGACCGTGGCGTGTTCGTGGAGGAGGAACCAGCGGATGTATTCAAACGCCTCGCGGGTCGTCGGCGTCTCCAGCGGCAGCGCGAAGTAGCGGCAGCACTTGGCGGTGCAATACTCGCAGAGCACCTTGTCGGCGGGCACATCGCCGCGTTTGGGCTTGGTGGGCAACTGGGGAAGCGGAATATCGGCGATCATGGTCGGCGGCCTCCGGGCGCGTGTGGCCCGCTACTATAGCGTTTTTCGGGGGTGCTGCCGGCGTCTTATACTGCCCGCCCCGGTCCGATTCCGAGGAAGGGATTCCCCCGATGCCCAAACGCTGGCACATCCGTCCGCACGATCCGACGGCCGTCGCTGCGCTCGAGAAGTCGAGCGGGGTGTCCAGCATCCTCGCCGGACTGCTCGTGGCCCGCGGGATCACCGAGCCCGCGGCGGTGAAGGCGTTTCTCTCGGGCTCGCTCGCCGACCTCCGCGATCCCGAAACGCTGCCGGGCGTGCCCGAGGCGGCCGACCGCATCCTCGCCGCGGTGCGGGCCGGGAGAAAAATCGTGATCTACGGCGACTATGACGCCGACGGCATGTGCGCGACGGCGATCCTCGCCTGCTGCCTGGAAGCGCTCGACGCGAAGCCCGCCTGGTATGTGCCGAGCCGGCAGGAAGAGGGCTACGGCCTCAACACCGAGGCCCTGGCGACGCTCGCAGCGCAGGGCGCGAGCCTCGTGGTGACGGTGGACTGCGGCATCACCGGGGTGGCCGAGGCCAAGGCGGCCCGCGACCTTGGCCTCGAGCTGATCATCACCGACCACCACAACTTCGCCGAGACGTTGCCCGAGGCCGACGTGCTGGTGCATCCGCGGCTGCCCGGCGGCGGCTATCCCTTCGGCGGCCTGTGCGGCGCCGGCGTGGCCTTCAAGCTCGCCTGGGCGATCGCCACCCGCGCCAGCGGATCGAACAAGGTCACGCCTCGGCTCCGCGAGGCCCTCCTCCGCGGCATCGGCCTGGCGGCCTTCGGCACGGTCACCGACGTGATGCCGCTGGTTGACGAGAACCGCCTGTTCGTGAAGCACGGAATCGAGAATCTCCGCCAGCGCGGCGGACCGGGGCTGAGCCGGCTCATCGAACTCACCGGCCTGCACGAACGGTCGCGGCTGGAGAGCGAGGACATCGCCTTCAAACTCGGTCCCCGGCTCAACGCCGCCGGCCGCATGGCCACGGCCGCCAACGGCATCGAACTGCTCGTCACGGAAGACGCCGCTCGGGCCGCCTCCCTCGCCGACTACCTGCACGAGCTCAACACCCAGCGGGAGACGGAGGAGCGGAGCCTGCAACTTGCGGCCGCGAAACAGGCCAAGGAGCAGTTTGATCCTGAAGCCGATGCCGCGCTCGTGCTCGCCGACCGCGGCTGGCACAAGGGGGTGATCGGCATCGTGGCCGGCCGGCTGGCGGAGCGCTGGCATCGGCCGGTGATCATGATCGCCCGCGATCCGCTGCAGGGCGGTCCGGCGACGGGGAGTGTGCGGAGCGTGCCCGGCTTCGACGTGCTGGCCGCGGTCAAGGCCTGCGAAGGACACCTCCTGGGCTGCGGCGGGCACGCCGCGGCGGCCGGCCTCCAGGTCGATGACGCGAAGATCGACGAGTTTCGCCGGGCGTTCGTCGCCGAGGTCGATGCCCGCCTGCCCGATACGCTGCGGCGGGCACAGATCACGATCGACGGCGAGACGTCGCTCGCGGCCCTGACCCGCGACACGGTCGAGCAGCTCGAGAAGCTCGCCCCGTTCGGCGAGGGTAATCGTCGCCCGGTGCTCTGCGCCTCCGGCGTGACGCTCGCGGAGCCGGCCCGCACCATGGGCCAGTCGGGCCGCCATCTCCAACTGCAGTTGAAGCAGCACTCGGCCCAGATACGCGGCGTGGCGTTCGGCGCCGGCGAGTGGCTCGCGCACCTGCCGCTGCCCGGCCAGACCTTCCACATCGCGTTCCGTCCCAAAATCAACGAGTTTCGCGGCCGCCGCACCGCCGAACTCGAGATCATCGACTGGCGTCCCGACGGCATCGACGTGACGAGCGATCTTCCCGACCTTGCGGCCACAACCGCCTGAGGGCTCCCCGATGACGAACCGTTTGCTGTGGCTCGGATGCCTGATCGTCATCCTGAACGGCAGTGTCCGCGGCGACGACTGGCCGCAGTGGATGGGCCCGCAACGGGACGGCGTCTGGCGCGAACAGCGACTCGTCGAATCGATCCCCGCCGGCGGGCTGCCGGTGAAATGGCGGGTGCCGGTCGCCGGCGGCTACTCGGGACCGGCGGTGGCCGACGGACGCGTGTATGTCACCGACTACGTCGTCCGCGAGGGAGAGCTGGCCAACAGGCCCAACGACCGCAATCTCCTCGCAGGCAGCGAACGCACGCTCTGCCTCGACGCGGCGACCGGACGCCTCCTCTGGAAGCACGAGGCCGATTGCCCCTATTCGATCTCCTACGCCTCAGGTCCCCGGTGCACGCCGACGGTGGCCGATGGCCGCGTCTACGTGCTCGGCGCGGAGGGCAATCTCGTCTGCCTCGAGGCCGCCACCGGGAAGCTCCTGTGGTCGAAGGACTTCAAGCGCGACTACGCGGCCCCGGTGCCCATCTGGGGCTTCTGCGGCCATCCGCTGGTGGAGGGCGAGCTGCTCGTGTGCCTGGTGGGTGGTCCGGGCAGCGTGGCCGTGGCCTTCGATCGAAAGACGGGCGAGGAGCGCTGGAAGGCTCTCTCCGCGAGCGAGAGCGGCTACTGCCCGCCGACGATGATCGAGAGCGCAGGCGTGCGGCAGCTGGTGATCTGGGACGCCGACAACCTCAACAGCCTCGATCCGCAGACGGGCCGCACGCACTGGTCGCAGCCGCTCAAGCCGATGTATGGAATGTCGATCATGGCGCCGCAGGTCGCCGACACGAAACGCGGACGCGTGCTCTTCGCCAGCGGTATCGGCCGCGTCGGCGCGCTCTTCGCGCTGGCCGCCGACGCGCCCGGGGCGAGCATCCTCTGGCGGGGCGAGCCGAAGTCGGCCGTCTACTGTGCCAACAGCACCCCTTTCATCGCCGGCGACACGCTCTACGGCTGCGACTGCGACACGGGCATGCTCACGGCGGTGGAGATCGAGACGGGCCGGCGGCTCTGGGAAACGACGGAGCCGACCACGGGCGGCCCCCGCCGCGGCAAGCACGGCACGGCGTTCCTCGTGCGGCAGTCCGAGGCCGTCGCCTCCGACCCGCCCGACTCGTCCCGGGTTTGGATCTCCAGCGAAACAGGCGACCTCGTGCTCGCGCGGCTTTCGGCCGAACGGTACGAAGAGCTCGGCAGGATGCATCTGCTCGACGCAACCAACGAGTGCTTCGGCCGCGAGGTGGTCTGGAGCCATCCCGCGTTCGCGGGAGGCTGTATTTTCGCGAGGAACGACCGGGAACTCGTCTGCGTGCAGGCTGCCCGCTGAGTCATTTTGGCCGGCGGCGGGGCTCGCGGGGAACGACGTTGTCCCCGGCCGGCGAAGCGTGTAGGCTCTTGTTCTCTCCCCGTGCGACGAGGTCGACGAAGCGTCTCGCAGCACGAGATCGGGGCGTAGCTCAGCCTGGCTAGAGCGCTACGTTCGGGACGTAGAGGTCGCACGTTCGAATCGTGTCGCCCCGACTCTTCTCTCCGCTGTCCTCTCGACGGCCGCCGCAGTCTGGCATGCGAGCGACGACCGCGCCACGAGACGCTGATCGTGAATGTCATGGCAGCCCCTTCCATTGCAGGAAGAGCGATCACGATGCCGGGCC
>SXWC01000172.1 GCA_005789975.1 Planctomycetaceae bacterium
CATCACCAGTTCGACGGTGTCGAGCGAGTCGGCTCCCAGATCCTTGATGAAAGACGTCTCGGGCGTGATCTGATCCTTGCTCACACCGAGTTGGGAAGCCACGATGTCGATCACTCGTTCTTGGACTGAAGCCACCTTATGAATCCTCCTGGGGCCCCTCTGCGAACCGACCAAGGCAAGGTCGGCGTGCGGGGCGGGGCGTTCTAACGTTCTTGGCGGCAGCCCTCCGAGGCTGCGCACCCTACCTGACTTATGGTCGAAGATATACCCGCTGCCAGCCGCACGTGTCCAGCCCGGGAAAACCGGCCGGGGGACCACCACCGGTGGCCGTGCTGCAGGGGGCGGTGATGGCGGAAAAAGCCCGGCTTCATCCGATCATGCCGCCGTCCACGACGAGCGTCTGGGCGGTGATGTAGCCCGACGACGGGGCCGCGAGAAACAGCACCGCCTCGGCGATCTCCCAGGCTTCGCCCAGCCGCTTGGCGGGAACCCGCTTCTTGACTTCATCGAGCAGCGCGGGGCCGAGGGCGGCGGTCATGTCGCTGGCGATGAAACCGGGAGCCACCGCGTTGACGGTGATCTTCCTGCCCGCGAGTTCCTTGGCAACCGTTTTCGTGAGGCCGACAAGACCGGCCTTGGAAGCGGAGTAGTTGGCCTGCCCGGGATTGCCGATCAGACCCGAAACACTGGCCACGTTGACGATCCGGCCGTAGCGCTGCTGCATCATCGGCCGGCTGGCGGCCCGCATGAAGAGGAACGGTCCGCGGAGGTTGGTGTCGAGGACGGTATCCCACTCCTCGTCGCTCATCCGCGGGAGGAGCGTGTCGCGGGTCACTCCGGCGTTGTTCACGAGGATGTCGAGGCGGCCGCACTTTTCCACCACCATCTCGACGACCCTCTGGGCCTCTTCGGCCTTCGAGACGTCGCAGGGCACCTCCTCGACCTTTCCGCCGGCGGCGCGGATGCCAGCCGCGACCAGGGCGAGCTTGTCGGCGGAACGGGCCGCGATGGCGACCGTCGCACCCGCGGCCGCAAGAGTCTCGGCGATCGCCCGGCCGAGCCCCTGCGAGGCGCCGGTGACGAGGGCCACCTGCCCGCTGAGGTCGACCTTCAACTGCTTGCGAACCTGCGGCGTTTCGTCGGCCATGATGGTCTGTCTCCGAAGGAGTCTCTCGGGTGCGGGAGGATGAGTGTCAGTCGAAGACCCCGGAGCAGGCGACGCTCCGGTCGATCCGCTTCATGAGCCCGCGAAGCACGCGGCCGGGACCGACTTCCCAGACCGATCGCGCGCCCGTGGAGAGGATGTATGCCATGGAGGCGTTCCACTCGACAACACCGACCACTTGCCGCGCCAAAAGGGCCCGGATCTCCGCGGGATCGACGTGGGGCCGGGCATCGACGTTGCTGACCACGGGAATCCGCGGCGGGCGGAAGGACGCGTCGGCAAGCGCCGCCGCCAGCCGCTGGACGGCGGGCTGCATCAAAGCGGTGTGGAAAGCCCCCGCCACCTCCAAGGGCACGCACTTGATCGCCCCGGCCGCGACCGCCGCGGAGTCGAGCCGGCGGCAGGCCTCGGCCGATCCCGAGACGACGATGTTGCCGGGGCAGAGCACGTTGGCCACCTCCAGCACGTCGCCGCCCCGGCATTCGTCGCACAGCGCCACGAGTTTCTCACGCTCCACGCCGAGCACCGCCAGCATGCTGCCCGGCCGCTGCTCGGAGCACTCCTGCATGGCGCGGCCGTGGATGTTGACGATCCGCACGGCGTCGTCGAAGTCGAGGGCGTCGGCAAAGACGAGCGACGTGTATTCGCCGAGCGAAAGTCCGGCGGTGATCGTGGCCGCGTCGAGGGGATGGCCTTCGCGGGAGCGGAGCACCTCGAGGGCCGCGAGGCTCGTGACGAGAATGGCAGGCTGGCTGACGGCCGTGGTGTTCAGCCGTTCGGCGGGGCCGCTGCGGCAGACCTCGAGCAGGTCGTAGCCGAGAACGGCCGAAGCCCGGGAGAAGAGTTCGGCAGCTTTCGGCGTCGCCTCGACCCAGTCGCCCACCATGCCCACGGCCTGGGCTCCCTGGCCGGGAAAAACGATCGCCTGTGCGACGGCATCGCCCGGAGTCGAACCAGGAGCCGACGCGTCACGCACGTGAATCGTTCCCACGGGCTCAGGCTTCGTCCGTCTTGACGACGGTCTTGCCCATGTAGGTGCCGCAGTTGCCGCACACGCGATGGGTCGGCACCGCCTTGCCGCACGTGGAGCAGAACGTCAACTGCCGCGGAGTGAGGAAGTCGTGGGCCCGACGGGACCGGGTCTTCTGATTGGATTGACGTCGCTTGGGAACGGCCATGGGTCACCTGAATCGTGGTCTGTGGAGCCCCAGAGCGTAGCCGCGAGGCGGGGTGGCGGTCAATCCGCAGCGGCGAAAGCGGTCAAAACAACCTGCCAGGCCCGACCTTTGGCGGGGTGCCGAGGTGTTCTTCGCCCTTGGAGGTGATCCGCCGGCCACGGGGCGTCCGGATCACGAGCTCGCACCGCAGAAGATAGGGCTCGACGTCATCCTCGAGCGTGTCCGACGCCGTGCTCATCGTGTGGGCGATCGCCTCGATGCCGACCGGACCGCCGGCGAACACCCGCTGGATCGTCTCCAGATACCGTCTGTCAAAGCCGTCGAGGCCGAGTTCGTCGATGCCCTGCATTTCGAGGGCCGTCCGCGCGATGCCCACGCTCATCAGCCCTTCGGCCCGGCTGGTGGAAAAGTCGCGAATCCACCGCAGCCGGTTGTTGGCCAGTCGGGGTGTGCCGCGGCTGCGATGGGCGATTTCATCCGCGGTTTCGTCGTCCATCGGCATCGAGAGTTTGCCCGACGAGCGATGCACGATCGCGGCGAGTTCCGCGGGGGAGTAGTAGTCGAGATGCTCGCGGATCACGAACCGGTCGCGGAGCGGGGCGGAGATCAGGCCGGCCCGCGTCGTGGCCCCGACGAGCGTGAACGGCCGCAGCGGCATGTTGATCGTGCGGGCGGCCACGCCGTCGCCGAGCGTGATGTCGATCCGGAAGTCCTCCATCGCCGGATAGAGAAACTCCTCCACGGCGATCGGCAGCCTGTGGATCTCGTCGATGAACAGAACGGAGCCTTCGGAACAGTTCGTGAGATAGGGGAGGAGGTCTTTCGGGGCCGCGAGGGCCGCGCCGCTGGCGATCTGGATCGTGGTGCCGAGTTCCCGGGGAATGCAGGTGGCAAAGGTGGTCTTGCCGAGCCCCGGCGGTCCGTCGAGCAGGATGTGGCCGAGCGACTCCCCCCGCTTGCGGGCGGCATCGATCGCGATCATGAGCCGCTCGTGAACGGCCCGCTGGCCGATCATCTCCTCCATCCGCTGCGGCCGCAGCGCACGATCCTCCGGAGCCGGCTCCTCGGGGGCCTGAATGCTGGGCTGGCGGAATGATTCCATGCTGTTCACCGGTTCACAGGGTAGCGGATTCAGCCCGCCAGCGTGCAAGCCGACCGGCGGTGGGGCAGCGGGCCTTGGTGGTGCGCGGCTCGGGGCCCCCCATGCCCGGTCGCCGGACGCTCACTCCGCCCATCCTCGGCTTCGGTCGCTCGATGCCGGCTCCGGGGCACGGGCGGCCCCTCGCTGGGCTGCAGGGGCATCACCGCGGCTTGTGGATCTGCCGGTAGATCGACTCGAGTGCCTCCTGCACGTCCTTGGGCTTCTTCTTTTCGGCCCGGAGCACGTCGACGAGGCGGCGGGCGTCGGAGTCGGAGTGGCCGAGCGAACGGAGCACCTCGAAGGTCTCGCTGAAGACATCGCCCGCTCCGGCAGCCGCCTCGCCGGGGGCATCGCGGGCGATCAGGAGGGCGAACTTCGGCATCCGGCGACGGAGCTTCGCGATCATCCGCTCCGCGGTGGCCGCGCCGATGCCCGGCAGCGTGGCGAGCGCCTTGGCATCCTGCTCGTCGATCGCGGCGGCGATCTCCCCCACGGGGCGGATGATCGCCCGCAGGGCCTTCCGCACGCCCACGCCGTCCACCTCGCAGATGAGGTCGAAGAACTCCCGCTCGACCTCGGAGAGAAAGCCGACGAGCCGGGGCACCAGGTTGCCGCGGCCGGGGGTGCCCTCCAGAAACTCCATCGTGTGCAGCGTGACCGCCTGGCCGATCTTCGTCTGGAGGCCGCGGCGGACGAGTTCGGTGACGAGCACCTCGTGCACCATCGGACCCACGGCCAGCTCGATGCAGTTGCCGGTGTGGTCGATGCGGTCGAGCGTGCCGGAGATCTTCGTGATCATGTCGTGCGGTCAGCCGTCAGGCGCGGCTGCTCCTGATGCGGGGGACGCCCGTGCCGAAGAAGAGCGGACGCAGGCGGAGGTGGTAATCGGTGAGGGCCACGGCGAGCGCGTCGGCGGCGTCGGCCGGCTCGGGCTTCGAGGCCAGTCCGAGCTCCCGCTGCACCGCGAGTTGGATCTGCTCCTTGCCGGCATGTCCCGAACCGGTGAGCACGCTCTTCACGCGGTTGGGGAGGTAGTGGTGAACGGCCAGGCCGGATTGCACGCCCGCCAGGCAGATCACGCCGCGGGCATGGCCGAGGAGAATCGCCGTCTTGGGAAACTTGGCGTGGGAGAAGACCTGCTCGATCGCCATCGCCGTGGGCCTGAAAGCCTCGATCACCTCGCGGATGCCGGCATGGATCGTGAGCAGCCGATCCTCGAGCGCCTCGCCCTTCGACTTCACGGTCCCGGCCTCGATCAGCCGCACGGTGCCCCCCTGGCACTCGACCACGCCGTAGCCGGTGACATTGAGGCCGGGGTCGAAGCCGACCACCCGCTCGACGCCCAGCCGCGGCGGCGGACCGGTTCGCTCGGAAGGGTGCTCGGCCGCGGAACGCTGGGCTGTCATGACCAGAGCGTAGCGGCCGTTCGTCGGGCCCAGAAAGCCCAATCGAAACTACACCCGGAAGGGCTCGAACCTTCAACCTTCGGTTCCGTAGACCGATGCTCTATCCAATTGAGCTACGGGTGCGTGGACCAAACGATACCGCAAGCAGCCGGGATCACCAATATTCGAAAAAAAGACCGCCCCAGGTCGCGGTCCCGGGACGGTCGATGCGAGGGAAGACGGCCGAACGGCCGCGGGTCTCAGCCGCGGCGGCGACGCATCGCGTAGAGGGCCGAAGCGATGCCGATGCCCGAAAGAGCGATCGCCGAAGGCTCCGGCACGGCGGCGACCGACACGCTGTAGGAGGTCAGACTCGGGCTCGGGCTCGTCCAGCCGCCGCTCGGCAGCTCCCGCTTCGTGCCGGTGTAGGAATAGCCTGACGAGTTCAATCCCGCAGGAGTCGAGTCGGGCGTGTTCAGATACCAGCTCGACGGCCCGGAGGGCACGATCCAGTAAGGGGTCGAGGCCGAGAGCGAGGCGTTCGAGAAGGGGAAGGTGTAGGTGCCCGTGTTGCCGACTGGCACCGCTTGCGACGTGTAGAGAATCGACCCTGGCGATCCGGATGAATCGGTGTAGATGCTCACGGTCCGGTTCTCGCTCGTTCCGGAGTTGGTGACGAAGAGCCCGAGAGTCACCGACTGAATGTCGCGAAGCGACGACGTGCCCGTGTTGAATCCCTGAGCGAGTGCCAGTTCCCCGGTATCGACCGGACCGAAGTCGGTATTGGTGCCGCCGAGGGCACCGGTGCCCGACGTCCCGAGATTGCCAAACACGACGTCGGCGTGGGCCGAAACTCCGACCATCGCGAGCGCGAGGAAGGCGAGGGTGCGGATTGAGCGGGCTGAAAGGCGGATCATGGAGAGGATTCCTGGAAGACTTGGTTTCGACATAGTTCACACTTGTCCGTAGGAAATGTCAAGGTTTCTGGGCGGGTTCCGCGGCCGTTTTCCACGCGTCTGATGCCGCGGCGTTTTTCCCGGGAAAAGTCCCCAAAACAAACCCGGCTTCTCGCGAGCCGGAGCGTGAGTGTGGACATGGACGGGGCGGCTGAAACCACCTCCAACGAGGGGTTTTCAGGGCCGGGCGATCAGAAACCCCTCCTTGTCGATGTCGAACGCGTCGCGAAGCAGCGCTGGCCGCGGAAGGGAGGGCTCCGCCGCGCCCGGTGCGGCCGGACCGGTCGCGGTGATCACGAGCGTGGCCTCGGCGGCATCCGGCACTCCGCGGTTTGCGAGCGACGGGAGGCCCAGCGGCAGCCGCATCGCGGCCCGCGGCCAGACGACCGCCCCGTTCACCACGCGGCCGACCGTCTCGGGCTTCACGAGCGTCTCATGGTCCCATCCGATCCGGGCCGGCGGCGTGTTCATCGCCACGAGGCCGCCCGCCTCGCGGGGGGCGTAGGCCACGACCGGCTCGATGCCAGAGGCCGCCTTGAAGCGGTCGATCGCCTCGCGGGCCCGCGGCAGTTCGTTCACCGAATCGATCGGCAGCACGACGGCGGCGAGATGCGCCGCCATTCCCCCGGCCAACGCGGGTTCGGCGGCCATCGCCAGCACCTGTTCGACGCGGGCGAGCCAGATCGTGGCCTGCTCCCGCGCGAGTGCGTCGGCGAGGCCGCGGACGGGGGTGGCCGCGTCGATCACGGCCGCCCGGATGCCGAGGAGCCGGCCCGCATGCAGGCCGAGCGAGTCGTGCAGCGGATCGCCGGCGGCCAGCGACGCGACGATCCGGTCGTTCCGCCGCACGAGGCAGCAGCCGTCGAAGGCCTCTGCCGTCGCGGCCGAGGGATCGAGCCGACGGGCCACGGCCGACGCGGCGAGTTCCTGCAGCGCGAGCCGTGCTTGATCGGTCGGGGTTCCCACGGGCAGCGGCCTGCCGAACGTGAGCGTGAGCGGCCGCCGCCAGAGTCGCGGCCGCTTCGAGAAGTATTTTCCCTCGGAGAACGACAGCGAACTTCCCCACATCCCGTCGATCGACAGCGGCAGGATCGGGGCCTCGACTTTTTCGAGGAGCCATTCGAGACCCCGTTTGAAGCCCAGCAGCTGGCCCGTCCGCGAGATGCCGCCCTCGCAGAAGATGCCGATCACGTCGCCGTCGGCGAGGCCCTTCTGGATCGTCTTGAGGGCCGTGCCGATCGATTTCGGACGCGGGTCAAAGAGGATGAACCGCCACTGATCGGCGAGCATCCGCATGAATCGTCCCTGGATGTTCGGGCCGTAGACGACCATCCGGACCGGCCGCGGGCAGGCGAGCGGCAGCAGAAAGCCGTCGAGCCACGAGAGGTGGTTGGCGACGACGACCACCGGCCCCGTGGCCGGCACGTTGAGTTCGTCGAAAACGCGGAACCGCCAGCCGGCATTGACGATCGACGAGATCACGATCCGGAGCGTGGCCCGCGGCGCGCAGTACACGGCCGCCGCCGTGGCTGCCAGCGAGCAGAGCCCGAAAAGCCCGAACAACCCCCGGGCCGATACGAGCGGCTGGGCCGCGTCGCCGCCGCCGAGCGGCGTCCGCAGGCCACCGTAGATGAGCGACGCCGCGAACATGCCGGCGAAGACGAGCAGGTTGACCGAGGCGAGGATCGAGCCGCGGCGGGCCGGCGGGCTTTGCTCCTGGAGGTAGGCCTCCAGCGGCACGTCGAACATGCCGGCGCCGATCCCCAGCACCGCCAGCCAGAAGACCGGGCCCGCGAACCGCAAGGCGGAGCCGCTCCCCGCCCCGGCGGCGAAGATGTCGGCCGGGGAGAGGGCCAGCGCGAAGCAGCCGATCGCCATCACGGTGGCGCCGAGCGGCACAAAGCCGAGATCGACCTTCGATCCGTCCTCGATGCCGCGCTTCGAGAGCCGGCCGGCGACAAGGCTGCCGAGGCCGATGCCCCCCACGAGGGCCACGAGGAGCGGCACGATCTGCCCCTGGGACGTCGCCCCCGATTCGAAGGCGTATTGATCGACGTTGAGTTGGGCGATCGCCGCGAGCCCCCAGAAGAAGACGATGCCGGCCGCGGTGGCGAGGAGCTTGGTCGAGCCGAAGAGTTCGGCAAGATCACGGTACGTGCTGGCCAGCGCGTTGACAGGGGCGGGGGCTTCGGGAGCGGCGGCCGCCACGCGGGTGAGCCGCAGGGAAGCCAGCCAGCCGGCGACGGCCACGCCGACGAGCGCCGCCGCGGCCGGAATCGCCCCGCCAACCGGGGTCGCGGCGGCTGTGTCGGAGGAGAGCGGCGTGATGTCGGCGAGCCAGTTGCCGCCGGCCATTCCGGCGAGCGTGGCGGCGAGCGTGACCAACGCGAAGATGCCGTTGGCGTTCGAGAGACTCGCCGCGGGCACCGTCTCCGGAATCGCCCCCAGGATGCTTGGGGCCATCAGCGCCGCCTGCACCCCGATCACCGTGACGGTGCCGAGCAGAAGCCAGAGGCCCGCCGGCAGCCCGAGCCACGTGGCCCCCGATCCCGCGCCCAGGCCCACCACCACGGCCGCCGCGGCCGCGATCAGAATCTCGGCGAACTTCGCCCACACGATCACGGACCGCTTCGGAAACCGGTCGGCGAGCCAGCCCGCCAGCCAGGCGAGCACCACGAACGGCAGCACGAAGCCGGCGGTGCCGATCGTGAGCACCAGCGCCGTGCCGGCGGTGCCCGCCGCCCGTTTGCCGAGCCCGATCACGAGCCAGCGGAGGAGGTTGTCGTTGAGCACGGTGAGCACCCGCAGCGTCAGGAGCGGTAGGAAGCCGCTCGGGCTCGTGGCGGCGGGGGTGCGTGAGGAGCCGGACGAAGGTGCGAGGTCCAAAGTGTCGCCTGCGGTGTGCGTGGGGGCCGGGCCGGAGGGCCGCTGCTCCGCATGCCCGGGGCGGGCCGCGATTGCCCATGTTCACAGGCAAAATGTCAGAGTTTGCCGGCGGTTTGCAAGCCCATCCCCGGCGAACGTATCCTCGTCGTGTCGCGTAAAGGACGGAGTGAGCATCTCCAGACGGTTTTTTCCGTCGCCGTCCCCCGGCTGTCGGCACCCTCAGATAGAAGAGTCCATCATGTCGCTGCGTCATTTTCTCACCGCCACCATCGCGTTGGGCTTCCTGGCCGTCCCGGCGACGACTCACGCGCAGGTCGTCTATTACGGAGCGCTGCGGCCGGTGATCGCGGCACCCGTCGTCGCCGCGCCGGTGTATGCGGCCCCGGTCGTCGCATCGCCGTATGTCGCCAACTACACGCCCGCCGGCAACTATGCGGCCGTGACCGCCTTTTCACCCCCCGTCGTCGCCCAGCCCACGGCCATCGCCGTGACCTCGAACTACGCTCCGGCCTACACAGCGGGCTATGCCCCGGTCGTGGCCGCGCCGGTCGCGGTCACGTCGTACTACGCGCCCACGGCCGTCACCGCCTATTCGCCGGTCACGGAGGTGGTGGCCGCGCCGGTCACCGCTTATTACGCGCCGGCGGCAGTCGCGGTGCCGCTCTATCGCCGCGGCCCGTTCGGCGGCCTGCGGCCGGTGCGTTCGGCGTACTACATCCCGTACTGAGATCCCGTACTGAGAGCGGATGCGGGAATCTTTTCAGGCCACCCCACGCCCGACGGCGTTGGGCCCCTTTCGGCAGGTGGCAGGGGAATGGCGACCGGAGTCGAGGCCGCTGGCTCAACGACCGCGGCCGTGCTCGCCAATGCCCGCCGTTTCTTGACCCTTCCCGCTCGCCCCCTATAGTACGTTTCGCGTTGACTCGGCAGGGACGTCCGTTCCGGCCCAGC
Source organism: Planctomycetaceae bacterium (assembly GCA_005789975.1). Next base: position 9,663 of record SXWC01000172.1, read on the forward strand.
ATGCAAAAGGGCCAGGATGTCGCGGACGGTCAACATCATCGGAGCCGGGCCGGGCGGATTGGCGACGGCCATGCTGCTGGCCCAGGCGGGCGTCCGCGTCCGGGTCCTCGAGCGGCTACCGGTGCCCGGTGGCCGCACGAGCACGATCTCGACGCCTGAAGGATTCAAGTTCGATCTCGGCCCGACGTTCTTTCTCTATCCGCGGGTGCTCGACGAGATCTTCTCGACCTGCGGCCGGGACCTCCGCGAGGAGGTCGAGATGGTCCGGCTCGACCCCCAGTATCGGCTGATTTTCGGTGCGGGCGGCGAACTCCTGGCCACCCCCGACGTGGCCCGGATGGAGACCGAGGTGTCGCGGCTGTCGCCGGCGGACAGCGGTTCGTTCACCCGCTTCATGGAGAGCAACCGGGAGAAGTTCCAGCGGTTCGCGCCGTTCCTCGAGCAGCCCTTCCAGAGCTGGCGCGATCTGGCCAAGCCCGACCTGCTCAAGCTCATGCCGATGCTCAAGCCCTGGAGAAGCCTCGACAGCGAACTCGGGACGTTCTTCTCCGATGAGCGGATCCGGCTCGCGTTCACCTTCCAGTCGAAATACCTGGGCATGTCGCCGTTCAAGTGCCCGAGCCTGTTTTCGATCCTTTCCTTCCTCGAATACGAACACGGCGTCTTCCATCCGATCGGGGGCTGCGGTGCCGTGTCGACGGCCATGGCGCGGATCGCGGCCGAGATGGGCGTCGACATTCGTTACGGGGAGCAGGTCGAGTCGCTCGAGTTCGCCGGCAAGCGGATCACGGCCGTGAAGACCTCGCGGGGCACGTACGAGGGTGACGCCACGGTGGTCAACGCCGATTTTGCCCGCACGATGACGCGGCTCGTGCCAGACCGCATCCGCCGCAACTGGAACGACCGGAAGATCGCCTCACGGCGGTTTTCCTGCTCGACGTTCATGCTCTACCTCGGGATCGAGGGCCGCTACGACGACGTCGCCCACCACAACATCTACCTCTCCGAGGACTACCGCGAGAACCTCGCCGACATCGAGCGGCGGCATCGGCTCAGCCGTGACCCGTCGATGTACGTGCAAAACGCCTGCGTGACCGATCCCACGCTCGCGCCGCGAGGGATGAGCACGCTCTACCTGCTCATCCCGGTGACCCATCGGCATCCCAACGTCGACTGGCGGCGGGAGGCGGCGGGCTACCGCGAGGTGGCGCTCGACCAGATGGAGCGGATCGGCATTCGCGGCGTCCGCGACCGGATTCGCTACGAGAAGATGCTCACCCCCGACGACTGGCAGGATGACTACGAGATCTACCGGGGGGCGACGTTCAACCTCGCCCATGGCCTCGGACAGATGCTCCACATGCGGCCGCACAACCGGTTCGAGGACGTCGACGGCATGTACCTCGTGGGGGGCGGAACGCATCCCGGCAGCGGCCTGCCGGTCATCTATTCCTCGGCGCGGATCACGTCCGACCTGCTGCTGGGGGATCTGGGCCTCGACGGCTCGGCCCTGCGGACCGGCCGTTCGAAGTTGGCCCCCGGCGGAGTGAAGGCGAAGGCGGCCGCCCTCTGACGAGGCCGCGGCGAGGAGTTGATCCCATGAGCAAGCAGACGAACAACGACGGCAGGGTGGTGGTGGTCGGAGCCGGCCTCGGCGGCCTCGCCGCCGCCTGCACGCTGGCCGCCCGGGGCTATGCGGTCACGCTCTGCGACAAGAATCCGTGGGTCGGCGGGAAGGCGGCGGTGCTCTCCGAGGGCGGCTTCCGCTTCGACATGGGGCCCACGATCCTGACGATCCCGCGGGTGCTCAAGCGGATCTACGCCGAGGCGGGCCGCGACATGGAGCAGTACCTCGATCTCGTGCCGCTCGATCCGCAATGGCGGAGCTTCTTCGAGGACGGCACCACGCTCGATCTCTTCGCCGACGTCGCGAAGATGAGGGCGACGCTCGATGCCTACGCGCCCGGTTCGGGCTCCGGCGACGGCTACGCGAGATTCATGGACCTCTCCCAGCGGCTCCATCGCCTCTCCAATGAGTTCTTCTTCTGGCGCAGCGTCGGCGGCATGAAGGACATGATCAACGTCCGCAAGAGCCTGTCGGTCTCCTTCATCAAGGAACTGATCGGCATGCGGCCGGGGCACAGCGTGGCCGGCACGGTGCGGTCGTACGTGCCCGACGAACGGGCCGCGCAGATGCTCGATCATTTCACGCAGTATGTGGGCAGCGCCCCCGACGAGTCGCCGGCCGTGCTCTGCAGCATCGCCCACATGCAGTCGAACGACGGCGTCTGGTATCCGCGGGGAGGCACCGGCGCCGTGCCCCGGGCCCTCGCCAGCCTGGCCGTCGATCTCGGGGTCGAGATCCGCACCCAGACGCCCATTCGCAGGATCATCGTCGAGGGGGGCCGCGTTCGCGGCGTCGAGACGGCGGCCGGCGAGACCATTCCCGCCGGCGCGGTCGTCAGCAACTCGGACAGCGTCCGGACCCACCGCGAACTCGTCGACGGCACCCCGCAGCGGAGGTTTCTGGGCCGCCGCAAGTACGAACCCGCCTGCTCGGGCGTGGTGCTCTACCTGGGGCTCGACAAGCGGTACGAACAGCTCATTCACCACAACTTCGTCTTCTCGCAGGATCCCCACGAGGAGTTCGAGATGATCTACCGCCGCGGCGAGCCGGCGCCCGACCCGACCTGCTACGTCTGCGCACCGGCCGTGACCGAACCCGAGGTGGCGATCCCCGGCGGCGAGGCGCTCTACGTGCTCGTCCACACGCCTTACCTCCGGCCGCACCACGACTGGAAGAAGATGTTTCCGGAATATCGCAACACGATCATCCGCAAGCTCGAGCGGACGGCCGGCCTGAAGAACCTGGAAAAGCACATCGTGGTGGAGCGGGCGCTCACGCCGCAGGACATCAAAGACCGCTATCACGTCCTCGACGGTGCGATCTACGGGCTTGCGAGCCACGGCAAATATCTCGGCGCCTTCAAGCCCGCGAACCGGTCGCCCGACATCGACGGGCTCTACATGGCCGGGGGCTCCGCGCACCCGGGGCCGGGCATGCCGATGGTGTTGATGTCGGGTTGGATCGCGGCCGATTGTGTCGATCAGGACAAGCTCGTCCCGCAGGCCGGGCCTGCGGCGTGCGCCGTGTGACGCCGGTCAGGCTGGAACGCGGGCGGCGGGAGCGGATGGCGATCGTGGCGAAGAGCCGGCCCTGCCCGCGTGAGGGAGGATTCCGCGCATGAACACCACCGTCCGGAATCCCGACGCGGGGAGAAAAGAGGACGAGCTGCCCCCGTTCTCGAAGTGGCTTTACGGCTGGTTCATGTGGTATGTCCGCCGTTACCTGCGGCGTCACTTCCACGCAGTGCGGCTGCTGCGGGGCGAGGCGGACGGCGCGGACCGGCCCGAGATCGCCGGCGAACCGGTGATCTTCTATTCGAATCATCCGGGCTGGTGGGATCCGCTCACGTTCCTCTTCGTCGGCCAGGCGCTCTTCCCCGAACGGATGGTCTACGGGCCGATCGACGCGGCCGCGCTCGGCAAATACAGGTTTCTGGAGCGGATCGGCTTCATCGGTATCGATCCCCGTGCGTGGCGCGGCGCCGCGAGGTTTCTGCGGATGCTCCGGGCCGCAGGACGTCGCACCGACGTGATCTTCTGGATCACGGCCCAGGGTGAGTTCACCGACCCCCGCGAACGGCCCACGCGACTGCGGCCCGGAGTCGGCCATGGCGTCGTGGCGGCCGAGCGCGGCGTGGTCGTGCCGCTGGCCGTGGAATACCCGTTCTGGAACGAGCGGCTGCCGGAGGTGGTCGTTGCGTTTGGGCCGGCGATCCCGATCGCGGAGTCTGCCGGCCGCTCCGCCGACGAGTGGACCGCGGTGCTCGCAGGACACCTCGAGGCCGCACAGGACAGGCTCGCGGAGGCCGCGCAGCGTCGCGATCCGAAGCGGTTCACGACGTTGCTCGCCGGCCGCGTGGGCGTGGGCTTCGTCTACGACGCGGTCCGCAGGATCAGGGCCGGCATCCGCGGGGAGCGGTTCGACGCGTCGCACGGCGACGCCGCCACGGGAGCGACGGAATGAATCCGTCGTTGATCGCCGCGATCGCCGTGACCGGCCTCCTGCTCGCCGCGTTGCCGGCGGCCCTGACGGTCGTGAATCTCCGGGTGTTCCGTCCGCCGCCACCGCTGCCGCCCGGGGGCGGCCGCGTGCCGGAGGTGTCGGTGCTCGTGCCCGCACGCAACGAGGCGGCCGCGGTCGGCCGGCTCTGCCGCGACGTGCTCGCCAGCGACCGCGTCGATCTCGAACTCGTGATCCTCGATGACGACAGCCGCGACGCCACGGCCGAGATCGTCATGGGGATCGCGGCGGCCGACCCACGCGTGCGCCTCATCCGAGGAAAGGCCCTGCCGTCCGGCTGGTGCGGCAAGCAGCATGCCTGCTGGCAACTCGCCCAGTCGGCCCGGCACGACGCGTGGGTCTTCCTCGACGTGGACGTCTCGCCCGCGCCGGATGCGATCGCCAGGGCGGTGGCTTTTCTCGATGCCTCGAACGCATCGCTCGTGAGCGGTTTTCCGCGGCAGGCCACGACGTCGTTCCTCGACTGGCTGCTCCTGCCGCTCATTCATTTCATCCTGCTCGGATTTCTGCCGCTCGCGCGGAGCCGGCAGGACAACGCTCCCGGCATGGCGGCCGGGTGCGGACAGTTTTTCGTGACGCGGCGGAGCGGCTACGAGAGGGCGGGAGGGCACGAGGCGATTCGGGCCTCGCTCCACGACGGCGTGAAGCTGCCGCGCGCCTACCGCCGCGCCGGGCTCCGCACCGACATCTTCGACGCCACCGACGGCGCCTTGTGCCGGATGTACGAACGCAACGCGGACGTGTGGCGCGGCCTCTCGAAGAACGCGACCGAGGGCATCGGGAGCCCGGCCACGATCGTGCCGTTCACCATTCTCCTCGCCGGTGGCCAGGTCGTTCCCCCCGTGCTGCTGTTCTGCGGTCTCGCCTCCGGCTGGCAGGGCTGGCCCCGCTGGGCGATCCCGGTCGCGGTCGTGGCGGCGCTGCTGACCTGGATGCCGCGGTTTCTCGAAGCGGCAAGGTTTCGGCAGAGCCTTGCCAGTGCGGTCGCCCATCCGCTCGGTGTCGCGGTCTTTCTCGCGATCCAGTGGATCGCCCTGGCCAGGAAGGTCTGTGGTATCCAGACGAGTTGGCGGGGCCGCAGTCTGCCGGCCCAATAGGTGGGGCGAGCGACCGCTCAGCTGCGGCGAACGAGATCGCGGGCCCGGGTCACCCGGAGGACGGCCTCGTCGACCGTGTCGGCCAGCGCCGTCAAATGCCCCATCTTGCGGCCCGGCCGCGGGTCGTGCTTGCCGTAGAGATGCAGGCTCACGCCCGGCACGCCGAGCCCGGCGGCCCAGTCGGGCTCGCCCTTGGTCCAGAGGTCGCCGAGCAGGTTGGCCATCGCGGCCGGGAGCCGTTGCCGGGTCGATCCGAGCGGCAGGCCGCAGACGGCGCGAACCTGCTGCTCGAACTGCGACGTGTCGCAGGCCTCGATCGTGAGGTGGCCGGAGTTGTGCGTCCGGGGCGCGATCTCGTTGACGAGCACGGTCCGGTCCTTCGTCACGAAAAACTCGACGCAGGCGACGCCCACGACGCCCAGGGCCGTGAGGATGTTTCCCGCAAGGAGAGTCGCCGCGGAGAGCACCGGCTGCGGCAGCCCGGCCGGCACGCTCGACACGTCGAGGATGTGGTTGGCGTGGGCATTCCGGGACGGCGCGAAGGCGGCTATTTCGCCATCGAGCCCGCGGGCGGCGACCCCCCAGATCTCGCAGTCGAAATCGATCCAGCCTTCGAGGACCAGTTCCCGCGGCCCGTCGGGCCCGGAGCCCAGCTCCGCCCAGGCCGCGTCGACGTCATCCGGTCGGGTGAGCCTCGTCTGCCCCTTGCCGTCGTAGCCGAAGGCGGCCGTCTTGAGCACCGCGGGCAGTCCGAGATCGGCCACCGCCGCGCGCAGGTCCTCCCGGGAGCGAACGACCCGGTAGGGGGCACATGCGAAGCCGTGCCGCGTGAGGAAGGCCTTCTCGCGGGCCCGGTCCTGCGTGGTGAACAGGACATCGGACGCGGGTCGAACCGGCACCACCGCCGCGAGCGATCGGCCGGCCTCGGCCGGGATGTTCTCGAATTCGAACGTCACCACGTCGAGGCCCGCGGCCACGCGTGCAAGGAAGGCGAGGTCGGCGTAGTCGCCCACGTGGAGCCGGTCGCAGTGGCGTGCCGCCGGACAGTCGGCGACGTCGGAGATCGCCTCGACGCGGTAGCCCATGCGACGGGCCGCCATCGCGAACATCGCACCGAGTTGGCCCCCGCCGAGGATGCCGAGCGTGCTGCCGGGAAGGATCGGGGAGGTGTCAGCCACGGCCACGCATCACCGTTCCGAGGTCCGTTCGGACCATGCCGCCGACTCGCCGTTCATGTCTTCGTGCAGCACCCGCTCGGTCTGCTCGGCGCGGTAGGCGACGAGTTTCTCGCGGAGCTCCACGTCATCGAGCGCGAGAATCGCGATGGCGAGGAGGGCCGCGTTCGTCGCCCCCGCGGGGCCGATCGCGAGCGTGCCGACCGGTATTCCCGCCGGCATCTGTACGATCGAGAGCAGCGAGTCGACTCCGCGGAGCATCGACGACTCCACCGGCACGCCGAGAACGGGGAGGTGTGTCTGGGCCGCGAGCATGCCGGGGAGGTGGGCCGCGCCGCCGGCGCCGGCGATGATCAACTTCAGGCCGCGGGACGCCGCCGATCGGGCGTAGGCGGCGAGCTTCTCGGGCGTGCGGTGGGCCGACACGATGTCGCACGAATGGGGCACGCCGAACTGCTCGAGGACGGTCGCGGCCCGCTGGAGGGTGGGCCAATCGGACCGGCTGCCCATCGCGATGCCGATCACCGGGGGGCCGGAGGGGGCCATGCAGGGAGTCCTCGCGAGAAGACACCGCGGTGGCTTCGTGCCGCCGCGGTGGGAAGCGGCCATCTTGCTCTGGAGCGTGGGGCGTTGCAAGGTAGGGGCATGGCCCGCCCGCTCCCCGACATCCTGCGCGTCGAATGGCCCGCCGGCGCGTCGGCGCCGCCTCCGCAGACCGAGGAGGCGCTCGACCGCGGCGTCGCGGTCCTCCAGCGGGGCGGGCTCGTCGCCATCCCCACCGAAACGGTCTACGGTCTGGCCGCCGACGCCCTCGACGAGGAGGCGGTGGCCGGAATCTTCCGCGCGAAGCGCCGCCCGGCCTCGAATCCCCTCATCGTCCACGTGGCGGATGAGGCGATGGCCCGGTCGCTCGCGGCCGATTGGCCCGCGACGGCGGCGGCGATCGCGGCCCGGTTCTGGCCCGGACCGGTCACCCTGGTGGTGCCGCGGAGTCCGCGGGTTCCTGACATCGTCACGGCGGGTGGATCGACCGTTGCGCTGCGTTGCCCCGCTCATCCGATCGCTCGGCGGCTGATCGAGAAGGCCGGCACGCCGCTGGCGGCGCCGAGTGCGAATCGCTCGGAGGGGCTCTCGCCGACCACCGCGCACCACGTGCTCGAGAGCCTCGGCAACCGCGTCGATCTGATCCTCGACGGCGGGCCGTGCGTCCGCGGGATCGAATCGACCGTCATCGACTGCACCGTCTCGCCGCCCCGGATCCTCCGCCCCGGCCCGTTGTCGCGCGGCCAACTCGAGGAGGCCTTGGGCGGTCCGGTTGCCTGGCCGGCCGCTGCCGCTCCGGCGACCGGGGCCCCGGCCCGCTCCCCGGGCCAGCTTGTTCGCCACTATGCCCCGAAGACACTGCTCGAGACGCCGGCCGAACCGGCGAAGCGGGTCGGCGAGCTCATCGCGGCCGGCGACCGCGTCGGCTGGCTCACGATGCGGACCGACGACAGCGACGTCCGCACCCTGGCGACTTCCCGGGATCTGGTGATCGTGCCGATGCCCGCCGACGCCGAAGCCTTCGCCGCCCGCCTCTATGCGACGCTGCACGCGCTCGATCAGCGGGGGCTCGCCCGGATCATCGTCGATCCGCCGCCCGACGACGAAGCCTGGCGGGCCGTCAAGGACCGTCTTGCCCGCGCGTCATCGGCTGCGCGGGAGGTCCGCGGGGCGAGCGACGGGTAGCCTCGTCTTCTGCAGTTTTGCGGCGGGATTCCCTTGCTGAAACTGCCGCAAGGACTTGGCGTGCCCGCTTGCCGAATCGGGGCAGGGGTGGGGGTGCCCATGCCCCCGACCCGCGCGAGGGGCAGCGTCTGCCACCCTGTGAAAAACTGCAAAAGTCGAGTTCGTTGATCGAGACTTCAGGCCGCGGGCTTCAGGCCGCGGGCTTCAGGCCGCGGGCTTCAGGCCGCAGCTGGGGCGAGGATTTCCTTGAGCGCCGCGGCGATGTCGGGGTACTGAAACACGAAGCCCGTGTCGAGCGCCACCTTCGGGATCACCCGCTGCGATGCGAACAGCACCTTGGCGAACTCGCCGAACAGAATCCGGAGGCCGATGTAGGGAGCGGGCATGAAGGCGGGGCGGTGCAGCTGCCTGCCCAGGGCCTTGGTGAACTCGCTGTTGCGCACCGGGTGGGGCGCGACGGCATTCATCGGGCCACGGATCGACGTCGTGTCGGCCGCATGCACGTAGAGCCGGGCGAGATCGGCCACGTGAACCCACGGCATCCATTGCCGGCCGTTGCCGAGCGGACCACCGGCGCCGAGTTTGAAGGGGGTGAGCATCTTGGCGAGCGCCCCGCCGCCCGAGCCGAGAGCGATCCCCGTCCTGGCCGTGACCACGCGAACGCCCACGCTCTCGGCGGCCATCGCCTCCTTTTCCCAATCGATGCAGACCTGGGCGAGAAAGTCGTCGGCCGGCGAAGCCGACTCGGTGAGTTCCTCCTCACCCCGATCGCCGTAGTAGCCGACTGCCGAGGCCGAGACGAGCACCGCGGGCTTCGTGCGGGCCTGAACGATGCCCTGCACGAGGTGCCGAGTGCCGATCAGCCGGCTGTCCCGGATCCTGGCTTTCTGGGCCGCCGTCCACCGGCCCTCGGCGACCGATTCACCGGCCAGGTGAAACACGGCATCGACGCCCTCGAAGGCATCCTGCGGGGGTGGGCCCTCGAGCGGGTCCCAGCGGACGATCCGGCCGGCGAGGTGGCCGACCGTCTGCCGGGCACGATCGGGATTTCGGGAAACGACGATCGGCTGATCGAGCATGCGCAACAGCCGCGGCCCGACGAATCCGGTGCCGCCCGTGACCAAGGCCCTCATGCCGATCCTCCTCGCCCGTGTGTGATGCCGTGCCGGAAGGCCCCGGGGGCCCGCCTGTACCAAACAAGGACGGAAGTATAGACAAGAGCGTGTGATTCGTCGCCCGGAGCAGTCTTCCCACCCTTGTTCGAACCCGTCATCCCACCTCGCGGCCGCCGCCGCGATCTGCTCGTCTCGACGATCGACGCCATGGCCTTCAGCGTGATGGTCGGTTGCGGCGAGACGTATCTGCCGGCGTTCGCGTTGGCTCTCGGGATGGGACCGGTCGCATCGGGCATGGTGGCGAGCGTGCCGATTCTCGCCGGGGCGGTGATCCAACTGGCCGCGCCCCTCGCGGTGGCCCGCGTGGGCAGCAACCGTCGCTGGGTGATCACGTGCACCCTGGTGCAGTCTGCCTGCTTCCTGCCGTTCGTGTGGTGGGCGCTGCGCGGCCATGCGGAGCTCTGGCAGATCCTGGTGGCGGCCGCCGCCTACTGGTCGGCCGGCATGGCCGCCGCGCCGGCGTGGACCGCCTGGATGGCGGCGCTCGTCCCCGATCAGATTCGTACGCCCTACTTCGCGCAGCGGAACCGGCTCGGACAGTTTGGTGTGTTTCTGGGCTTCGTGGTGGGCGGCCTCGTGCTGCAGTGGGGCGAACAATGGTCCGCGCCGCTTCCCGCTTTCGCGGTGCTGTTCTCCATCGCGGGCGCCTTCCGCCTGTTCTCCACGGCGTGTCTCTGGGCCTGCCAAGAGCCGCCCCGCACGCAGCCTGCCGCGGCGGAAAATGCCGGTGGCACCACCGCCGCGACGCTGCGATCGCGGGTGGCTGCCGCGCTTCGCACCATGGCGGAGCGGCCCTCGGGTTCGCTCGTCACCTACCTCTGCTGCTTCGTCTTCGGCGCCCAACTCGCCGGCCCCTACTTCACCCCGTTCATGCTCCGTGAGCTGGGGTTCTCCTATCACGCGTTCATGCTGGTATTCGCCACGAGTTTTCTCGCGAAGGCCGTGCTGCTTCCCGCCATCGGAAGGCTCGCGTCCCGGATCGGCTCGCTCCGACTCCTCTGGTGGGCGAGCCTGGCGATCACGCCCCTGGCGCTGCTCTGGCTGCCGTCGGGGCACGTCGCTTACCTGTCGGGCGTGCAGGTGGTGGCGGGGGCCTGCTGGGGGGCCTACGAACTCGCCGTGATGCTGCTCTTTTTCGAGCTGCTAAACGAGCGGGAGCGGGCCGGCGTGGTCACCGTCTACAACCTCGGGATCGCGGTGGCGACGGTGGCCGGCGCGACATGCGGCGGCCTGCTGCTGCGGGGGCTCGGTGAGACATGGGAGGCGTACGCCGCCCTCTTCGTCGTCTCGAGCCTCGCGAGGCTCACGGTGCTTCCGCTGCTCGGACGCATGCGGCCGAGCATGTGATCAGCCCGCCGGCATCGTGGCTTCGTGGGCGAGGCTGTCGAGGAACGTGCGGGCCTTGCCGTAATCGCCCGCGGCATATTCCTTGACCCGCTTTTTGAGCGCACCGATGAAGTCCGACACGGTCGTCTGAATGGCCTGGTAGTCGGAATACTGAATGCTCCCGCCAGATTCCGCCCGGCGGCTGAAGAGCGTGTCGAGTTGTTCGCGGTAGGGCGTGTAACCCTTGTCGGTCAGGATCGGCGGGTAGTCGATGTGACCGGTGACGGGGTCGAGTTGCGTCGAGCCCAGGCGGGGTGGGGCGGCCATCTTGGCCATGCGGATCGCCTGTTCCTGGGTCACCCTCGGGCCGGCCTCCTCGGCACGCTTCTCCCGGTTGACCTTCCGCATCTCGAAATACGTCTCGGTCCAACGGAGGCGGTTTTGGATCTCGAGCGTCTTGGCTTCCTCCCAGTTTTTTGCCGCCTCGGAGTTCTGCAGGTTTTCGTAGCCCTGGGCCCGCATCATTTCCGACATGCCGTAAGCGGCGGCTTGTCCTGCCGTGGAGGCATAGCCGCCCCGGTTGTAGCCCATGCCCCACTGGGCCGAGGCCACGTCGGCCAGCAGGCAACCGGCGAACAGGGGAAGGGACAGCCGAAGGAGATGCCAGGAACGGGAAAGCATGGGCGGCCTCGAAGGACTATCGTTGTGCGCGATGCATTCCGGCGACAGGGAAAACTCGTCGTGCCGAAAAACCTGCCATCAGTATAATCGGCGGGCCGAATCCCGGCGACGGCGATTCGGCCCCCAAACCATGGGCCGCGTTCTCCGTCGGGGCGGCGGCCATTCGATCCGGGTGACTTTCGTTTTTGATCCGATTCTGTGAGGAGCACGCAGATGATCCGGCAGCCGCATCTTGTCCCGATGACTCTCGTGGTGGCCGCCGGCCTGCTGTTGGCTGCGGCCGGGTGCGGTGGCACGCAGGCTCCGCCGCCGGCGGCAAAGCCGGTGCCGGTGGCCGCTGCCCCGCTGGCCCCCGAGTCAGTGCCGGCCGCAGCCGCGTCAACCGAACCGGCGGCGCAGGCCGAACCGGCAATGCAGGCCGAACCGGCGGCGGCAGCCGAGCCCGCAGCGGCGACGATCCAGGATCTGATCGAGCGGTTGGCCGCGACCAAGGACAGTAACTCGCGGGTTCTGGTGCTCGACGAGATCGGTGCGATCGGACAAAACGCGAAGCCTGCCCTCGATGCGTTGCTGGCCGCCTTGGGCGACGAGGAGCCGCGGGTTCGCTGGCACGCCACCCGGGCGATCGGCCTGATCGGCGAGGATGCCCGCACCGCGATTCCCGCGATCCTCGAACTTCTCGACGACGCGGATCCGATCGTGGTGACGCAGGCCGCCGCCGCCGTCGCCTTGATTCGTGAGGATGATGGCCGCGCCGTGGTCCCTCCGGCGGATGCCGCGCTTTATTCATCCGCGATCGAGCCCCTGGCGAAAACGCTGGTCCATCCCGATGCCCGCGCCCGCCGTGCGGCCCTGCGGAGCCTTCGTATCCTGAGCGCGTCGCTCGCGGACATGGCCCCGATCGTGTCGAAGCAATTGGCTGATGCCGATCCCTCGGTCGTGCTCGCCGCCCTGCAGACGCTCGCGGACATGGACGACGACGCCGTGCCGTTCCTGATCGAGGCGCTGAAAGACCCGAAGGCCCGGTATTGGGCGGAGGTGGCGCTGACGGAGGTGGGGCCGACCGCCGCCCCGGCGGCCGAGGCGCTGGCCAAGATCGTGAGCGAGGCCGACGAGGAGGAGCGGCTCCAGGCGATTCTGGCCCTGGCCGCCATCGGTGAAAAAGCTTCCGCCGCCGCGCCGGAGATCGCCAAGGTCCTCGCTTCCGACGACCCGTCGTCCCGACTGGCCGCGGCGTTCGCCCTGGGTCGAATCAAGGCGGCCGGGTGCGATGAGTGCCTCGAGAAGGCCGCCGCGTCCGACGATCGTTTTCTCGCGGCAACGGCCGCGTGGGCCCGGGCACGGGTTCATGCCGAAGATGCGACGCTCGTCCGTGAGGCGGTCGATCGGCTGACCAAGGGACTGGCCGACGCCGATCCCGAGGTGCGGGCGGGTTGTGTTTCGGGGCTCTCCGATCTCGCCGAGGAATTCGATGCGGCGGGCCGCGAGCGACTGGCGGGCGAGTTCGTGGCCCTCCTGTCAGACAAGGATCCCGATGTCGGCACGGCCGCGGGGGGGGCGCTCATCCGGTTGGGAGCGGCGTCGGTCAACGCGTTGCAGTCCAAGATCAACGACCCCGAGATTCGACTCAACATCATGGAGATCCTCGCGGCCCTCGGGCCGGCGGCGAAGCCGGTGCTCGCCGATCTCGTGAAGGCGCTCGACGATTCCGATCCGCGGGTCCGGGGCAACGCGGCCGTGGCGATCGGCGCCCTCGGTGCCGATGCCGCCGCCGCCGTGCCCGATCTGCAGAAGCTGTTGGCGGATGAAGCCGGTCCGGATGGGCTGCGGTATGCCGCGATCTACTCGCTCGGCCGCATCGGTCCCGCGGCCCTGGCCGCCGAAGAGACGATCCGTGGACTCACGCAGTCGAAGGACGAAATGATGGCGACCGTGGCGGTGTGGGCGGCGCTCAAGATCAAGCCGGAGGACAAGACGCTGTTCGAATCCGCCGTGCCCCTGCTGAGGCGGGCCCTCCGTGGTGAACGGGAGAACGTGAGGCTCGAGGCGGCGATGGCGCTCGGCGACATCGGCCCCCCCGCCGCCTCGTCGATCCCGCTGCTCGAACTCGTCGCCGAGGACGATCCCGTGAAGGCCGTGCGGTCGGCGGCCGCGGCCGCGGTCAAGAAGATCAAGGGGCTGTAGCAGCCCAGGGGGCGACGGCCATCGACCGGCTCAGCCGGCCCGCTGCAGCACGGTCTTCGCCGCCATCTCGTCGATCCTGGCCTTGGCCAGCGTGCTCCAGGCCTGCTGGGCCGATTCCACGAACACCACCGACTGCGCGGTGGTGACCCGTTGCAGGAAGAACCAGGACCGCGACAGGTGACGCTCGTCGTTGGCGGCGGAGATCACCACCATGTCGAACAGCCCGAGGTGGTTGCAGACCCGCGCGAGCGCCGCGTCAACGGTGCCGGGCACGAGTTGCACGCGGGCCTTCGCGTGGAGTCGCTGGTGTGCCTGCTTCAGCGAGACCCCCGGCGGATCGGCCGGCGTGCGGCTTTCGAAGCGATCCACCCCGACGTACTGGATCTCGGACTCCGCGAGCGACGCTCCGGCGGCCTCGAGCAGCCGTTCCGTGCGGGCGAGCGTGCCCAGCCCGAGTTCGAGAATCCGCCGCGGGGATGCGTGAAGGGCGTGTCGGTAGAGGATCCGCTCGCCCGCCGGTTTGGAGAGCCTCGTGAGCCAGAGCTTCCGCAACATGCCCATTCGAGCCATGGCAAACCCCATCCGACGATGACGCGGACGATCTTCCCTGACCCTCCGCAGCCATGAACAATCGGCAGGCGGCCACGGCGGACTCGACCGACCTTTCCGAAAGCGGCACACCTTGCCGGAACGGCATTCCGTGAACAACGGGATGCGGGCGGCGAGGAGCCGGTCGTGGTGCCCGCCTTTCGCGAGGGGGGCGCGTCGGCGGCCGCTTTTGGTACATTTGGAAGCGGCTTTTCCCTCCTTTTTTCACCCAGACCATCCCCAGCCATGCCCCCAGCACCCCGCACGCTCCTCGACAAGATCTGGGACGA
>SXWC01000173.1 GCA_005789975.1 Planctomycetaceae bacterium
CGCCGGCGCCGCCGTTGCCGTAGATGATGCCGCCGTGGCCGCCGTCCGGCGTCCCGACCGTGCCCGCGACGCCGTCGGCAAACAGCGCGCGGCCGCTCGCCGACTCCAGGCCGCTCGTCTGGGCCTGCGGCGGCGCGGCGACGGAGACCGCCTTGTTGAAGTTGTCGAGCGAGACCGTGAACGAGACATCCTGCACCGTGCCCGCGAACCGCGTCACGTAGCCCTTGCTATTGATCCACACGCTCGCCGGCACCGCGTCGTTGCCGAAGAACGCCTCGGACGCCAGGGGCGTGAGGTTCGACAGCGGCAGGAGGGCCGCGAAGCTCGACATGCCGATCGTGACGTCGTACCGCTTCCCGAAGGAATCGGCGGCCACGTACTGCGACGTGATCGGGAACTCCACGACCGCGAGCGCCGCCCGCGGCGTCAGGCCGCGAATCAGGCTGTTCACGGCAGTGACCGCATCCGACGAGCCCGACACGCGCACCCACGGCGTGCCACCCGTCACACCGAGCAACTCAGCGTTGACGTACGTCGTGCCCACCGTCTGCCGGAACTGCGTCTCCTGCACCGCCGACGACGACACGGAGGTGGGCGCCGGAGCGCCGTTCTCCACCGTGGCATGCATCGAGAGCAGGCCGCGGCCGGCGTTGAGCACGCCCGTCGAGCCGAGCGCCACCCCGTTGGCCCCGATCGCCGTCGTGAACCCGTAGATGCCCGACGACTCGGCCTTCAGGGCCGCCATGCCCAGCGGATCGAGCTTCACCGTCACGCCGCTCGCCGAGGTGATCACCGTGGTCGACCCCCGCAGCACGAGGTCGCGGAAGTTGCCCAGGGCGTTGTTGGCGATCTGGTTGCCCTGCACGACCGTGCCGCTCGAAACGCCGTTGGCCGTGACGCCGTGACGGGCGTTGAAGATGATCGCGTTGCCGGTGCCGGCCGCCTTGCCGCCGAGCCTCACGTTCCGGGCCGCGTCGAGGGCCACGCCGTTGCCGGCGTTCTCCATGAACCTGTTGGCCGTGATCGACGTGCCGTCGTACGCACCCTTGCCCACCCGCAGTCCCGTGCCGTTGCCGGTGCTCGTGACGTTCGTGAGCCGCGAGTTCTTCGACCCCCCCACGAACAGGATCCCCGCCCCGCCGAAGCCCGAGATCAGGCTCGGCTGCGTGCCCGCGAACACCACGTTGTGGACGTTCTTCCCGATCTCGAGGCCATTGCTCCCCGCCGCCGCCTCCTCGAGCACCGCCGGGCCGTTCGACAGCGTCAGTCCGGCCTGCACCGCGACGCTCTTCGCCGCCGCCAGCGAAAGGCCACTCAGGGGCCGGCTCCCGCCCACCGCCTGGGCGAGCGTCACCGCCCCGCCCGACGAGAGCGTCAACCGCTGCGGACCGTCCACGGTCGAGAGCAGGGCGATCGCACCGCCGGCCTTGAGCGTCACGTCGCTGGCGAGCGTCACGGGGCCGTCGAAGGACTGGGGACCGGCGGGCGTCGTCACGCCCGCCGCGAGCAGGATGCCCGCGGGGGGCACCACGACGCTCGACTTGATGCCCGTCACGCCGAGCGACTTGAGGCTCACCGCTCCCGCACCCTTCGCCGAAACCGCGTTCGCGATCACGATCGCGTCGTCGGTACCGGCGCCCGTGTCGATGCTCAGGCCCTGGTTCTTGGCCCCGCGCGCCACCGTCGCCAGGTTCACGCCCGTGGCACCGATCTTGATCGCATCGAACCCCGTGCCGCCGAGCACCGAGAGGCCCGAGAAGTTCGGGATGATCTTCAGGTCCACCGCGATCGTGTCGGCCTGCGTGTCGATCTTGATCCCCGTGATGGGCGTGGCCGACGTGATCGTGCCGTCGCTCTTGGCGGTGACCGTGAGCACACCGGAGGCGGTGTTGTAGGACGTCGACAGGTCGCTGATCGACGTGCCCGCCGCATCGAGCGTGAGCAACAGCCGACCGGCCCCGTCCAGGCCGACGTCGATGTCGTTGGCCGCCAGCATCGACCGCCGCTCGAGCGCGTCGAACCGGCCCACGGCCGCTGCCGGGCGGCGACGACGCGTGGGACCACCGAAGCGGCCGCCGCGCGACACCTCGCGCCGCCGCGACGACCGCGTGGCCGACGTCCGCCGGGAGAACACCGCCCGCACGAGCGACCGAGCACGAAACACCTCACTGCGACGCATGCTGCGCATGGAATCCTCGACGTCTTGTCCGCTGTACGAATCGGTCGTTGAAGACCACCCCAAAACCTCGTTGAAAGACTAGCCCCCGGCACCCGCGTTCGCAAGAATTTCGGTGAACGCAAACGGCGACCGGACCGGGTCTGTTACGATCCGGTGAAGGAAACAAACGTATCCAAAATTGAACGAACACGGTCGCTGACCCCCCCACCGAACGAGGCAGCCGCGTGATCGACCGCGTCCTCTTCGCCTTCGCCGTCGCCCTCGCCGCCGGTGGGGCCGTGCTGCCGGCCGCCGCAGCCGAGCGGCCCAACATCCTCTTCATCTTCACCGACGACCACGCCCAGGCCGCGATCTCGGCCTACGGGTCGCGGGTCAACGCCACGCCCCACCTCGACCGGCTCGCGGCGGGAGGCGCGCGGTTCACGAACTCGTTCGTCACCAACTCCATCTGCACGCCCAGCCGGGCCACGCTCCTCACCGGCCAGTACTCGCATGTCAACGGCGTGCCCGTCTTCAACTGCTTCGACGGCGGCGTGGACCACGTGGCCAAGCGGCTCCGGGCGGCGGGCTACCACACCGGCATGATAGGCAAGTGGCACCTCGGCTGCGACCCGACGGGCTTCGACCGCTGGATCGTGCTGCCGGGCCAGGGCGACTACTGGAACCCGCGGTTCCTCGTGCCCGGCTGCACGCTTTCGATCACGGGGCATGTCACCGGGATCACCACCGACCTGGGCATCGAGTTCATGAAGACGCGGCCCGCCGACAGGCCGTTCTTTCTCATGCTCCACCACAAGGCGCCGCACCGCTCCTGGGAGCCCGACGCGGCGAACAAGGCCCGGTTCGCGAAGGCCGAGAGTCCCGAGCCCGCGACGCTCCGCGACGCCTACGCCACGCGGCCGGCCGCCCTCCCCGAAAACCGGCAGACGATCGCCCGCGACCTGGCGCCGGAAGACCTCAAACAGGAGCCGCCCGCCGGCCTCGCCGACGACGACCTGCTGCGGTGGAAGTACCGCCGCTTCATGCAGGACTATTTGGCCTGCGTGCAGGGCGTGGACGACGGCATCGGCCGGGTGCTCGACTTCCTCGACGCGTCGGGCCTGGCCGCGAACACGGTCGTGATCTACTCGAGCGACAACGGCTGGTACATGGGCGAGCACGGCCTCTATGACAAACGGTTCATGTACGAGCCGGGCCTGCGGGTGCCGCTCATCGCCCGCGGCCCCGGGATCGCCGCCGGCGCCACGCCCGGGCAGTTCGTGGCCAACATCGACCTCGCCCCCACGTTCCTCGACCTGGCCGGCGCCGCCATCCCGAAGTCGATGCAGGGCCGGAGCCTGGTACCCCTGCTCCGCGGCGAGTCGCCGGCCGACTGGCGGACGAGCGTCTACTACCGCTACTACCACGACCCGGGCCACCACGACACGCGGGCCCACTACGGCGTCCGCACGGCGACCCACAAGCTGATCCATTACTGGACCAAGGACGCCTGGGAGATGTACGACCTCGCCGCCGACCCGAATGAGTTGCACAACCTGCTCTTCGATCCGGCCGACGCGGCCCGGCCCGAGGTCGCGGCCCGGTTCCGGGAACTCAAGGCCGAGATCACCCGGCTCCAGCGGGAGTATGCCGACGCGGGCCGCTTCGCCGACCTGAAGACGCTGCCCCCGGAGAACGTGGAGGGCGACGTCGCCGGCAAGGAGCCACTGGGCGAGAAGAGCGTGGCCGAGGCGATCGTCGCGGCCGTCGCCCGCTGACGGCGAGATCCCGAGGGCAGCATCACCGCCACGGCCGACACCCGTCACGCCGGGGAGCGGATCAGCGGCAACCTCGTCGATCCGCTGGCCCGGCGGATCGTTCCCGCGCCGCTCACGATCCGGGACGGGCGGATCGCCGCCATCCACGAGGACACCGACCCGCACCCGACCTGGCTCGTGCCGGGATTCGTCGACGCCCACGTGCACGTCGAGAGTCCATTGCTGCCGCCCTGCGAGTTCACCCGGCTCGCGTTCGTCCATGGCACGGTGGCGACGGTCTCCGCCCCCGCTTGAGCGGCACGGCCGCCCACTTCACCACCTCGATCACCGTCACGGGCAAGAGCGCCAGGCCGATCACGGTCGCCCAGTCGCCCCCCACGTGCCGCTCCACCTCGAACACCGCCCGCGCGTGCGGCAGTGACACGATCACGATCTGCAGCAGCGCCGACAAGAGGATCGCCAACAGCAGGGCCGGGTTCCTGAAGAAGCCCAGCCGCACCGCGGTGACCCGGTCGCTGCGGCAGCCGATCGCGAAGAACAACTGCGCGAAGGCGGCCACGCAGAAGGCGACCGTCCGCGCCTGCTCGAGCCGGGCGGCATCGCCCCGCCAGGTGCTCCAGAAGGCCCCGAGGATCACCGCCGCGACGAGGCCGCCGTGGGCGAGGATGACGAGGCCGCGGCCGCGGGTGATCACGGGCTCGTGCGGCGGCCGCGGCGGCCGCTCCATGATGTCCTGCTCGGGGGGCTCCAGGCCCAGCGCCAGCGCCGGCAGGCCGTCGGTCACGAGGTTGAGCCACAGGATCTGGATCGCCGCCAGCGGCGCGGGCCAGCCGGCGGCGGCGGCCACGAACATCGTCAGCACCTCACCGGCGTTGCAGGAGAGGAGGTAGTGGATGAACTTCTGGATGTTGTCGTAGATGCCGCGGCCCTCCTCGACGGCGCTGACGATCGACGCGAAGTTGTCGTCGGTCAGCACCATGTCGGAGGCCTCCTTCGTGACGTCGGTGCCGGCGATCCCCATGGCGATGCCGATGTCGGCCGCCTTCACCGCGGGGGCGTCGTTGACGCCGTCGCCCGTCATCGCCACCACGTTGCCGAGGCCCTGCAGCGCCCGCACGATGCGGAGCTTGTGCTCGGCTGAGACCCGGGCATAGACGGCCGTTTCGGCGGCGACGGCCACGAGGGAGGCGTCGTTCATCGCGTCGAGTTCCAGGCCCGTCACGATGCGGTCGGTGCCCGGGCTCACGAGTCCGAGTTCACGGCCCACGGCCAGCGCCGTCGCCGGGTGGTCGCCGGTGATCATCACGGGACGGATCCCGGCCGACCGGCAGCGCTGCACGGCGATCCGGGCCTCGTCTCGGGGCGGATCGAGCATCCCGACGAGGCCTGCGTGCACGAGCCCGCGTTCGACCCGGGCCGGGTCGTCGTCGAGCGGCTCCTCCGTCGGCACTTCGCGCCAAGCCAGCGACAGCACCCGCAGAGCCTGCTCGGCGAGGCCGGCCGCTGTCGCGAGGATTTCCCGGCGGCGTTCGTCGCTGAGCGGCACGATGCGTCCGTCACACTGCTCGGCGACGCAGCGGGCGAGCACCGCCTCCGGGGCGCCCTTCGTGGCCAGCATGCGGCGTTTCGCATCGACCCGGACGATCACGCTCATCCGCTTCCTCGCGGAGTCGAACGGAATCTCGAAGATCGTCGGCTCGGCGGGATCCTTCGCGGCCACGCCCCCCTTCACCGCCGCCACGACGAGGGCACCCTCCGTGGGATCTCCGATCACCTGCCAGCCGCCGCCATCGGCACCCGGCCGCAGCGTGGCGGTGGTGCAGCGGGCCGCGATCCAGAGCAGCGTGCGGAGATCGGGATCGGCGGCCGGCACCACGGCTCGGCCATCGCCGCGCGGCTGCGGCTGAAACTCGCCCCGGGGCTCGTAGCCCCTTCCGGTCACGTGGTAGTGGCGGCCGGCGGTGACGACATCGCGAACGGTCATCTCGTTGCGGGTGAGGGTGCCGGTCTTGTCGGAGCAGATGACCGTCACCGAGCCGAGCGTCTCGACGCTCGGCAACCGGCGGACCAGCGCATTCCTGGCCACCATCCGCTGCAGGCCGAGGGCGAGCACGAGCGTGACCACCGCCGGCAGGCCCTCCGGCACCGCTGCCACGGCGAGGCTGACCGCCCTGAGGAGCACCTCTCCGAGCCTGCCGGTCCGCCAGAGTTCACCGCGGCCGCCGCCGCGGGCCAGTTCCATCAGAAAGATCATGCCGACCACGGCGAGGCAGACGGCGACGAGGATTCGGCCGAGTCCGGCGAGCCTTCGCTGGAGTGGCGTCGGCTCCGGCGAAGACCGCTCCAGCATGCCGGCGATCCGGCCGATCTCCGTCGCCATGCCGGTGGCGACGACGACTGCCGCACCGCTGCCCGCGGCGACCACCGTGCCCGCGTGCACGAGCGAGAACCGATCGCCAAGCGGGGTCGCGGCGGGCAGCGTCTCGGCCGGCGACTTCTCGACCGGCAGGCTCTCACCGGTGAGGGCCGACTCCTGCACGGAGAGCCCGAAGGCCTTGATCAGCCGGGCATCGGCCGGCACCTGATCGCCGGCCTCGAGGTCGATCCGGTCGCCCGGCACGACCTCCCGCGCGGGAATCGACGTCGGCGCGCCGTCCCGCACCACCCGGGCCGTCGGGGCCGCCATGCGTTGCAACGCGGCCAACGCCTGCTGGGCCCGCTCTTCCTGAAGAAAGCCGATGATCGCGTTGACGAGCACGATCGCCACGATCGCCGCCGTATCGGCCCAGTCTCCCATGCTGCCGGCGATCACGGCGGCCACCAGCAGGATCCAGATCACGAGCTCCTCGAACTGGCGGAGAAATGTCCGCCACCAGGGCCGCGGAGGCGGCTCGTTGAGCGCGTTGGGGCCTTGGTCGGCGAGCCGACGGACAGCTTCGTCCGATGCGAGCCCCCGTCCTGGATCGGCTCCGAGACGGGCGACGACGCCGTCGAGGTCGATGGCATGCCAGGCCACCGGCTCGCATGCCGGTGGCCGCGCAAGCCTGCCGCTGGTGCCGCTCGCGGCGTTCATCGTCGGCCCCGGGGTGGATCGTCGGCCATCACACCCCTATTCTAGGCGGGCGGCAAGCCGCACCGCGCCGTCCGGCGTGCGGCCGCATCGGCCGGAAACCACGAAGGTCACTGATGACTGCCTACCGCGATCTCGACGAGGACGAAGACTGGGGGCAGGACGACGACACCGATGTCGGCGACGATTCCGACGATGAGCCGGTCGTTCCCTGTCCCTCTTGTGGCCGTGACATTCTCGAAGACACGCCGCGATGCCCGTACTGCGAGCAATACATCTCGGCAGAGGAACATGCGGTGCCGGGCAAGCCCACCTGGGTGATCGTCACGGCCGTCGTCTGCCTCGCCGTCGCTCTGTGGTGGGTGGTCGCGGCGTTTTGAATTCCCCCGGCCCGTTCCCGGCCGTCACTCGTCCAGCTCGCCACCGACTCCGCCCTTGAAGTGACAGTCGCCGCACGAGTTGTTCAGCGACTGGTATGCCCCCCGGAGGGCTTTGGTGTCCCGCTGCTTCGCGGCCGCCACGATTTCCTTGACGGCCTCCGCGTAGCCGTCGGCTGATCCTTTGATGTCGCCGTCCTTGGATTCGAGCAATGCGCGGCTCATCTGATCGAACCGAGGAAGGGTCGCATCGACGACCTGCCAGGCGGGAACCTGGGCCTCCGTCTGGGCCCTCAACTGCCGGTAGGGGGATCGTTTTCCTTCGTGGACCCTCTCCATGAGTTCCTCGACCCGCTCATCGTCGTCGCGGTCGGCAGAGGCCGCGACGCCGAGGATCACCGGTGCGGCGAGTGCCATCCCTGCCAGGACAATCGAGGCCTTCACTCCTCCACCCCTTTCTCTTCGCATCACGAAGTCACGAGCACCTGTCTTGTTCCGCCTTGACTGATTGTAACGCCCGACGTGAGCTGGCACGAAGCGCACCCTGTGATCTCTGGGACGTCACGAACCTGCCGCAGGATGCCCGTGCTCGACTCCGCACGCCGACGTTCCGATCATGGCTCGTGGGCATCGTCTCCGTTCTCAATCACCCGCTGTCGATCGACGAAGTCGATTCGATCGGCCGTCGCCTCACGCAGTCGGACGTCAATGAACAACTCGGCCCCATGCTGACCGGAGGCAAACCCTCCCGGATCGAGGACCTCGTGGCTGCGGGGGAGGCACCCACGCAACGGCTATGCGCAGATGACGACCGAGCGAGCCATCTCGCGGAGCATCCGGCCCCGGCCTGGAAACTCGAGAATGTGCGACGCTGTCGCGGGAAAAAGGACGGGTGGCGCAGGAATCCGCGGCAGGTGTCGTCTGTGAAAAAAGAGACGGCCGCGCCACTCGTTTTCGAGAATGACGCGGCCGTCGCCGGCTGCACCAAAATACCCCCACGGGGAGTCGAACCCCGGTTTTCGGGCTGAGAACCCGACGTCCTGGGCCTCTAGACGATGGGGGCAGGACTTTTCCGTTCTAGCAGTGTCGGTCGGGGTGTCAAGCAGACTTGAACCGCCCCGATCCGGGCCGCGCCACCTCATCTCCGCCGGGAAAAAAGGGCCCCTCACCGCCTGCCGCCGAAGAGCTGGGATCGCCTCTGCCGGGTCCGGCCAATGCCGAACCCGACGGCCAGCGCGACGAGCGACGCAATCGCCGTCACCAGCCACGTCCGCCGTGCAAGCTCACGCCTCGCCTCCTCGCGGATCGCCGCCACACGAAGGTGCACGGTCGCATCGCGAAGGCGGTCGCTCGTCACGCGGGCTCCAGCCGCGACATTCGTCGCCATCCCGGCCCTCCCGCCCGGAGTCGATGTCCGCGGTGCCGCCGACACCCCGTCAGCCCCGACCCCGTGCCAGGGATCGCTTTCCGTCCAGGCCAGCGGCGAGGGCATCGTCCGGGAGAGGGCCGTGTCACGCTCCATCGGATGGAGGGCTTCCAGAAGCCCCTGCGGCGTCTGAAAGCGGTGCGCGGGATCCTTGGCGAGCAGGCGGTCGACGATCCCGCAGAGCGTCGCCGGAAGATCCGGGCGCACGGTCGCCAGAGCGACAAGCGGCTCCTTGATATGAGCCATCACCACGGCCACGGCCGATGTCCCCGCGTAGGGAGGCCGACCGGCGAGCAGATGGTAGACCGTCGCCCCGAGTGAGTAGAGATCGCTGCGGGCATCCACCGCCCTCCCCTCCCCCTGCTCCGGGCTCATGTAGAGCGGCGTGCCGAGCGTCATGCCGTCCTGAGTGAGGTCGAGGTTTTCCGAGAGCACGCGGGCCAACCCGAAATCGGCCACCTTCACCTCGCCCGCGGGAGTGAGCAGGAGATTCTCGGGCTTGATGTCGCGGTGCACGATCCCCTGCTCCGCCGCACGGGCCAGTGCCGATCCCACCTGCGTCAGAATCCAGACGGCCTGCCGCACATCGAGCGTTCCACGGGCGGCGAGCCATGCCTTGAGCGACGGCCCCGCGACATACTCCTCCGCGAGATAGTGAATGCCATCGACGCAGGCCACCTCGTGGATCTGAACGATGTTGCCGTGAACGAGGGCCGCCGCCGCACGGGCCTCCTGCTCGAACCTCCCGACCGCCTCGGGCCGCCGCGTGGCCTCCACACGGAGCACCTTCACGGCCACCTGCCGGCCCAGCGAGGTCTGCTCGGCCAGATAGACGTCTCCCATCGCGCCACTACCCAGCCGGTGGACGAGCCGGTATCCTCCGAGGCTTCGGCCCGAGAGGTCCTGGTCGGCGGCACGTCCTGCGGGATGTGGGTCCATCACGACAGAGTATCGACGGGCCGCGGCGGACCGGCAAACGGCCCGGCATTCCCTCCCTCTTTTTCCTCTGGAGCCCACCATGGCCAAGCCCTCCGCCGCCGAACTGCAAGCCGCCGCCAAGGCCCTCGACCTCGATGGCTTCGACTACGAAGTCGTTCTCGACACCACGCTCGGTCAGATCCGCCTCGCGCTCGATTCGGGTGTCGCACCCGGCCACGTCCGCAACATGGTCGCCCTCGCCGAGAGCGGCTATTACGACGGCGGCTGCTTCCACCGGATCATCAAAGGGTTCATGATCCAGGGCGGCTGCCCCGAGGGCACCGGCACCGGTGGCCCGGGCTACAAGATTCCCGCGGAGTTCAACAAGACTCCCCACGAGCCGGGCGTGCTCTCGATGGCCCGCACGAGCGATCCCAACTCGGCGGGGAGCCAGTTCTTCATCTGCCTCGAGCGGGTGCCGCACCTCGACAACCAGTACACGGCGTTCGGCCGGACCGCCGACGCGGCCAGCCTCGATGTCGTGAAGGCGATCGGCGGTGTCCGCACCGGCGGCGGCGATCGCCCCGTCGAGGCGGTCGTCATCAAGAAGGCCACCGTCGCCAAGACACCGAAGAAGTGACCCAGACGGCGACGGGCTTCACCCCCGCCGGCCGAAGATGATCTTGAGACCGAGGAAGGCGAGCGCGAGCCCGCCCGCCGCGGAGAGCAACGTGCCGCGATTCAGATAGGGATCGGGCAACCACGCTGGCAGGCCGAGGCCCGCCAGCGGAGACGCCTCCTGGGAGGCGGGCTGCACCGGCCACGGCGGTGGCGGGACGTTGACCATCCCGGACGAGGCCATGGAAGCGGGGGCGACCATCGAAGCGGGGGCGACCGGGGCCGCCACGAAGGTGGACCGCTGGATGGCGTCCGAGACGGGCATGGCGGCGATCCGATCGGGGGCTCTGGCGGTGCCGATTCCCCGATCGACCGCCCGCGCATCGGATGACTCGGCGAGGGGCGTCGGCGTAAATCCCCGCGAGCCGACCGACCCGAGAAACGCCCGCACCCGCGTCGAACAGCTGCCGATCGTTCGTCCGTCGTTCTGCCCAAAAAGCACCCCCGCGAGCTGCCGCTGGTCGTTGAGGATCGGGCCGCCGGAATCGCCCTGCCGCGCCGCAGCCTTGAGTTCGACGAACTCCTTCGCATAGCCGGTGCCCGGCGAGAGATATTCCGTGCACTCGCCGCTCTGCTCGCGGTAGACGCCGCGGCCGAAGCCGGCGATCGTGAGTCGTTCGCCGATCTGCGGCGGTGTCTCCGCCACCGGGATCGGCGTGGCCGTGGGCCTCCAGACGACGATCGCCGCGAGATCCCAGGCCTCGTCCCACCGCACGACGGTGCCGGCCGACTGGAAGCCGTCGGGGAACTGCACGAGCACCGCCGAGCGGCTGTCGCGAACCACGTGCCAGTTGGTGAGCACGAGCCCTTGCGAGCGGTTGACGTCGACGAGCACGCCCGATCCCAGCGACGCGCCCGACGACTCGGGAGCCACGATCCGCGCCACCGCCGGATGGGGTGTCTGTCCGGTGAGCATGTAGTCCGCGAGGTTGTCTGCCGACCACGTGGTGGTCGGGTTGCCGGTCAGGCCCCAGCCCCAGAACGGATTCTGGCCGCTGGCCGAGCACGGGCACGCGACCACAAACATCCCAAAAACGACCATCGCCGCGGATCGCCGGACAGGAGTCGGAGAGCCACGACGCCCCCGGCGACTCCCCGCGGAGACGGCCGGTCGGTGGCTCGCGTGATCCAGTTCCGGGAGCGGGCTGCCAGTGCCTTGTCGCATGGTTGCCTTTCTCCCCGGCCGGTCGCGGCTCAGGTCCTCATCCCTCGCACGGCCTGTCGCCGCACCTCGCGGTCAAGAATCCGCTGGAGGAGTTCCCGGCGGAGCCGCTCGCGTTCGCGAGTCTGGTCGTCCCCCGGAGAACCTTTTGCCCGCGCAGTGCGCGCAAGCAGGCCGCGTTGATGGGTGATCATGTCCGACGCTCCTGTCGTCGTGCGAATCCCGGCCAGGTCCGCACCGGGAGGTGATCGACCAGGAATCCACCCCGGGCGGCACGAAAATCCCGCGGGCCTCACAGGCCGCACGGCCCGCAGGGTCGAGTGGCCGTTCCGCAGCCGCCTCAGCCCACGGCGGTCATCGGCCGGACCACGAAGTTGTCCGCGGCAAGGGCCGCGGCCAACGCCGCCACGTGGTCGTGGCCGGCCGTTTCAACCGTCACGTCAACGCCGGTCGAAAAGACGTCGGCCCCTGAAAACGACCGGTCGTGCACGATTTCCCGCACGCTGGCCCCCGCCGCCGCGATGACGGCCGTGAGTCTGGCGATGCCCCCCGGCCGGTCGCTCACCCGGGCGGTGAACCGCCAGCGGCGTCCGTCGGTCACGAGCCCCGTGTCGATCACCCGGTCGAGCGTCGTGAGATCGATGTTGCCTCCGCAGAGCAGCAGCACGACCTTCCGGCCGGCCAGTTCCGGACAGCGGCCGCCGACCACAGCCGCCAGCGCCGCGGCCGCCGCCCCTTCGACCACGGTTTTTTCGAGTTCGAGCAACCGCAGCACGGCGAGCGAGATCTCGGCCTCGTCAACGGTGACCACCCGATCGACGAGCGGGGCCGCGAGGGCGAACGACAGATCGCCCACCCGGCCGACCGCGAGGCCGTCGGCGAGCGTCGGCCGGATCGGCACCTGCGTCGGCCGGCCGGCGGCGAGCGATGCGCTGAAGCTCGGCGCCGCCGCCGTCTCCACGGCGATGATCTGGATGCCTGGCCGCAGCGCCCTGGCCACGATCGACACGCCGGCCAGAAGCCCCGCCCCGCCGGTCGGCACGACGACCGCGTCGGCATCGGGAACATCCTCGAGGATCTCGAGGCCCATGGTCCCCTGCCCCGCGATCACGTGGGCGTCGTCGAACCCGTGGATTCGCGTCAGTCCGTCACGGGCCGCCACATCGAGGGCGTACCGCCGGGCATCGTCGAACGTGTCGCCTTCGAGGATCACCCGGGCTCCCAGCCGCCTGCAGGTCGCCACCTTCACCAGCGGCGCGAAGCGGGGCATGACGACCGTCACCGGGATGCCGATGAGTTTTCCGTGATAGGCCAGTCCCAGGCCATGGTTGCCGGCCGAGGCCGCCACCACGCCCCGCGCCCGCCGTGCGGCGTCGAGCATCAGCAGCGCGTTGCAGGCCCCGCGCTCCTTGAAGCTTCCGGTCCGCTGGAGCAGGTCGAGCTTGCAGAAGACCTCGGCGCCGACGAGTTCGGAGAGCGGGATGCTCCGCGGACAGGGCGAGCGGAGCACGCGGCCCTCGATGCGGTTCCGGGCGGCGCGAATGTCGGGGAGCGAGACGACCGTGGTCATGCGTTTCCCACCCGGGCCGGGAGGTGGAAGGCACGCACATCGATCCATTCCATGCCGCCCCGCCGCGCGGCCTCGAGCCCCAGATCACTGTCTTCCCAGACCACGCACCGCTCGGGCCGGGCCCCCAGCCGGCGGGCGGCCTCCAGAAACGGATCCGGCTCGGGTTTGTGGCGGTCGGTGTCTTCGCTGGCCACGATCGTGTCGAAGGCGTCGCCGAGCCCGATGTGGTCGAGGATGCGGCCGCAGACCGCGCGGAAGCCGCCGGTGACCACCGCCATCGGCACCCGGCCGCGCAGGCGATGGACCACGTCGATCACGGGTCCGATCGCCTCGATCCGCGCGAGCTGTTCGAGGAACGACGTCTCCTTGAATTCCGCCGCCCGCTCGATGTCGATGGCGATCCCCGCCTCCCGGGCGAGCGTCGCGATGATGTCCCGCGTGGGGCGGCCGCCGAGGGCGTAGAAGCGGTCTTCGTCAAGCTCCAGCCCATGTGAGCGTGCCAGGGCCAGCCAGGCCCGGTAGTGGGCGGGCATCGTGTCGGCGAGCGTGCCGTCGCAATCGAAGAGAATGGCGTCGTAGGCCTGGAGTTGCCACATGGGGATTGCCGGAGCGGGGCGGGACGGCGGGCGGATCATGCCGATCGTAGCGGATTTTCAGGGATCAAACCCGCTCTGGCAACCCGGAAGTAACCTAGGCTTCCAACGACCCCACCTCCGTGGATTTCGTGCCATGCCGTTTTTCCCGGCCCTCGGCCTGCGGGCTCGCCTCCTTCTGCTCGCCATCGTGCCCGCGGCTGCAATCCTCGCAACCGTGATGGTGATCAACTTTCTCCGCATGCGGGCGCTGATGCTCGAGTTCGGTCAGGAGATCCTGCTCGATCGCGTGCAGGCGATCGCGACCACCATCGATCGCGACACGACCGAGGCGGTCACCACGGCTCGGGTGATGGCGACGGCGGCCGAAAACGGCCTGCTCTCGAGCCGATCCGATGCGCTCCGCTTCACCCGCGACGTGCTCGAGTCGGCCCCCGCCTTCACGGGCGCCTACTTCGGCTACGAGCCTGACGCCGACGGCAGGGATGCGCAGGGCATCACGCCCGGCGCCGGCGGCACGCCGAACGTGCCCGCCGAGGCTCTCGGCAAGGGGGGCCGCTTCCTGCCCTACTGGTATCGCGATCGCACCGATTCCTCCCAGATCCGGCTCAAGCCGCTCACCGGCCTCGAGGGTCTCTTCTACGAAGGCTGCCGGCGGCGATTCCTCGATCCCCGTCAGATCGACAAGGGCATGGTCACCGAGCCCTACGACTACGAGGGGCAACTGATGGTCGAGCAGACTTTCCCGATCGTCGTGGACGGTGAGTTCCGCGGGGTGGCCGGCGTCGATCGCGGCCTCGACCGAATCGGCACCGAGTTGGAGGGGATCAAGCAAGCCCAGACCCGCATGGGCTGGAGTCCGGAGATTTTCCTCGTCAGCCGCGGCACGGAAGCGACCGGCCCCAATGGGCCGCGGATCATCGCCACCACCCTCAAGACGCCCGACCTGCGGGCCAGGCCGATCGAAGACACGCCCTATGCGGCGATCCTCGGCGACTTCCGCCGGTCGCTCTCGGCCGATCGCGTGGTGTCGACGAGCGATCCGCTCACCGCCGTCGAGAGTCTGTACGCCGCAGCGACGGCGCCGACGGGCGGCTGGATGGTCGTGATGCAGATACCGCGGGCCGAAATCGTGAACCGCGTGCAGGGCCCGCTCCTCACCTCGGCAGGTCTCGCCGCCGCCGGGCTGGCGGGGGTCCTCGGTCTCATGGCCTGGCTCACCAACTCCATGACCCGCCGCATTGCCGCGGCCGTCGCAGCCTCCCGCCGCGTGGCCCGGGGGGATCTCAGCGGCTCGATCGACCTTCAGGGGAGCGATGAGACCGGCCAGTTGCTCCGCGATGTCGGCGCCATGACCGCCAGCCTCAAATCGATCGTCTCGCAGGTGAAGCGGGCGAGCATCGACCTCAACGCGACGGCCCGCCAGTTGTCGGCCGCCGGCAGCCAGCAGGAGGCTGCGATCGCCTCGCTGGGCGCGAGCACGAGCGAGGCGGCGGTGGCCAGCCGCCAGATCGCCGTCACGGGCCAGGAACTCCTGGGCACCATGGGCGAGGTGGCGGGCGTGGCGGTGGAAACGGCCCACGTCGCCGACGCCGGCCGGGAAAACCTCGCGGAGGTGGGCGACACGATGGCCCACCTGGAGCAGTCGACGGCGGAGTTTGCCCAGCGGCTGGCCACGATCCGCCAGCGGGCCGAAGACATCAACATGGTGATCACGACGATCACGAAAGTCGCCGATCAGACCAACCTCCTTTCGATCAACGCAGCCATCGAGGCCGAAAAAGCGGGCGACTACGGCCAGGGCTTCATCGTCGTTGCCCGGGAGATCCGCCGGCTGGCCGATCAGACCGCCGTCGCCACGCTCGACATCGAGAGGCTCGTGGAGCAGATGCAGGAGGCGGTCAACGCGGGCGTTTCCGAGATGGAACGGTTCGCGGACGAGGTGAAGACGGGTGTGGACCGGGTGACCGGGATCAGCGGCCAGTTTGCCGACGTGATCGACAAGGTGCACGGGCTCAGCGGCCGCTTCGAGCACGTGAAGCAGGGCATGCAGGCCCAGGCGGCGGGTGCGGAGCAGATCACCGACGCGCTCGTCACCCTCTCCGATGGCTCGCGGGCCGCGGCCGAGGCTTTGCGGGAATTCAAGCAGGCCTCGCTGCACATGGTGCAGTCCGTGGAAGGCATGACGGAAACGGTCAGCCGTTTCCGCATCGAGGACTGAGCCCGCGGGTCACGTGATCAAAACCTCGACCGGCTGGAGCCCGCTGACGTCCAAGCGGATCGAGTCCGAAGGCAGGGCAGAACCGACCTTCGTGTAGATCGCCCCCGTGATCTGGACGAAGAAGCGGAGCGGATAGGCGGCGTTCTGCCGGGAGTAGGTGGGGATCGTGATCGTGGTCGATGACTGCCCGGCGGCGATGACCGTCCTGCCCGAACTGACTTGCTTGAAATCGACGCCCGCGACACCAGTGCCTCCACTGTTGCCACCCGACACCGTCCGGTAGAGGATCGACACCATGTATCCGGGCGGGACCGGAGACGAGGTCAACACGTCGATCGGGGCGGCCGCTCCTCTGGCGACAGAGACTCCGAAGGGCTGAAGGACCAACAAGGGCGCCCCCGGCGGCGTCACCGGCGTGGGCGTGTCGTCGTCCACGATCGTGATCACCTTGACCGACCGCCCCTGCTTGAGGACGCCGGGATTCGGCTGCAGCAGCCGCACGGCGAAGGACTCGTTCCTCGCTTCCCCGGCGGTGCCCGCGGCCCGTTTGTCGTCGAGGATCCTGACCGGGATCGATGCCGTCGTCTGGCCGGCCTCGAACCGGAGCGTTCCCGCCAAGGCGACATAGTCGACCGCCGCCGTCGCCGGGGAGCTGCCGGCTGGCAGTGGCACCCCCGCGTTGGCGACGCTGGTGACCTCGTAGGGCACGAGGATGGTGCGGGACGGCGCGATGTCGAGATTCACCGGAATCTGAACGATCTTCGGTGTCGCACTGCCGAGATTTCCCTCGGCGATCCGCAGCTCCCGCGGATCGAGCGTCGCGGCGGGAAATGCCGCCGAGGAGTCATCGTTGATGATCGTGACCACCAGGGCTTTCGACCCGAGCCACGCCTCTGATTTCGGCATCGTCCTGAACTTCAACCTGAACTGCTCGTTTGGCTCGAACACCGTGTCGCCCACGACGAGCCCCGGCAGCCGCACGGGCACCGCGGTTTCACCCGCGGGAATCGTGAACGTCCGCGGGGCCGGTCGTGAAATCCCCACATAGTCGATCCCGACCGTGGCCCCGTTACTGACGCCCTCGGTCCAGTAGTAGATGGTCAGCGGTGCCTGGACCGCGGTCGTCAGCCGGGCCGACAGGACCACGTCGGTCGTCCCCGCATCCCCCTCGAGCACGTTCGCGATGGCGAAGGTCACCTTCGGAGGAAGATTTTCACGGACCCATTTCACGGAGTTGTAGGCATTGAGCCGGCGATTGCCCTCGATCGAATGCAACGGGTGGTTCACCGGATCCGGCGTCATCCGGCCGAGGATGTCCAGTTTTGCGGCGGCCGTCTCGGTGTAGGTGAGCGTCCCGACGGCATCCGCCTGATTGACGACGGCCCGCCGCAGGTAGTCGGCACTGGGCAACTCGCCCGTCCACCGCATGTATTCGGCGGCGGCGAGAGCCGCGACCCCCGACACGAAGGCCGTGGACATCGACGTGCCCGACAACTGGGCATAGCCGCCGTTGATGCCCTGCGGTGTCTGACTCCAGGGGTCGAACCTCGTGAATACCAGACGGGGGTCGCTCTGGATCGACTCGTGCGAGCGGTAGTCGGTGGCCCCTTGATCCCGGGATCTCAAAGGCACGGTGGTCCAGATGTTCACGCCGGGCGCGGCGATATGAACGTTGGTCGTGCTGAAATTGGAAAAGCGGGCGAGCGTGTCGGCAGGGGTGCTCGCCCCGACCGAGATCACGTTTCCCCAAGCCTGGGGATTCGAGGCGTAGTAGTTTCCGGGCCAGACCTGCGGACATCCGTGCGCGAGATCGCCATCGTTCAAGTCACCGACAAAGTCCTGGCCTGCGTCATAGCCGTTGCCCGCCGCCGTGACGAAGAGAATCCCCGCCTTGTAGAGGTTCTCCACCGCCCCCGACATCAATCCGTCACCAAACGGTGAGTCGCGGCCGCTCACCGACATCCAACTGGCGTTCACCACGGCGATGTTGACGCCATACTGCGTCCGCAAGGTGATGATGCGATTGGCCGCCTCGACGAAGTCCGCGTTGGTGCTGTAGCGGGCTCCGCCGACCGCGCTTCTGAAGATGTTGGCGGAGAGCATGCTGACGTCCCAGTTGACGCCCGTGTAGCCGCGGTTGTTGTTCCCCTTGGCACCGATGATCCCGGCGACGGCCGTGCCGTGAATGTCGTTCGGGTCGGCGGGCATCGTGGCATAGTACCCGCGGATGGGATCGTCCACGTCCTTGTTGGCCACGTCGAAGCCGAATCGGCCCGAGACGGAATCGGGGACGTTCGCCGGCCGCTGCCAGAGGTTCGCCTGCAAATCGGGATGGGTGTAGTCGATGCCGTCATCCATCACGGCCACGACGATGTTCCTGGAGCCGGTGTTCTGGTTGACGGCATCGATGCGCCAGGCCTCCGGCGCGTCGATGTCAGAATCGGCCACGTACGGAACATCGGCGTCGTTCGGCTCGTTGTCCGGACGGCCGACGTTGTTCAGGCCCCACTGCTGGCCGCTCAGGAAGCCGGGATCGTTCGGCAGCCTCTGCGGAATCGCCTGCTTCTCGAGGAGCGTATTCGGGGCGATCGCCACGGCCCCCACACGCTCGGACCAGGCCTTCACTTCAGCGGCCGAGGATCCGGGTGTTTCGATGGAGAAGTAACCCATCCCGAGCGGGCGAATCGACCATCCTGCCGAGACGGGGGGCGGGTCGAACGAATGCCCGCCGAGTGTCCGAATGGCGCCCGCACCCGATTCCGGCATCTGAACGACAAAACTATCCCGAACGGCCTTCACTTCCTCGCCGTTCCAGATCACGAGCGATGGCTCGACCACCGCGGGACTGCCGGACAGCACCTGACGGGCCTCGAGTCGCTCCGGCCCCAGGGAACGGCCTGAGGTGTTGCCGCGCCGACGGGTACGCCGCTGGGTTGCTCTTCGTGATGCCATGCCAAACCCCTTTTTCTCGTAAGGCGGACTCCGGTATCTACGCTGGCCGCAGCGATCCGGTTCGCCACCCTCCCCGGCACCACCAAATTACGCATTTTCAAGCGGCGGGGTAATCCCCCGGGCCAAGCATACGCATCGGGACGCGACCGCACCCCGGGAACCCTCTTTTCTTCGGCGTTTTCTCCCTCCCGGGACGAGTCAGGTCGAAATCGGGGGCCCGCCGTCCAGAACGGCCAGCCGGCCTCGGGGGACCGGGAAGAGGTGCCTTGTCGGTCGGCTGAAATCGTCGCAGGGACTTTGCCGGTAATTCTCATGTTGCCGGCGGGTCAAAGACGATCACTTGCAACGATTGATCGCACTGGCGGGCGGGCCTCCGCACCACGAACGTACTCGAAAGCGAGCGACGAACCCCACCATGAAGTCATCCCAGAAGCCACGCAAGAATCCCCGGATCTCGTTTCCATCCCGGACGAGAAGGCACGGCTGGCGACGAGGCATGGGGATCGCCTGCGCGTGTGCCGGGCTCACCGGGATCTTCTCCGGGGAGTCTCACGGCCAGGGAACGCTTGCAGGTCCTTCCCAGGCCACGGGCATTCTCAACAATATTCCCATCGGGAATGGCGATCTCCCCGGCTGGTTCTATTACGGAATCAACGCCGCGGACAACGGCCTGGGTTACCGTGGCAGCTACATGACGCTCGGTGGCTACATTCCCTACGCACAGGATGGTCTTGGAGGACTTTGGGCGGCGGACCTCCGCGGCCACCTCAGCGTCTATGGAGGCTTCTTTTCCAACGTCGGCCTCGTTCGCAAGCAGTTCATCGGCGGCACGCTGCTCGGCGTCGGCGTCTTCTGGGACTACGACGGCGATCAAAACCAATACTCGGACACGGTGATCACCGATCCGCACGCCACCGGTGGACCGGGGACCTACACCTTCGCCGGCGGCGAGACCTACCAGCAGGTGGGCGTGTCGGGCGAATGGCTCACCGATTTCGGCAACCTCCGCAGCAACGGCTACATTCCCGTCGGCTCGACCGCCTCCCTCATGGGGCCGTTCGTCGGCAACTCCCTGCTGGCCGTCAACGGCCTCAACGCCGCCTTGGGCGGTGCCGATCTCGAGGTCGGCGCCTACATCCCCGGCCTCTCCGACTGGGCCGGAATGATCAGCGTGGGCGGCTACGCCCTGGGCAACACCGCCTACTCCTACACCGGTGGCGACGTCGCCGTACCGGCCTTCGGCGGTGTCTACACCCGTCTCGACACGACCTTCCTCGAGAACTGGGATTTCTCGCTGCAGGCCAACAACGACAGCTTCTTCGACTGGACGGGCTTTGCCCGCCTCACCTACCGAATGGGCGCCAGCCGCCGCCGGAACGTTCCCGATCAGATGGAGCAGCCGATGATGCGAAACGAGCACATCGTCCGCGCCCACCAAGCACCCGTGCAGGCCATCAACCCGACGAACGGCCAGCCCTGGCGGATCCTCCACGTTGACAACTCGAACGGCGTCGTGGGCGCCGGGGACGGCACGATCGAAAACCCGTACAAGACCCTCGCCGACGGCAGGGACAACGCCACCAGGGAATTCGACGTCGTCTACCTGCATGCGGGCATCAGCCAGCAGACGCCGTATTCGATTCCCGTGCCCCCGAGCGATCCGCTGCTCAATCCCGATCCGCTGGGCCTGCCTCCGAGCTATCCCAACTCCGCGGTGGCCGGCTCGTACTACTTCAGCGCCAACAATCAGTACCTCGTGGGAGAAGGCTCGGCCATTCGCCTGAACACGGTGGGCCTTGGACCGGTCAGCCTGGCGTCTTCGGGACCGAGCTCGGCCTACCCCGTGGTCACCAATGCGGCGGGAACCGCGATCATTCTCACGAGCGCCGCTGGTGACGTCACCAACTCGGTCGTCGATCACGTCGAGATCCGCGACTCCTACAACGGCATCTCCGACGGCCCATCCGGGCTGCCCACGAACGGATATGCGTCGGTCAACGACGTCCGTATCATCGGAACGGGCCCTTCCCAGCGGGGCGTCGAGATCACGGCGCCTGGCACCGGACGCAGCACCCTCAACTTCACCAACATGCAAATGCAGGGTCTGACCCGCGACGCGTTCGTCGTCAGCCCGTCCCCGACAGGCTTCGGCGAGCCCCAGGTGAACATCACGGGCGCGGAGATTCTCGGCACCGACGGTTCGGCGATCGTCGCGGAAAACATGTTCGGCGAAAGCAGGGTGCGGGCGGAGAATGTCAGGATCGCCACGACATCCCGGGCGGCCGTCCGCGTGAGCAACGGGCAGCTGAGCCTGCTGCGTTCCGAGATCATCAATGCCGGACTCGCGGGTGTCGCGGCACTCGATGCCTCGACCGTGCAGGTCTCGCAAAGCGTGTTCGCGGGAGTTGACATCGGCGTTCAAGGCACCTCGGACATCGGCCAGTTGAACATCACCATCAACGACAACTTGATCTCGACGACACCGCGGGGCAACGGCATCGTCCTCTCGACGCCCGACCCTGAGAACGGTGCCACCATCTTCGCCAACGTCATTGGCAACAAGCTGCCCGCGAGCAGCGATCAGGACATCGTGCTCTTCGACGGTGATCCGGGTGGCGGCGGGCCGGGCTCGGCGAACCTGTGGATCAAGGCGAGCGACGTCGATAACCTCAAGGCGCTCAACGCGGACGCCAACGTGCTGGAGGCGTTCCCGAACAACCCGACGCCCACCGTCCCGCCGCCGCCGAACTACAACCCGGCTCTCAACGTGCCGCTGCCGCCGCTGTGACCTGCGGCGACGACACCAAGCCGATCGCCCACCGCCAGTTTTTCCGCCAGGTTGATCGACCGGGTATTGATCCCGAGCCTGTAAAGCATCCCCCAGGACGAAGCATCGACGTCGGCGGGGAGCGTCCGTCCCCGCCAGGCCTCGAACACGTCGCGGAACTGCCCCGTGACCGCCCCCGTGCGGCTGTCGCGGCTCGGCACCACGCACCGGCGGCAGACGTTCGTCGCCCGCAATCGCACCTCGCCGACCGCAAACTCCCGGGGCTCCGGGGGGGGCAGATCGGCATAGGGGTCGGCGGGCAGGTCGGGGGGAAGATCGCCGAGCGACGGCTGCAACTCCGGCCGCGCCGGGCTCGCGAGCGAGTCTTCCCAAAAAGCGTGGCAGCCGCCGAACTCGAGGTTGGCCCGGAACCGGCGGCGGCACTCGTCAACGTCGATGCGAAACCATTTCGCCACCTCGGCGAGCGTCGCCGTGGAAATCACCGTGGGCCCCGCGGCATCACGGTCGTCCGGAAACCCGCCGCCGGCCCGCTCCAGCAACAGCACAGGCAGCCCGAAGGCCTCCGCCAGCCAGCCACACGGGCCGTCGGGCCCCGGCACCAACGGGAACGTGTCGGCCGGGAGGCCCGCCAGCCGCTCGACCCCGGGAATCGCCCGGGCCGCCACCGTCGCCGGATCGATCGCGAGCGTGATCATGTTGGCCCCGGGCCGCGTCAGGCCTCCTCCGGCCATGGACTCGGTTCCGGCGGGATCGGCGAGGTCGTACTCCGCCCGGACGGCATGCAGGAGCGGCGATCGCTTGGCATTGAAAACCCGCCCCTCCATGTCGACCAACTGCCAGCGGCGGTCGTTTTCCAGTCCGCCCCCCGGCAGGACGCGCGCTTTGGTGACATCGACGCCGTCGAGACTCTTCACCGGGTAGATCGTGATCCGGTCGAGCGTCGGCATGATGCTTGTATCCGGCGGCCCGCCCCTCGCACTCGGGGCTTCCTCAAAACCTGTTCGACGGAGCGTCACATCCGGAAGTTGAACGTCTGCCAGAGGAGCCGCAGCAGCCACTGGCCGACCGTGCGGCTGCCCACCTGGATCCGGGCGGTGCCCCGCATGCCGGGAATGAACACGGCCTCCGCGTCATCGAGCTTCATCAGGGCCTCGTAGCTCGTCGAGATCGGCACCTCGCGGCCCGAGGGGTCGGTCTCCGTCGGCACCTGGCCCCCCGCCTTGACCGACAGCCGCTCCGAGCCCGCTTCGATGTGGGTCTCCGCGATCTGATCGACGGTGCCGGTGAACGTCTGCCAAGGAAACGCGCCGAGCTTGAGATCCACCCGCTGACCCTTGACGACGAACTCCATCTCGGTCTGATCGACCACCATCACGGCCTCGAACCGCTCGGGTTCGCCCACCATGCAGAGCACCGTCCCCTCCTGAAAGGTCGCACCGAGATTCCGCTCGTCGAGAGCGTTGCCCGTCCACGTCGGCAG
Source organism: Planctomycetaceae bacterium (assembly GCA_005789975.1). The sequence goes on from SXWC01000173.1 coordinate 23,172, forward strand.
CCGGCCGGCCCCATCGGGCTGCGACTTCAGGCTCGCCGGGGGCAGGACGACGCCACCCCTCGGGGCCACCAGCCGGAGCTCCTGACGGTCCTTCCGCTTGCGGTCGAGTTGCTCGCGGACGCTCGCGAGCGACTCCGCGACCGTGCCGAGTTCGAGACCGGCCGCCGGATCGCTGAACCGCTCCCGCTGCAGGCTCTTGAGCCGGCTTTCATACTGCGCCGCCTTCCCCTCCAGATCGGCGATCTCCAGGTCGAGGTCGACGTTGACGAGCCGGGCGAGTTCGTCGCCCTCGCGCACCACCTCGCCCGGCTCAACCGCGAGGCTCACGAGCCTGCCGGAGACGGGCACATAGACCGTCTCCTCGCCGCGGGGCCGCAGCTCCGTGGCGCACCACACCCGCTGCGGCAGTGGGATGAGCGCGATGCCCCCGAGCACCCCCGCCGCCACGGCCGCCGTCGCGAGCACGTTCAATGACTTCATCTCGTCGCGCCTCCCGGGAATCCTGAAAAAACCGATAATGCCCTGCAGCGGCCGGATCAGCAGCCCCCACACCGCGCCCATGGCCATGACCTGCCCCAGCACCTCGAGCCGGTAGGGCTTGAAGACATTCCAGACGAAGAGAAAGATCGACGCCGTCACCACCCAGCCATAGAGGCTCGAGGCGATGGCATAGAGGGCGAAGAGGCCGAGTTTTCGCTGCGGCAGGAACGGATCGTCCTGCTGCTTGATGCCCAGGCACCACCGCGAGGCGGCCCGCTGCAGGATCGTGTTGGCCTTCTGCCGCAGGTTCGGGATCTCGAGGATGTCGGAGAGGATGTAGTAGCCGTCGTACCGCAGCAGCGGATTGGCGTTGAACAGGATCGTCGACACGCTGGAGACGAACATCACGTCGAGGCAGAGCTGATTGAACACGCCCGGATGCGAGTTCCACCAGAGATAGGTGGCTATCGACGCGATGATCACCTCGACATACATCCCCGCCGCCCCGATCGCGGCCCGCTTCCATTTGTTGGGCAGCATCCAGCTGTCCGAAACGTCGCAGTAGAGACAGGGGGTGAACACGAGCAGCATCACGCCCATCTCGTGACACTCGCCCCCGTAGTGCTTGCAGGAGAGCCCGTGGCCAAACTCGTGGAGAATCTTCGTGACCCCCAGCGCGATCGCGAGATAGAGCCAGTTGCCGGCCGCAAAGAACTGGTGAAACTCCGGCAGCTTCGCCCGGAACACGTCGAAGTTGACCAGCACGAGCAGGAGGGCGCTGGTGACGAACACGCCCGCCGCGGCGATCGCGGGGGGCGAAAACAGCCAGCCGAACCAGGGATCGAGCCGCTGGAGCAGCCGGTCGGGATCGATGCCGCGAAACCGCATCGACATGATGTTGGAGAGCCACGCCATCCACTGCTTCCAGATCCGCTGCCGCCGCCGCTCGAAGAGCTGCGGACCCTGGCCCGGCCGATCGCCGATCACGAGGCCGCTGCGGTGCAACGTGGCGATGAATCGCGACAGTTCGTCGACCGTGATCCGCCGCGGAGGAAATCTCGCCTCGAACTGCTCCTTGAGCGCGTCGAGGCTCGTACGGCCGTCGAGCATCTCGAGCAGCGCGTATTCCTCGGGCCGAAAACGGAAGTAGTGCAGCGAGATCGGGTCCTTCACGACCCACCATGCCTGCCCCTGGTAGACCTGCCGGTTGACGACGAGATCGCCGCGGCGGCGGAGGGTGACGCCACGGGTCGTGCTCGAACGGAAGGCGTCGGCGGTCGACATACGGATGGGTCGCTGCTTCCGGAGGCCGCTCAGCGGCCGGCCGGCCTGTCGGAATGGATCGTCATCGTGGCGGTCTGGCCCGCGCGGAGCAGCCACTCATCCGAGCCGGATGACTGGCGGTTGGGAACCTCGGCAAAAACCCGGTAGTCGCCCCCGCTCTCGACGAGCGGACTCACGAAGGAGATCCGGCCCTCGAACCGTTCCTTGCGGTCGTTGGCGAGCGTGACCTCGACGGTGACCGGCCTGCCGCGAACCTGTTCGGGATCCCATTTGGCGGCATCGACATAGCCCTCCACGCGGAGCTTGTCGGTGCGGACGATGTGGGCCAGCGGCGCGCCCACCTGCATCCACTCCCCCAGGTTGCCCTGCACATCCACCACTTCGCCGTCGAGGGGGGCGGTCACGAGCCGCCGCTTGATGTTGATGTCGGCCGTCCTCACCTCCACGTCCTTCGCCCGCGCGGCGAGATCGGCGAGCGTCCGCTCGAGCTGGGCCTGCTCGATCTGCAGACCGCTCTTCTCCCACTCGAGCCGCAGCCGGTCCCGCTCGACGTCGGTGACCGAGCCGGGCACGTTCTTGTGCGACTGCTCGGCCTTCTCCGAGGCCTTCTGCGCCACGGCCTGCGCCTTCTGCGAATACCGCACATCGACGTCGCTCCCGGCCTTGGCGATCGCCTGATCGTGCTCGGCCTGGGCCCGGAGCTTGTCCATCTGCGGCTGGTCGTCGTTGATCCGCGCGATCACCTGCCCCGCCGTCACCCGGTCTCCGGCCTTGACGGCAATCTCGACCAGCAGCCCGGCCTCGCCCACCGAGAGCTTGGCTTCGTCGACGAGCGACACGAGGCAACGCTCGAGCACAGGGCCCGCGTCGCCCGGCTCCGCGGCTCCCTCGAGCCCGCCAAAGCAGAGGGCGGCGGCGAACGCTGCGATCAACACGGGCAATCTCATCGGTCGGTAACTCCTTCTCGCTGCCGGTCGGCTCACCAGAGCCGGAACAGAACCTGTGTCTGGATGAAAGAGAGCACGTCGTGGAACCAGACATACCCCAGCGACCGCTTGCCGCACGCGATCCGCGCCGTCACGCTCGCCCCCGCGCCGAGTTCCTCCTTCTCGTGCCGGGTCGGGTCGATCGTGACCCGGACGAGGACGGTATTGCCCTCCTCGCCGCGGACCTCCGCCTGCTCATGGATCTCCTTGACCAGGCCCCGGTGACGCGTGCCCGGATCGGTGGCGAGGATGTAGTCAACGCTCAGCTCGCTGCCGGACTTCCGCGCCGCGGCCGCGGCGCGGTTGACATGCCCGAGGCGGTCATCGGGCATCTTGATCTCGAGTTCCCAGGGCCCCGTCTTGTCGGCCACGCTCATCAGCACCTGCCCCTTCTCGACCGGCCGCAGGAGCAGCAGATCGCGAACCTGCCAGGTCACGATCACCCCCGAGATCGGGCTGCGGACCTCCAACTCCTTCCGCTTCTCGGCATAGAGCGCGAGCTGGGCGGAGAGGCTCTCGACCTCCCGTTCCAGCTGGGCCCGCCGCCCGGCCATCCGCAGCTTTTCGTCGGCCGATATCTTGTCGTCCTCCAGAAGCGACCGGCGGGTCGAAACGAGCTGTTCCTCGGTCGATGCCTTGCGTCCGAGCAAGTCGGCGATCGCCACCTCCAGGTCACGATTTCGCAGCGAGGCGAGCAACTGCCCGGCCTCGACGTCCACTCCCCCCTCGATGCCGGGCTCGATCCTCTCCACGACGCCGTCGATCTGCGAAAATACCTCCCGCCGATGGACCGGCTCGAGCGTGCCCTTGCCTTCGAGCCGCAGTTCGGCCGGCACGAAGACGAGCGCCCCCAGGGTGGCCAGCGCCGCGATCGCCGCCGCGACCGTCCGCGGTAGGTTGCGGGCGGTCGTCAACACCCGCGACTTCCCGAGCATGGAGAGCAGCGGATAGAGCGGGAGTTGCGTGTGGGTGAGCGCGTTGGCGAGGGCCACCTTGCCATGCTCGGCCACCAACTCGACCCGCGCCCGCCTGCCGCCGTCGAACGTGTTGGAGGAGAACCACTCGGCGACGAGCGCGCCGATCGGTTCGGAAGTGGTCGCGGGGGCCGCCTCGGCCTTGGCGACGGCCACCGCATCGACGCCGCCGGGCTTGATCACCATCGTCGGCCGCGGCTTCTCCAGCGGAATGATGGCCAGGGCCGTGGCGTGCGACTCGTCGATGTAGTGTTCGAGCTCCTCTTCGATCTGCGGCAGGACCTCCGCGGCGGCATCGGGATGCCAGAGGGGATCGCCCGCCTTGGCCACGACGCGTGCCAGACCCTCGATCGCCTGCACGGCCGATGCCCGTCGTTCCACCGATTCCTGGCCGCTCACCGCCTCCAGCCGCAGCCGTCCCCGACGCCGGATCAAGACGCTCACCCGATCGCAGCCGATGATCCGCCGCGCCTCGTTGGCCATCACAAACGCGGTCGCCACGGGGTCGAGCGACTCGTGGACGGCCCGGCTGAACCTCTCCACCTGCGACAGCGCCGACTGCTGGGCGTCGAGCTCGACGAGCTGCTGCCGCTGGGCCGCCACCTGCTGCCCGCTCCGCTGCCGGTCGAGGTAGACCGCCGCGAGCCCCGCCACCTGACCGAGGAATCGCAGATACCCCCGCTGCACGTCCTCGTGATTGGGATGATGAAAGACCTCGATCAGCCCCGCCCGGCCGGCCGTGGAATCGATCGGTGCGGAGATCACGAGCAGACCGCTCTGATTCGAGGCCAGCTCGCTCCCGTCCGGGCCCGTCAGCCCCGTCCCCGGAGGCACCAGCGCACCCTCGCCGCCGAAGAGCGCCGACACGAGCGAGTTGTGGGCGTCGATGTTTTCCTGGGAACCGGAGATGGCGGGATGTTCGGTGCCGGAGTGGCATACCGGCTCGACCTGCCCCCCGTCGCCCACCAACCAGATCACCTCGGCCACCGACTCCATCAGGCGGTGCATGCCGCCGCGGAGAAAATCGAAAAACTCGGCCGCGGCGGTGTCGCCGTGGGCTTTCTGCTCGAGCGCCGCCAGGAAGTCGTGGATCTCACGCTTGGCCCGCTCGAACTCCTCTGCTTCTTCAACACTCGTCATGGTCGCGGTCGGCCGTGCCGTCCCTGTGGCGGGAATTCATCCGGCACCGCGGGCGGTGCCGCGGTGCCGGATGCCCATCGGTCTGATGCTCAGGCCTTGGCCGCCTGCTGATGGACGACCCGCTTCTGCACGTCGGTCTCGAGCTGACCGAAAGCCTGCTCGTGCCGCACGACGGCCATCTGCAGGGCATAGGCCAGCCGCTTCGCGGTGAAGAAGTTGACGATGATCCGTTGCGTGAGTTGGATGGTTTCGGGGGAGGTGCCGCCGACCTGCTTGTTAAGACCGAAATCGACGATGAGTTCTTCCGGGGTGCCGGTCACGCGGCAAAAGTTTGCATAGGTCGCGACGATGTGCGACTCGTCGACGGGCACCTGCATCGGCTCGGCGGAACGGGGCTGGTCGGTCATGAAAACTCTCCGGGGAAGAACGGAACCGGGGCCGTCGGGGGCAGGCCGCGGGACATCCGCGGGCCCCGATGGGATCGGAAAGTTTACCTCCCTCCTTCGGGAGGGACCACTGGTGATCGGTATTCACCGGGTGAAAAGCCATGCGACATGTGGCGGCCAAGCCACGCGTCGGAGACGAACCGGTGCAGCAGCGCCCTGGCACTGCGGACCGCATCGCGATGCCACGAACGATCGTCGGGGTCGCCCCCCGACTCCAGTCCCGCGAAACGCAGCCGGCACGGCCAGCCCCGTGCCTCGGCGACCACGTTGAAGCGTTCGGCGATCCTGAGCGCCCACGCCGCGCCGAGCGTCTCCCGCAGGGCGAGGAACGGCAGTTCGATCTCCTCCGTCAGCGGCTGCGGGACTGGTCCCTGCGCCGGCGACCTGCGACGGACGCCCACCGGCCAGACGATCGACTGTCCGGCGGCGAGCGCCGCCCCGAAGGCCACGAGGCAGGCGCCCAGCGTGTCGGTGCCACGCATGCCCGTGATCCCGCCGGGCTCCACAAACGGAAGAAACGGCCGCAGCAGCAGGCACTGGCCGGCGGAGACCGCCGCGGCGGCGACGCCGTGCCGCGTGCCGGCGAAGTTCATCCAGCCCACCAGGAGGAGCAGCGGCATGAACCAGCGCTGCACGGGATGCACGTCGGGCAGCGAGCCGGGCCGCACGAGCGTCGCCGACAGGGCCGGCATGACGAGGACACCAGCCAGCGAACCGACGATGAACTGCCAGACACCGTGCTGAGGCCGCTTGGCCCCGAGAATCGCCATCGTCGGACAGAGGCCGAGGGCCACCACCACCAGCCTCGCCGCCGCGATCGCCGCCGGATCGACGAGCAGGCCCGCTCCCCGGGCAGCCATTTCCAGCCCGAAGGCGAGGGCGGCGGCGGCGGCCCACAGGGCGGCCGGCACGGCCGTCGATCCCCGCACGAGAAACATGGCGACGGCCGCTGCAACCACCACGGCTCCCGCAGCGGCACACGACACAAGAGCGGGGTCGAACGTTTTCAACATGCCAGAAGCCTACCCTGCCCCGTGCGTGAAACGGGTCGTACCGGTTGGGAAGGCTGCGACAGAAGTCGTCCACGAGCGGGTTCCGGCCTGCCGATGCTGCTCCTTGAAGCGGCCCGCCACCTCCGTCGCCAGCATCCCCGAGCCCGTTCCCATGAATCGCCTGAAACTCATCGGTTGCGCGGCGTTGCTGGCAACGCTGGCGGCAGATTGCCCCGCAATCGAGATGTTCACCTATTTTGGCGACGGGAGCAGGATCGGGCTGCCGAGCCTCGAGGTGCCGATCGAAGCCTACCCGGGCATTCCACTCCGTAGTGATCGGCTTCGCGCCCGCCGTCGGGCGATGCAGGCCGGCCCGGCAACCGCTGCGGCACCCGGGCAGGGCACGCCGATCGCCCGCGGAGTCACCATTCGCGAGATGCCGACGGGCAACGTCGAGACGCCGGCCACCGTCACCCGGCCCGCCCCGAAGGCGAAGCCGGTCGCAACCCCACGATCACGGGTTGCCAAGCCGGCCAAGCCCGTCCGCCCGCAGACCGGGCAGCCCACGACGCGTTGAGTCGTCGCGGCCGCCCGGTTGCAGCAGACGGTATGCAGCCCAGGGTCGCCTGGAGTCCTACTGGCCGGCGTCCTTCTTGAGCTTGGCCAACAGATCGACCGCGTCGGAACGCGTCGCGAACATCGGCTCGTTGGCCAGCACCTCCTCCAGAATCTTGCGGGCGAGGTCCTTTTCGCCACGATCCGAGAGAATCTTTGCGACATAGAAGGCGCCGTCGGTGGAGAGTGCGTTGCTCCTCCGGACCTGCTCCAGAATTCGCTCGGCATCCTCGCGACGGCCGAGCTTGTAGAAAACCCACGCCAGCGACGTGACCGCCGGAATCTGCTGGGGGGTGTTCTCGCGATACCGGGCGACGTTGGTGTCGGCCAGTTCAAGGGCCCGACGGCGGGCCTCCTCGTCGTCGCTCTCGATCAGCACCAGGGCGAGCGCGTTGGTGACGTCGAAGTTGCCCGGTGACTGAAAGTGAGCCTCGTTGAAAAACTTCTCCGCGGTCTTGTAATCGCGGGCCACCCGGGCCACGAGCCCGCGGACGAACTTCGCCTCCAAGCTCTTGGCGTCGAGTTTGAGGGCGGTTTCAGCGGCCGCTTTCGCCGCTTCGAGATCGTTCTGCTGGAGATACCAGCGGGCCGCGAAGAGCTGCACCGCCGGATCGCTCGGGGCCGCCTTCAGGGCGTCCAGAATCCATTTCTTGGCGGCGGCGGGCTTCTTCGCCTCATCGCTCCGCTGCGCCATCGCCACTTCCGGAAGCGGGGCGTTCTTGTCGAGCTTCTTCGCCTCGCGGAACTGCTCGAGCGCCTCGCTCTCCTTGCCGAGTTGAAACAACGCGTTGCCCATGCGGAGCCGGGAGCCGGCGGTGTCGGGGTCGAGTTCGATCCACGCGGCGAGATACTTCTGCGCCTTCTCCCACTGCCGACGGCGTTCGGCCACCGCCGCGCTTCCGGCGGCGCAACGGATTTCGAAATCCCGCTTCCGCTTCGGGTTCTCGGTGTACGCCGCCGTGAGTTCCGTGGCCTTCTCGAAGAGCTGGTCGGAGTCGGTGATCCGGCCCTCGCCGAACGCGAGATCGCCGAGCTTGAGATAGGCCTCGGGATCGGCCGCGTACTTGACGACGGTGGTTTCGAGTTCCTCACGGGCCGGCTGGATCTGATTCACGGCCAGCCAGAGCGTGGCCATCATGACTCCCGGAGGGGGGAGCTTCGGGTTGTTGCTCTTGGCCCGCTCGAGAATGGCCCGGCAGCCGTCGATGTCACGGTCACGGAATCGCGTGATCGCGTTGTTGACCTCCTTGTTCAAGGAGTCGTCCGAAACGGCGTTGCCGATCAAGGCCTGGGCGGTGACCTGTGCCTGCGCCGAGACACCCGTCCCGACGAGCACCGTGAACGCGAGGGCGGCAGCCAGCCGACGTGTCAGAAACCTGAAGCCGCATGACATGCTCGGGCACTCCTGGGGATCCGGGGAAATTTGACCCGGGGGCAGATCGTCCGTCCCCCGGCGTCGATTACTCTATAACCAAGGTCCCGGCATTTCCAGAGTCCGGCCGTTCGGGCTGGCAACACCATGTTTCTCGGCGCCGTCTACGAACGTGAAGTGCTGGTCGCGCCCCGGACGAGGGCCTTGTATGCCGCCCGCGGCGTGTACGCCGGAACCCTGCTGGGGATCGTGGCCACCTGCTGGCTGGTGGTGACCGGCACGCAGACGATCGCGACGGTTGGCGACACGGCCCGGTTCGGCGGCACGCTGATGCGGATCCTGGGCCCCCTCCAGCTCGTGCTGGCGATGTTCACCGCGGTCCTCACCAGCGTCGTGGCCGTGGGCGTGGAAAAAGACCGTCGTACCCTGGAGCTGCTTCTCGTCAGCCGGCTCGACGATGCCCAGCTCGTGCTCGGAAAACTCTCCGGCAGCCTGCTCCGGGTCGGTCTCCTGCTGGCGGCGGCCGTGCCCGTCTTCGCACTCGCGGCCGCGTTCGGCGGCGTGACCGCGGCCCAGATCGCCCGGATGTTTCTCGTCACGGCTGCGGCGGCCGCCGCGGCGGCGAGCATCGCCAACGCCGTGGCGTTGTGGCGCGACACCACTTTTCAGTCGCTGGCCATCGCCGCGTTCGCCCTCGTGGCCTGGCTGGCGATCGGCGAGGCGGTCGCCACGGTCTGGGGCGCGGCGGCGGCCGCGGCCGTCTCGCCGGCAAGAGGTCTGTTCGCCGCACTCGCCCCGGGCGGCGGCCGGATGCTTCTCCCCTTCCTCGGCCTGTGCGGCGGCTTGATCGCCGTCTCGAGCGGCTGGGCGATCGCAAGGGCCCGCCACTGGAACACGGCCGACCAGCTGCGACCGAGCCCGGCCGCAGACGCGGCCGCCGGCGGCCGCCGGCCGACGCGGGAGGTGTGGAGCAATCCGGTGCTCTGGCGGGAGATCCGCACCCGGGCGCACGGCCGCGCGATCATCGCCGTGCGGATCGCCTGGCTCCTGCTCTTCGCCGCGGCAGTCGCCGGCGTCGTGGCACAGACACGCGGGTCGCGGCCCGACCGGCTCGCCGTCGCCGTGGCGATCGTGCCGATGATGCTGGCGAGCCTGCTGGCCGTCGCCGCGCTGGCCGTGACGAGCATCACATCCGAGAAGGACCGCGGCACGTTCGACCTCCTGCTCGTCAGCGACCTCGAGCCGCGGGAGTTCGTCTGGGGAAAGCTGCTGGGCGTGCTGGCATCGGCGGCCGACATGGTCATCCTCCCGCTGGCGCTCTGCGCCGCACTCGTGCCCCTGGGCATCGCCACTGCGGAGCACGGCTTCTACCTCGTGGTCGGGCTCGCCGTGCTGACGTTCTTCGCGGCGGTGCTGGGCGTCTACGCGGGCCTGTCGCACCCCACCTCCCGCCGCGCCATCGCCGTCGCCCTGGGGATCGTGGCCTTCCTGGCCGTGGGCGTGGCCACCGCGATGCGGATCATGGTCGCCTTCGGCGGCAGCTTCGAACTGCAGCTCGCCCCGTTTCTGGCCGCGATCGTCGGCGGCGCCGTCGGACTCTACGCGGCGCTCTCGGCCCGCAATCCTTCCCCCGCCGTCGGCTGGACGTCGGCCCTGCTGCCGTCGCTCACCTTCGTCGCCATCACCGGCTTCCTCCAGGGGAGCAGTCTGCAGGTGTTTCTCACGGTGCTCGCGGCCTACGGCTTCGGCACGCTCTCGCTCCTCGTGCCGGCGATCGCCGCCTTCGACCTGCTCACCGGCCGCACGACGACCGGCGAGTGACCCGTTACTGTCGCTTCGTGCCGGCCGGCCGGGCGGCCGGGGTCACATCCTGCTCGAGCACGGCGAGCCGGGTCGCCACCTCGGGTGGCGCGTCGCCGCGGGCGACCGCCATCCGGTAACTGTCGATCGCTTCCTCCGGACGGCCGAGCGCCTCCTGGGCGAGGGCCTCCATCACGATCACGTTCGCCGGCGTCTGGTTCGGACCGTACGTCTCCCCCAGGATCGCCAGGGTCGAGAGCGCCCGCTGCGGCTGATTGAGCCGTCGGTAGGCCTCCGCCGCATCGAGCAGCGTGCCGCGGTGATCGGGAGCGATCGCCAAGGCGCGATGGAAGTCTGCGAGCGCGGGGGTCGGCTGTCCGCGGGCGAGCGACACCTCGCCGCGGAGATGCCAGGCCTCCGCCGATGACGGCGCCATGCGGACGGCCTCGCGGGCGAGACGTTCCGCGTCGTCGAACAGCCCCATGTCGAGGTACATCCCGCCCCCCTCGACGCACAGCGCGGCATCGCCCGGTGAGATTTTCAGAGCCTCACCGATCTGGGTCACCGCCTCGAGCCGCTCGCCCCTCTTCCAGAGCACCTCCGCATAGTGCCGCCGCGCATCGACGTCGACCGGGCAGCTTTTCACCGCACGTTCGAGGAGTCCCTCCGCCCGCACCAGGTCGCTTCGATCGGCGGCGGAAAGCCCCTCGTTGCAGAGCCTGCGGGCCTCGGCCACCTCCGGAGCCACCGGGTCGCGCCGCTGGACGAGCCTGCACCCCGGACCGCACGACGCGACGAGGATCGCGACGCCGAGGAGAATGGCGGCGGTTGAAGACGGCGTGTTCACGCGCGGGAGCGTCCGGGAGACGGCGGCGACGGTAGCGGTTCACGGTCTTGCGGGACAGGTTGTTTGCCGGTTTTGGAGGATCGGCCGCCCCCCCGTCGCCGCGGACCGCCAGGCTTGCCAGGATCCCGCCAACCCGACTTGGCACAGGACCAGCCGCCCCCTACCTACCCGCTTTTCCCGGGAGAGAGTCCTTGCCAGCGATCCGCGTCGGTGCCGCCTGCGTTCTTCTTTCCGCCTCGCTGGCGGCCGGATGCAGCGTGCGCGACGAACAGGCGGTGGATGCCGGAACGGGCAGTTGGTGGTCGTCGTCATCGAGCGGATCCAGGGCCGCGGGCTTGATCGGACCGCCGGCCACACCCGAGCAGGCGGCCGTGATCGAGTATGTCGATGGCTTCGATGCCGGCACCCGCCGGGCGGCCGATGCCGGCCTCCCGATGCTCGTCGTGTTTCGCGCCGCGTGGTGCCGCTGGAGCGGAGAACTCGTCCAGGCGGTCGTCGCCGACCCGCGGGTGGTGGCGCTCTCGCGCCGGTTTGTCTGCGTGGCCGTCGATGCCGACCGCCATCAGCCGGCCTGCCGCGACTTCGACATCCGGGCATTTCCGACGGTGATCCTCCTCGACACCGGCCGCACGGAGCGGTTTCGGGCCACCGGTTCGTCGGCCGCCTCCGGGCTGGCCGCCGCGATGGGCGACCTGCTGGCCTCGCCGGGACGTCCGAGCCGCATGGCCGGCGGCACCGCGGCACCCGTGCGGTGAACGGCGGTCGGCTACGATGATGTCCCGACGCACGGGCACGAGAGATCAGGCAACCAGCAGGCCCCTCGGAACACGCAGAAGTGGCAGCATCAACGGCGAACACCCCGGCTCGCGGCAAAGACACCTTCCACGCCTATCCATGGTGGAGTCCGAGGTTTTGGCACGGCATGCCGATGGGCGTGTGGCTCGACCTCGTTCGTGAGCACGGCTGCCGGGCATCGTTCACGCGATGGGGGCTCGTGGCGACCATCTCGACGGCCGCCGTCTTCAACTCGCTGATGGGCTCGCTCTCCAACGCCCGGTTTCGCCGCCGGATTCGCGACCGCCCCTCCACGCCGCCGCCGCTCTTCATCATCGGCCACTGGCGGAGCGGCACCACGATGATGCACGAACTGGCGATGCTCGACGACCGGTTCTGTTGCCCGAACACCTACGAATGCTTCGCCCCCGCCCACTTCCTCCTCACCGAGGACGTGCTCACCCGGGCGTTGGCGTGGATGATCCCGCCAAAGCGGCCGATGGACGACGTCGCCGCCGGCTGGAGCCGGCCGCAGGAGGACGAGTTCGCGCTCATGAATCTCGGGGCGGCCTCCTGCTACCGGCGGATGGCGTTTCCGGTCACGAGCCCCGACCACCCTGAGGCGCTCGACCTCACCAAGCTGCCCCCCGCCGAACTCGACCACTGGAAGCGCACCCTCCACCGGTTTCTCGACATGCTCGCCGTCCGCGACCCACGGCGACCGGTGCTCAAGAGCCCGCCGCACACCGCGCGGGTCGGCGTGCTCGCCGACATGTTTCCCGAGTCGCGATTCCTGCACGTCGTCCGCGATCCGTTCGTCGTGATCCCCTCGACGCTGCGGCTCTGGAAGTCGCTCCACGACGTGCAGTCGCTGCAGGTCGATCGCGGCGACTCGCTCGAGCGGTATGTGTTTGCCGCCTTCGAGGAGATGCACGCCGCCTTCGAGCGGGATCGCGACCGCCTCGGCCCGGAACGCCTCCACGAGATCCGCTACGAAGACCTCGTGGCAGACCCGGTGGCCGCCGTCGAACGGAGCTATGAGCGACTCGCCCTCGGCGACTTCGACCGCCTGCGGCCCGCCCTCGAGCGGGAGGCGGCTTCGATGAAACGCTACCGCACCAACACCTACCGTCACGACCCGCGGCTCGTGGCCGAGATCGCGACCCGCTGCCGGCCCTTCCTTGACCGCTACGGCTACGAGGTGCCCACGGTGGGCTGAAGGACGTCCCGAGCGGGTCGACGCCTGAATCGGCCCGGATCCGGACGCCTCGCCGCGGAAGTCCACGCCCGGGATGCGTCACATGGGCTGGCGCCGCTGCTGCCGCTGGAGCAGTTTGATCTTCGGATCGGCCTGGTCGCTCTTCATCTCCTCCGCGAACTCCTGCGGCGTCATGCGGATCTGCCGCTCGAAGCGGCGGCGGGCGCCCCCCCATCGGCAGCCGGCCACGACGGCCGCGGCGGCAAAGAGCCACGCCGCCGAACGCCAGGCGACGGCGGCGACGAGCGCAGGCTCGGGGATCCCGGCCGTAGCCGCCAGGAGCGGTCGCAGCGACCAGAATGCGACGACCGCGAGCGCCGCGAGGCCGATGCCGGCGGTCATGGCCGTGGTGAACGTGCGGAACGAGAAGACCCGGGCCAACCCTGCCCACGGATCGATCCGACGCAGCATCGGCAGCGCACGCGACGGCTGCCATGAGAGTCCGTCGAACAGGATCCGCACGCCGATCCCGGCGGCTGCGGCGGCGAGCATCAGGGCGAGGGTGGGCAGCACCACCGGGAGTGCGGCAGGCAACTCGACGTCGCCATCCCGCGCGGCCCGCGCGGCGTTGGAGATCGTCCCCCGGAGCATTTCCGCGGCTGCCGGCATCGTGGCGGCGGCCCACGCCGGCAGGAGCAGCACGGCCGTGCCGGCCGTCGCCACCCACGCCGGCAGCGCGGCCGTCGGCATCGCACCCTCGCGGCGGGCTGCCTCACGTCGCCGAGGCGTTGCGGGTATGACGCGGTCGGATGAATCAGACATGGATGCGGACCGGTCGGGTGGGCGTGGTGGAGAATGAGGGACGGGCGTCTAGGGCCCGACGTCGTGGAGACACCGCTCGAGGGGCGGCTCCACGATCGAGGCGAATCCGCCGATCCAGGAGTCGGTGCCGACGCAGACCGCAGCGAGGAGGACCAGCGAGGCGGCCGCCTGGAGGAGCCCCTGGCCGGGGTCGAACTGGACGGTCCGCACGCAGATCGCGGCGACGAGATGGAAGGCGAGCACCGCCGCCAGCGCGGGCACCGCGAGCGAGACGGCCAGCGAGATCGCCACCGATGGCATCGTGGTGGCGAGCATCGCGAGGCTCGTGCTCCAGCGGCCACCGGCATCACAGGCGGTGCCGATCGGAAGCAGTCGCACGCTGTCCACGAGCCCCGCAACCACTTGGAGATGACCTCCCGCGGTCAGGAATCCCGCCAGCCCCATCCACCAGGCGAGCCGCGCCATCCCGGCCGCCTGCGGATCGCCCTCGGGGGTGAAGTCGTCCGACCACGTCAGCCCCGTGACGCTGCCGAGGATGCCGCCGGCCCAGCCGGCGGCGGCCAGGACCGTCGCCACCGCCATCCCCAGCACGAGGCCCACGAGCGCCTCCGCCATGACGAGCAACATCAGCGGCCCCACGTCGGGCGATGCCTCGGGACTGGCGGTCGCTGCCGCCGGCGCGGCGGCCACCGTCAGCGCGACCGCGACCGCGGCCTGCACGCGAAAGCCGACGCCCGACGTGATCGGCAGGCCGCCCGCGGCCACTGCCGCGGCCATGCGGGCCAGCACGCCGGCCGTCACGAACGGTCCCGGAAAGGCGATCTCTGTCAGCCACGTCGCGGCCATCATGGACTCCTGCGGGCGGGCGGATTGCCACCGCGGTGCTCACGGACCGGCGACTGTCTCACGCAACACCGTGGCCAGCCGCTCCACCATCCAGGGGAGCGAAACGAGGATCATCACCGCCATCACCGCAAACTTCGGGACGAATCCGACGATCGGCTCATGCACGCCGCTGGCCGCCTGCACGAGGCCCGTGACCACACCCGCCGCAAACCCTGCGATCAGCACCGGCGCGACCACGATCAGGCCGGCGACCAGGGTCTGCCTCACGAGCTCGACCAGTTGCTGTTCGCTCATCGATCACTCCCTCCAGCGGCCATGGCTCACGAAGGCAGGGCCCGCACGCTGTCGAGCAGCGATTTCACCACCAGCGACCAGCCGTCGGCGGCCACGAACACGAGCAGCTTCAGCGGCAGCGACACCAGCGACGGCGGCAGCATCACCAGCCCCGTCGAGACCACGAGCGTGGCCACGAGGATATCGAGCACGAGAAACGGCAGCAGCATCCGGAAGCCGATCGCGAAGGCCGTCTCCAACTCGCTGACGAGGAAGGCGGGCAGAAGCGCCTCGACCGGCACGTCGTCGTAGGTGGCGGCCTGCTTCGGACCGGCGGGATGGCGGGCCAGGAAGAGCAGCATCGTGTCGCGGTTGCCGGCCTGTTCGATCTGGCCCGCCATCCAGCGGCGGACGGGGAGCGAGCCCTGGTCGAACGCCTCGACGGCGGTGAGCCTGCCCTGGCGGTAGGGCTCCATTCCATCCCGCCAGGCCTGTGTCCAGACGGGCCACATCACCATCGCCGAGAGGAAGATCGCGAGCGAGGCCACGATCTGGTTGGACGGGATCTGCGGGGCGCCGAGCCCCTGCCGGAGGAGCGAGAGCACCACCGACATCCGCACGAAACAGGTGGTCATCAGGAGCACGGCCGGCGCCAGACTGATCACGCCGAACATCGCCACCGACGGCAGCAGCGCTTCCAGTTGCCCGCCCCGGAGCAGATCGAGCCAGCCGGCATCGGCGGGGCGGGCCGCCGGCGTCGCTGCGGTCGCGATGGCGTCGGCAAGATCGCCCGGCGTTGCCACCCGCGCGGGATCGGCCGCGGCTTCCTGCGCGGTCGCCGGGCGTGCCGTGCACGGGAGCGCGGCGGCGAGGAGCACGGCGATCCCGAGGAACCGTCGAAACGGCGAACTGGTCGTGGTCACGCGCGGGCCTCCGCGGCCGCAGGCCCGGCGCCCCGAACGTGACGGCGGACGACGGCGGCGGGATGCCCGCGGAGTCGGGTGCCCCGGCAGGCGGCCACGATGCAGTCGGTGGCCTGGGGGTCGGTGATTTCCGCGAGCGTCTGGCATCCCGCCGACGACACGCCCAGGAGCAGTGTTCGCGGCCCGAAGCGCACGACTCGCACCGACTGCTGGCCGCTGATCGCAGCCTCGCCGAGGACTTCGAACACATCGGGCGGGAGGGTCGGTCCCCGGCGGACCGAAAAGAGGCGGTAGGCCGCCACCGCGGCGAAAGCCGCCCCCATCGCCGCCAGCAGTTTCCAGTCGGGCAGCGGGCGGATCGGCGGCGGCGAGGCGGCGCCGCGGGAAGGGCCGAGCGACACGGGGCCGGGCCCACCAGCCTGTCCGTCAGGCTCGGCGACGAGCGCGGCCGGCATGACATGGGCATCGATCTGCACGCTCTCGGGCCCGGGCGCGACGGGCGGGTCGGCGTGAACACGGTGCATCGTGGTCGCGGCCAGGAGGGCCACCATGCCAAAGATGGTCGGCACCCGCACCGCGAAGACCGTCGTGCAGTGGCGTGTCATCAGGCTGCCATCCGGGGCGCGGGGGCTTCGTGGTCGTCGCGGTCGCCCTGCTCGACGGGCTTGTCCCGGCCGGACTGCTCATCGAGTGACGTCCAGTCGATCCGCCGGCGGGCGGGCGGGCCTTCGGCGCGTGGTGCGGGCCGGCCCCCGGTCCGCGCCGCGTTGCGGTAAAGGATGTAGGCCAGCAGCGCCGAGCACTTGGCCGTCAGTGCCATCCACACCTCGCGGGGCACATCGGCCGGTTCGCCCGCGACGATCGCCTGCACGGTGGCGTCGATGTAGGCGCCGACCGTTTCCAGCCTCCGATTCGCCGGCGATGCCGGTGGGACGGCCGCCGACGCCGGGGGCGTGGAGACGGTCCGTGCGGCGGTGTCGGGCCGGGATGGCCCCGCGGGAAACCGGGTGATCACGACGCGGCGGGATTCGGGCGTGGAGCCGGCGGGGAGGACTTGAAGCACGTGCTCGCGGAGCCGCTGCTCCTCGCGGCGATCGACCACGGCCGCCGAGATTGCGGCATCGTGGACCCGGGCGGACCGCAGCGCGGTTTCGAACCAGGTCTCGGGGATGGCGAGCGACACCACGATCGTCTCCGGACCGTCGCCGCGGCGGACCACCGCGGGCTGCGGCGCCGTCGCGGCCGTGATCGTCACCTCGGCCGGCGCATTGGCGTCGGCCACCCGCTGCTGTCGGGGCGGCAGCCCCGGCTCGACGACGGTCTCCGCCGGGGCGTCGGCGGCGAATGCGACCGTCACGTCGACGACCGCTCCCTTCACGAAGGAGAGCCCCTGCCGCACCTTTGCGGTCAGGTGCCGCTCGTGTGCGATCCGGCGGGCCAGCGCGGGGTCGATGGCCGCTTCGGCCTCGGCATCGGGATGTTGCAGTGGTCCGGCGTGGACGCGGCCGCTCCGCAGATCGGTCACGGCGACGCGTTCCGGCTCCAGGCCTGCGATCGAAGCGGCCACGAGGACGCGGATCGCCTGCACGCGGGCCGGTTCGAGTTCGCTGTCGGGCTGCGTTCGCACGTTCACGCTGGCGGTCCGCGTCGGCCCGCCGCCGAGCGTCCCATCGAAGGACGCCCGATCGTCCACGTCATACAGCACCGCCGCTCGCTCGATACCGGGCATCGAGCAGATGACATGGGCCAGTTCCTCCTGCACGGCCACGCGCAGGGACTCCTCCTGCACGGCCCTGCTCTGCCAGGGACTGTTTTGTTCGAGCGCCCGCCGCAGGCTGCTGCCAAACTCCCGCGGCAGGGCCTCCGCATCGACCAGGGCCCGCATGTAAGCGCTCTGTCGCGGCCGCGGCACCCAGATCCGGCCGTCCTCGGTGCGGTGGCCGACGAGTTGCGCACGGTCGAAGGCCGCTTCGACGATCGCAAGCTCCGACGACGGCAGCACGGTGCCGGGAAGCAGTTCCACCTCTTCGTTCGTGGGGCGGTCGCGAAGGAACCATGCGGCCCAGCCGATCGAGATCGCGACCAGCCCCAGAGCGATCACCTGGGCCGGCGTGACTCTGGAGGCGGGACGCTGCTGGTCGTCCGAACGGGAGGCGTCCATGGTTGGTTCTCGTGGGTGATCTGGCCGCCAGCGGTCAGGCGGCCTTCCGCAGCACACGGCGTCGGGAGAGGCGGATCGTGACCGCCGTGCCGCCTTCGGGACATTCCGCGATGACGATCTCGCCGCCGCACCGCTCCGCAAGGGCGCGGGCTCCCGCCAGGGAGCCGGCATCCGCCGCCGTCCGGCTGCCCGAGCCTGCGACCTCGAGCTCGAAGTCGTCGGCGGCGTCGATGCTCGTCACCACGACCTCACGGACCCGCGGCGCATCGCTCGCATCACCGGGCCGTACGGCGGCGGCGAACGCCGCGGTCACGAGCCCTTCGACCGCATGACGAAACAGGGCTGGATCGGCATCGACGACCTGTCCGGCGGGCACGTCGAGCGTCACCCGCACCCGCGCGGCCGGTGTCTCGGCACGCTGACGGATCTCCGCCACGACCGACTCGAGCACCTCGCGCAACGAAGACGCCTGCGCGGCGGGCAACGGCAGGATCCGCGGCTCGTCCACGGTATCGGCCATGTCCACCCGTTGGCGGGAAGATGTCCGGCGGTCTGATGCATCTGTCATGGGAATCCTTTCCCGAGGACGGTATCGATCGGTCGAGGCGAGGCTCCGCTAACCGGCGGCGTGGGCCCGCAATCCGGCCGACGTGCCGCAGATCTCATCCATGAGCCAGCGGTTGACGTCGCCGAGCGCGGCCCGCGAAAGCTCGCCGCTCCCCGGATAGATTCGCATCGCGAGCATCGCGCCGGCGGCATGAAACAGCCGGAGCGTGCGGTCGGTGTGGGCCGCGGCGGAGACGGCCGCGCTGCCGCGGCAGCAGTAGAGCATCGGCAGGCGACGAACCGCCTCGACCCGCGCGAAGGCCGATTCATCGAGCGGAAACGGGCCGCCCAGCGAGACCACTCCGGCGAATGCCTCGGGATGTCGGCAGCCGATGCGAAATGCCTGCGTGCCGCCACTTCCGTGGCCGACGAGCCAGATCCGTCGCGGATGGATGCTCAACCGGGCCGACACCGTGTCGACGGCCCGCCAGACGGCGGTATCGCCCCCGGCGGCCTGGACCGCCACGAAGTTGCGGAGGCTCATGCGGGCCATGACTCCGGCCAAATCGAAGTCCCGGTCCGCCGGATCGGTGAGCCAGACAAGCAGCGGATAGTCGTAGCCCGGCTCGTAGGCCTGCGGCACGAAGACGGGCAGACCGTTGGTCCAATCGGCGATCGCCGGCCGTGCGGGAACACGAGCCGGCGTGGCCGCGGGGCGTTCAATCCGGGCCGGCTGTTTCGACCTTCGACCACTCATGAATCGCACCTCGCTGGAGTCGGGGATCCGCTGAAAACGGCTCCCGGGCAGCCCGCACCGGACAGGCGGGGGGTTGTATCGCAACCCCCGCCCCCGGGCAACGGCAGCGGTCCGCATGCCACGCGTGCGCGGCAAACGGGGCAAACAGCGCGATCGGGGAAGCCTCCCCGCGGCTCAGGCGGTGCCGGTGAGGCGATTCATCGCCGCCACGAGCTCCTTGACCGCGGCGATGCTCTTGTCGAGCCCGGCCCGTTCGGTGGGCAGGAGATCGAGCTCGATCACCTTCTCCACGCCGCCGTTGCCGAGGACCACCGGCACGCCGACGAAGTAGCCGCCGACGCCGTATTCCTTGTCACAGTAGGCCGCACAGGGCACCAGCCGCTTCTTGTCCTTCACGACCGCCTCGACCATCTGAGTCGTGGCTGCCGCCGGGGCGTAGTAGGCGCTGCCCGTCTTGAGCAGGGCGACGATCTCGGCACCGCCGTTACGGGCACGATCGACGATCTTCTCGAGCCGATCCGCCGACACCAGCTGCGTGACCGGGATGCCGCCCACGCTGGTGCAACTGGGAATCGGCACCATCGTGTCGCCGTGGCCGCCGAGCAGCATGGCGGAGATGTCCTCGACGCTGACGCCGAGTTCCATCGCCAGGAAGGCACGATAGCGGGCGGTGTCGAGGATGCCGGCCTGGCCGATGACGCGGGCGGCCGGGAAGCCGGTGACCTGAAACGTTCGCTGCACCATCGCGTCGAGCGGATTGGAGACCACGATCACGACCGCCTCGGGGCTCGTCTCGCGGATCTTCAGGGCCACGTCTCCCACGATCTTCGCATTCGTCGCGAGGAGGTCGTCCCGGCTCATGCCCGGCTTGCGGGCGATGCCGGCGGTGACCACCACCACGTCGCTGCCGGCGGTGTCGGCCCAGTCGGTGGTTCCGGTCAGTTTCGCGTCGAAGCCGACGATCGGCGAGGCCTGAAACAGGTCGAGCGACTTGCCGGCGGGCATGCCCTCGGTCGCCGGAATGTCGAGCAGGACGATGTCGCCGAGTTCGGCGGCCGCACACCAGTGGGCGGTGGTGGCGCCGACGTTGCCGGCACCGATGATCGAGATTTTCGCGCGTCGCATGGCAGGGATTCCCGGGGGATTCGTGGAGAGAGGATGGGGCGGGGAAGCGGGCCGGAGCCCGCGGGCCCCTATCTGAAGCGAGACGCCGCCCGGCGCAAAGGGGGGCCCGCCGTCACTCGTTCGGCAGCTCGAGACGGTCCGGCATCGCCGCCCGCCTGAGCCGCTCGGCCTCTGCCAGTTGCCGACGCGTCGACCAACTGCTGAAGACCATGAACAGGGCCAGAAGTCCGAGGATCGCGGTGAAAATCAGGAACAGGAGGTCGGACGCCCCCTGGGCCGATGGCGGACGCTGCCATTCCGCCGTCGGCCCGATCACCAGAGGTGCCGACATCCTCTCCCCCTTGATCTCCGAGTCGCCGAGCGACGAACTGATGACCGCATCACGGAGCGGGTAGCTGTAACGCTTGAATGCGAAGCCGGGCACCCGCACCCGTTCGCTGATGGTGTCTCCCGTCGGCATCCCTGGCGTCAGGGTGCGAACACAGCAGACGACCGGATAGCGATCCTGCTGCCGCCCGTTGACCTCGAGGAGCGGCGTATCGACGAACACCTCCAGCTCCCAGTAATGGTCGCCCCCGATCGCGACCCGTTGCTCGGGGTCGTCGACGGCGATCCGCCGGCAGGAGCGGGCCACGCCCCGGATCACGACCGGATCGCCGCGATGGCTGGCAAACCACTTCTGACCCGGATCGATGAGCGGCAGGATGTCGGTGCGGTCGCCGGCGGCCCGCGCGATCTCCGCGGGCTGGGCCCGGCAGGTGGCGGCCATCACTCCCCAGAAGGCGGCGGTGTCGCCCGGCTCGAGTTTGCGATCGTCAACGACGGTGTCGAAAAGACCGTAGTCCATCCCCAGGCCGCCGAGCGGCGTCGGCGGCGTGAACTGCACGCTCGTCGCCACGAGCAACAGATCGTGGGCCGCGGCCGGCCACGGCTCCGGCTGCGGGCCGGCGCCGGCCGTGAGCGGCAGACCGACGGCGGCGGCAGGCTCGTCGATGGCCGCTCCGCGTGGCCAGGCCCGCGGAGCCTGGGAAGTGACAACATCGACCACTGCCCCGCGCTCGTCGATGATGCGAACCAGGTCATAGCGGGCACGGCCGGCCAACTCCGCCAGTGGAGCGGGCAGATTCCGGGGGGCGACGAACGTCGCGCGGCCGCGGACACGCACCAGCCGGTCGTCGATCACGACGGGAGAGCCGGCGGCGGCCACGTCGGCGGCGGCCTCGGCCCAGGCCGCCGCGAGGTTCGCCGGCGCCGCCATCCGCGCGATCACCCGCAGGAGCATCCGCTCCTTGTCGTCGCTCCAAGGCGTCTCGTCGCTGAAGACCGCCCGCCTCGACAGGTCGATCTCCTTGAGGGCGAGAAACGAGCCGAGATCGGCGGCCGGCTGCATCGCGGCCTCCTGCCCCGGGACCGTGCCCGCCGCGAGCCAGGCTGCGAGCGAGCAACAGGCCGCGAGTCCGCGGCCCAGCCTCATTCCGAACACCGGCCGACACGACGACATGCTCATGATGCGGGCTCCCTGGTGGGGGGCTTCGGGGCCGGCTCGCCCTCGAGGGCGAGCTCGCGCAGCGATTCCTCGACGGAAAACAACTTCACGTTCGCGAGCGAATCGTCGAGCCCGGCCGGATCCGTCGTCGCCCGGCCGGTGGCCGGGCGGCCGCCGCGGCTCATGCCGAGCAGCGTCGCGGCCACCAGCCCGGCCATCGTGATCAGCACGACGAGCGTCACGACACCAGACGCCCCCGCCGACGAGTCCGCCGCCGGCGACTTGGCGAGCCCGATCGGCTCGAGCGTCATGATCAGCGGTGCGACGCGGATCGCATCGGTCGCGTTATAGGCGTAGTTCTTGAAGAAGTAGCCGACGATCTCGACGGGCTCGTCGATCTTCATCCCACCCGGCATCCCCTCGGGAATCCGCAGGCACTGCACCACGACCGGGGACGCGGGACCCTCGAGGGGCTCCATCCAGCCCTGCCAATAGTCGTCGATGGCGTAGTTGTTGGCGGGGGCCGCCACTTTCTCGAGGCGGCGAAGCGTGCCCCGCATCCGCACCAGCCTGCCCCGGAACGACCGCGGCTGGCCAAACACCTCGCTGAAACTCACCTGCTGCGGATTCGCCTTCCGCAACGCGGCGAGGCTGGTCTCGCGAAGCGTGTTCCAGGTCTGAAACCAGGCGTCGTTGTCCGACTCCCGGAAAAAGGTGGCGTCGCGAACGTTCGAGAGCGACTCGGCCGAGGCGCTGAGGAGAGCCGCCGACCGGTCGTCGAACGGTTCGGGGTCGCGCTCGATCACGAGCTCGTCGCCCCGGGGGCGTGGCCCGTTGACCGCGTCGAGCCGGGTGTCGATCTGTGCGGGCCCCTGCTCCCTGCGGTCGCGTGGAAACCACGTTCGCTCCACCCAGCCGAGCACGAGCACCAGCACGATCCCCGCCGGCATCACGAACAGGAAGAGCCGTCGCCGCTCGGCGGGGGCCAGATAGTTTTTCGCGACCCGCCTGCCGGGCCGTTGCCCCGCCTCCGGTTCTCCGCCCGGAGCACCGCAGCGATGCAGGTCGGCATCGTCGTTCACGATGGCTGCCGCTCCGGAAGGTCGCCGGGCAGCGATTCAGCCTGAGCCCGCTGCCGCCGCATCTCCCGCCACACATACGCGCCGAACGAGCCTGCCAGCGTGAAGGGCATCGCGAGCATGAGAAGGATGCTGTAGAAGTAGCCCCGGGCGATGTTGAGGCCTTCGGGATCCGACGTGTTCACCGCGTCTTTGCAGTTGGGGCAGCCCAACGCATCGCTCGCGAGGAGAAACCCCACCACGATGCAGGCCGAAATGACGCTTGGCTGCCCGAGGGCCCGTCCGAATGCCTTCCGCATGGGTTTCTCCTCCATCCCAATGATAGCAGGGCCGGGAGCAGGAGGCAGCCCCGTGGCGGTCGGGGTCAGACAAACCAGTGGTAGAGCATCATGTAGATGACCACGCCGGTCACCGACACATAGAGCCAGATCGGCAACGCGATCCGGCCCAGGCGACGGTGGGTTGCCCAGCGGCCCCGCCATGCGAGGGCGAACATCGCGATCGCCAGCACCGGAACGGTGACGGCGAGCAGGATGTGGGAGATCAGGATCGTGAAGTACACGCCGCGGACGCCCCCCTGCCCCCTGAACGGGACGTGACCGACGAGGTAGTGATAGGTGAGATAGCAGACCAGGAAGATGGCCGACACGACGAATGCCGCCACCATCGCCGATCGATGGGCCCTCACGTTGCCCCGCTTGATGAACACCCAGCCCGCGAGGAGCAGGATGGTGGCGAGCGAGTTGAGCACCGCGTTGGTCGTGGCGAGCGGGTGCACGCTGACCGAGGCGACGAGCGGCGTCATGGTTTGGCTTCCTGCGGGCCGCCCGGCTGCGCGGCCGCGGGAGACACGACGGGCTCGGCAAGAACCTCCCGAATGAGCTTCTCGAGCAGGGCAACCCGGTCAGGTTCGAGCAGGTGGTAGCCTCCGCGAAGCCGCCCCTGCCGATCGAAGACGACGCCTCGCTCCGAGTGCACGCCGAGTTCCACCGGCAGGCGGAACATCTTCTGGCCAACCTGCTCGATCAACGCGAGGTCACCGGTGAGAAACTTCCAGCGGGCCGGATCGGCCTCGAACCGGGCGGCATACTTCGCCAGCGATTCAGGAGTGTCGTTGACCGGATCGCACGTCAGGCTCACGACCATGAACCCGGGATCGTCGATCCTGCGCAGGATGTCGGCGATCGCCTGATTCTCCCGGAAGCACGGCCCCGGGCAGTTCGCGAAGAAGATCGCCCCCATCCAGACCTTGCCGGCGAGCGACTCCGAGCTGAAATCCTCCCCGGTCTGATCGGTGAGCGTGAAGGGGACGTCGGCGAGGTTCGGCACCGTCTCCTCGTCGACTCGCACCCTGCCCGCCACGGGAGTGGGCCGCGGTTCGCTGACGCCGGTCTCCGGGGGACGACAGCCGACGATGGCGGAGGCCAACGGCACAAGCACGCAGAGGAGTCGGTGGATGGGGACGGCGGAGGGCACGTTCGCGATTCCCGGAGCTGGGTCGTTACGGATGGTCAGTGTGCGGCCGGCTCGTTCAGCGGGCTGTCCTTCGCCGCTTCCTCGAGCAGACGCACGTCCGAACCGCGGGCCATGTAGAGCGCCCGTTCCTGTGACACCATGCGGTTCCGCAGGCCGACGTCGGGCACGAGCATGATCGCCAGAAAAATGGCCATCATCGCCGCCGGGATCGTGAGCACGTACTTCCAGTTCGCCTCCCACCAGACATGCATGAAGAACAGGATGACGAGCATCGCCTTCGTGCACGACACAGCCATCATGAACGCCCAGCCCACCTGCGGCTGGTCGCGCCAGGGCCACGCGGGCGAGTAGGTGAAGAACGACATGGTCGTCAGGCCGCAGAGCGCGAGGAACACGAGCATGTATTTGCCGATGCCGCCATGCCCCTCATGGCCGCCGTGCGACTCCTCGACAGAGTGCAGCAGGGTCTCGTCGGCCGACTCGCCCGCGCGGGTGACGGGTCCGTGACTGTGGTTGCCGTGGTCGCTCATCGATGTCGCCTTTCGTGGTCGCCTTTCGAGGTCGGGCTCGGGGCCGCGACCGATGATGTCGGAATCAGAACAGGTAGAGGAGCGGAAACAGGAAAATCCACACCAGATCGACGAAGTGCCAGTAGAGTCCGGCATTTTCAATCGCCCCGGCCCGCTTCGCGTCCAGTTTCCAGGTGAGCATGATCGCGAACACGAGCAGACCGACCGCCACGTGAATGGCGTGGAATCCGGTGATCAGGAAGTAGGTGCTGGCCCACATGTTGCCGCCGGGTATGACGGTGGGCAGACGCAGCCAGGGAAAGGCGTCGTTGAGGCCGTGCGACCCGTGGCCGGCGCCATGGCCGGCACCACCGGCACCCTCGGCCGGAAGCGGCATCACCTGGTCGGCGACGACCGCCATGTCGAACGCCTGCTGATCGGGGCTCAGCACCATCTTCTGGATCTGCTGGAGTTTGCCGCGGGCGGCGAGCTGCTCGGTCGTGAGCGCGGCTTCGGGAGTCTCGTCGAGCTCCTTGAGCCGATCGACCGTTTCCGGTTCCTGCCAGCCATGGAGCGCCGCCGCCTGGGCGGAACGATGCCACATCACGGCCCATTTGTATTTCAGGGCCTGCCAGGCGTCTTTGGGCTCCCGGCGGAGTTCTTCGAGCCGACCGCGGACGGCGGAGCCGTAGTAGAGGTCCGGCCGCTCGTAGATCCGGCTTCGGGGCGCCGCAGGGTAGATGCCGTGGGAGAACTTGGCGGAGTATTCGTAGCCCTTCACGCCGAGAAACAGGCCGCCCAGCAGGAGTGTCAGCAGCATCCAGAACTTCGCGAGGCTGGCCTTGTTGGCCCGTGCGGTCTCGAGGGCGAGCACGATCGAGACGCTCGAGCAGATCAGCACGAACGTGTTGAAGGCGCCGATCGGCTCGCTCAGATGGACATGGTGGGCCTTGGGCCACACCGGCGCACCGAATCGAAGCACCACGTAACTTCCGAGCAGTGCCGCGAAGAACATGATCTCCGTCGAGAGAAAAAGCCACATGATCAGCTTGCCGCGGGAGAGCGGCAGGCCCGGCTGATACTGGAGCGTGATGTGGCCGTGGTCATGCCCGCCATGCCCGTCATGCCCCGCATGACCGGCGTGTCCATGGCTGATGGAAGATGCGGAAGCGTTCATGGTCGATGCTCGGGGGATCGGGGGTGTCAGACGGGCTTTCCAAACACGACCGCCGCAACGAGCAGGCCGAGCAGGGAACCCAGGGATGTGAGCAGGAGGATGCGGGCGGAGGCGTCGTCCCGCCGGATGGCGAAGCGGACCGTGGCCAGAAGATAAACGATTCCGGCCACCGCCGCCGCCAGGAACAGCCGAATGCCGCCGGACGGCACGGCCAGAACGAGCCCGGCGGGGATCATCGCGAGCGCCGCGGCAAGTGACTGCCCCCCCGCCCGTAGGCCCGTCGGATCGACCACCGTCAGCATCCGGAGCCCCGCGGCGGCGTATTGCGAGCGGTAAAGCCAGGCGATCGCCATGAAGTGCGGAAACTGCCAGAGGTAGAGCACCGTGGCCAGCGCCGCGGCGGCGAGCCCTCCCCGGGCGTCGCCTGCGGCGAGCCGTTGCGGGCCACCGGCCGCCAGCCAGCCGATCATCACGGGCATCGCCCCGGCCACGGCCCCGACGGCCGTATTGAGGGGCGTGACCCGCTTGAGCGGCGTGTAGATCGCCACGTACAAGAGCCACGTCGCGGCGGTCGCCGCGACCGGTTGCCAGCCATAGGCCATGCCGGATACGGCCGAGCCCGCCACGAACAACGCACCGGCCCATGTCCAGGCCGTTTCCACCGTCATGCGTCCGGCCGCGATCGGCCGGGATGCGGTTCGCGGCATTCGCCTGTCGGTATCCCGCTCGAGGATCTGATTGGCGATGCTGGAACTGGCCGTCACGAGGGCGGTGCCAAGGAGCAGCGTCGCCACGGACCAAAGGCTTTCCGGACGGCCTGCGGTGAGCCACATCGCCGTGACGACGGTGGCCAGCACCATGACGGCGATCCGCGGACGCGTCAGTTTCGAGATGTCGGCGGTCCACGAGGCGGAGCCGCTCGTAAGATCACCCCCGACCGCCGCGGGCGGAACGGCAAACTCGGCGGCGATCGATGGCGGAGGGGTCACGTGAACGCCCTTCGTCCGGCCGTCGCAGCGGCGGTCGTTCGGCCAAACCCCCCCGACTCGATCGCGACCGCCACCGAACCACCGAGG
Source organism: Planctomycetaceae bacterium (assembly GCA_005789975.1). The sequence goes on from SXWC01000173.1 coordinate 50,336, forward strand.
ATCAACATTCCGAGAACGACATGCCCGGTGACGACACCGGCCGCCCACACGCTCCGCGCCCGCAAGGGCTCGGCCAACTGCCAGGATTCGGGCACGATGTCTGCCGGCATGCCCCAGTTCGCCACCCAGGCTCCCGCCCCCAGCAGCAACTGACTGCCCACCAGCACGAGCATGCACCACGACCAGAGCCGAGCCGTCCGCGACCCGAGGGCGCTGGCCGTCACGGCGCTGGCTACCGTCAACACCGTGACGGCGATGGCCCCGAAAATATGCAAGCCGACGAGGGCGTGGAAGGTGGCGGGTTCGACGGCGGCGTCGAGATGCCGCAGCTGGGCCCCGGCGACGAGTTGCAGATAAGCCGCGACGAGCAGCGCGACGGGAATCCGCGTGGCCACCTCGCGGCTCGCGGCCGCCCCGGGCCGCCGCGACAAGACGGCGATCGCCACGGCCACGGAGAAAAAGAGCGGGCCGGTGCAGGCATGCACCTTTGCCACCGTCTTGTCGTCGAGGAGCACGCGGGCGCCGCCGAGCCCACCCTGCACGAGCACGAGTGCGACCGCGGCCACCACGAGCCAACGCACCGTTGGTTGCGACGAGGAGCACCAGACGACCACGGCCAGCCCGATTGTGATCACCCCCGTCAGGGCCCCCAGCAGTCGATGCCCGTGCTCGAGGAACAGATCCCAGGGGCCGGTGAGCCACTCGGCCATCGGAAAGAGGAACATGTTGTGGCCGTACGTCGCGGGCCAGTCGGGCACCGCCATCGCCGCCTCGTACGTCGTGACCAGCGCCCCGAACGACAGCAGCACTGCCGTCACGCCCACCAAAAGGCAGGCGACCAAATGCGTCCAGTTGAATGCGGAGAGTCTCATGTTGATTCAGGGCCCCGTGAGGGGAAGCGGCCGCGGCGGCTGACGACGCCCGGGGCACCCCGCGGTTTTCTTCCGCGGCAACGACGCCCCTTTCATCGGCTCAGAGGAACGACCGCCACGAGAGAGTCCTGCCCTCCCCATGCCGGCGACTCGCCACCCCTGCCTGCTCCTCCCCTCAATGTGCCGCCGCCGCAGCGGCCGCCGCGGCGGCGTTGGGCGGGTCGGTCTGCATCAGGTGATCCTTCTCGACTCCGGGGACGGAGTATTCGTACGGGCCGCGATAGACCACCGGCTGGTAGTCGAAGTTGCCGTGGCCCGGAGGGCTCGGCGCCGTCCACTCCAGCGTATTGGCGTTCCACGGATTCCGGCCGGCGACCGGCCCCCAGAACATGCTGTAGATGAAGTTGGCCGCGAAGATGATCTGCGTGGCCACCATGCCCATGGCGCAGTAGGTCATGAAGGCGTTGAGCGGCTGAAGGTGATGGAACGTCTCGTAGTGGTAGGCGTCGGCAAGCCGCCGCGGGAAGCCCACCGCACCGAGAATGTGCATCGTGAAGAAGGTTCCGTTCAGGAAGATGAACGTCAGGAAGAAGTGCACCTTGCCCCAGAACTCGTTCATCGTGCGGCCGAACATCTTGGGGAACCAGAAGTAAATCGCCGCCCACACGCCCATCGCCGTGCCGGCGAAGAGCACATAGTGGAAGTGGGCCACGATGAAGTAGGTGTCGTGAATGAAGATGTCGACGGGCGTGGCCGCCATGAAGATGCCCGAGAGCCCACCGATGATGAACATCGAGACGAAGGAGAGCGCGAAGAGCATCGAGGTCGTGTACTGGATCTTGCCCCCCCAGAGCGTACCGAGCCAGTTGAAGGTCTTCACCGCGCTCGGCAGGGCGATCATCATCGTCGAGACCATGAACGTGATGCCCAGCGCCGGATTCATGCCCGACATGAACATGTGATGGCCCCAGACGATGAAGCCCAGGCCGGCGATGCCGGCGATGGAGTAGACCATCGGCCGGTATCCGAACAGGGGCTTGCGGGCGTAAACGGTGAGAATGTCACTCACCATGCCCATCGCCGGCAGGATCATGATGTAGACGGCCGGGTGGCTGTAGAACCAGAAGAGATGCTGCCAGAGCAGCGGCTGCCCGCCACCCGCGCCGGAGATCGCGTTGTTGACCACGCTCCCTTCGGGCGAGAAGAAACCAGTGCCCAACAGGCGGTCGGTGAGTTGCATGAACCCGGCCGCCGTGAGAACCGGCAGGGCGAAGGCCTGGAGGATGGCGGTGATGAACATGGCCCAGATCGTCATCGGCAGCCGGAACATCGTCATGCCCGGGGCCCGCATGAGGATGATGGTCGTCATGTAGTTGACGCTGCCGAGCATCGACGACACGCCCACCAACGTCAGCCCGAGCAGCCAGAGCGTCTGCCCCATGCCGCTCGCCGGAGATGACGCCGGATTGGTGGACAAAGGCGGATAGCTCGTCCAGCCCCCGGAGGCCGCGCCTCCCTCGACGAAGAAGCTGGCGGTGAACGCGATAAAAGCCGGCCACATGAACCAATACGACAGCATGTTGAGCGTCGGAAACGCCATGTCGTCTGCGCCGATCATCAGCGGGATCAGGAAGTTGCCGAAGGCCCCGGCGAGGATGGGGATGATCACCAGGAAGATCATCACCGAGGCGTGCATGGTGAAGAGCATCGTGTAGAACTCTGGCGCCATCTGGCCGCCTTCCTGGGCGAAGAGTTTGCCCACCACCGGCACGTCGGACCATGGCCAGGCAACCTGCCAGCGAACGGCGAGCGCGAGCAGCCCGCCCACGAGAAACCAGAGGAGCGTCGAGAACAGGAACTGCAGGCCGATGACCTTGTGGTCCTTCGAGAAGACGTAGGTCGAGAGGAACTCGGCCACGGGCCGGGGCTTCCGCGGTGCGACGAGAGTCGTCGGGCCGTGGGCGATCGTCGGCGAGACGGCGGCTGTGGTGGGGGGTGTCATCGTGGGCTCCTCGGATCGGGCGTATGACGGACTCGGGTGCTCAATCGGCCTTGGCGACTTCGGCGGTGGGCTGCACAGACTGCTGCTCGGCGTATTTCCGTTCGAGCCAGGCATCGAACTCGGGCCGCGACTCGAACGTCACCCGGCCCTTCATCTTGTAATGGCCCCAGCCACAGAGTTCGGCGCAGACGATGTCGAACGCGCCCGCCTCACGAGCCTTGAACCAGACGGGAATCTTCATGCCCGGCACGGCATCCTGCTTGATCCGCACGTTGGGCAGGAAGAAGCTGTGGAGAACGTCCATGCTCTTGAGCTGGACGAGGATGTCCTCGTCGATCGGGAGGTGAAGGTCGTTGACGAGAAACAGGTCGTCGGCCGTGCCCAGCGTGCCGTCGCGACCGGGATACCGCAGCCGCCACTCGAACTGCCTGGCCACGACCTCCACCGTCGGCGACATCGCGGGCCGCCGCATCTTCACGTCGGCCCACGCATTCATCTGATAGATCGCCAGGAAGAGCAGCGTGGCGGCGGGAATGATCGTCCAAACGACCTCGAGCGTGTGGCTGCCCTGGATGTAGGTGGCCCGGCCGTCCTGCCGGGAGGCGTCGTACTTCCACATGAACCAGAAGAGGAGCACTTCGGTCACGACGAAGACCACGCCGGTGAGGGCGAGGATGAAGTAGAAGAGGGAGTCGATGGACTGTCCGTGCTCGGAGACGTCCTTCGGCAGCCAGTGATCGTAGGCCGGCGCCACGGCGAAGGTCGCCACGCCGAGCACGGGAACCGCGAGAAACAACATCGCCCAGAACATTGCGGCCAGTCGCTTGCCCACGTCACATCACTCCCTGCTGATGAAAAACAATCGAACCCATTCGCCCGGGCGGGCCGTCAGAAACGGTCCCTTGCCACCAACGGCCTGTCGGCCCCGAGTTCGCCGTCGAACTCATAAGGCAACGAGCGGATGTAGTTGACGATGTGCCAGATCTCCGCATCGGGGACGCTCCCCTTGGCGCCGGCCCCCGAGGGCCCGACGCCCGGCATCGGCGCGCCGTTGATGCCGGTGTAAAGCCGGCGATACAGATCGAGCGGACGTCGGCCGCCCCGGTAGACCCCCTGCCGGAGGTTTCGCGGCGGGATCGTCCGCGGACGCAGCGCGTCTCCCTCGAGAACTTCGACGAACGCATGCAGCCACTCCGCGCGGGACCGGTGCTCGGCCAGCTTCTCCGGGCTCATCTCGCCGGCGGCGGCCTTCCGCGACGCGTCGAGGCTCCCTGCCACATCCTTGCTGACGTCGACGATCGTCTTGTTCCAGTCGTCGTAGTCATTCGCCTGGCCGTCACCGAGCGCCGTCACGCCATGGCATTTCACGCATCCGCCGTCCCCGAGAAACAACGCCCTGCCCCGCGCAATCGAGTCCCGATTCGCAGGATCACTGGCCGGAAGCCCGAAGTGAACACCCGGTGGCACGGCCGCGATCGGAATCTGCAACTCGTCGGCCGAGGACCATTTCTCCACGATGGGAGCGAGGATCTCGTCCACCAGAAACTCACGCGTGGTCGGCAACTGTTCGTCTCCGCCGAGTTCCTGCTCTGCATACGTGAACAGCGCCAGTTCGGCCTCGCCGCGGATGCTGAGATAACGGACATATTCCGCAAGGGCGTCGACCTGCGCCGGCGGGAGCAACGCAAACGACGGCATCGACGTGCCCACGATCCCCTGGTTCAAGACGTGCACGAGATCGCCGTGCGTCGGCTTGGCATCCCGCCAGGTGCTCTTGAACTTGAACTTCCCCGGGCGGTAGTCGCGGGGGTAGGGATTGAGGAACGCGGCCGTCGGTCCCATGCCGTCGCCGGAGATGCCATGACAGTGCACGCAGTGCTCGCGGTAGAGACCATTCTTCCGCCCCACGATGTCACTTCGCACCGGTCCTGCGGCAAGGCGGAGCTTGGCCTCGTCCAATCCCGACTCGGCCAGGGCCACCGGTTCGTCGGGCGTGCCGAACATGGCCAGGAGAATGGTGGCGACCTGCGACTGCCGCTCCTGGGACCACTTCGCCCAGGGCTTTTCCAGCCCCGCCTCGGGAGCGGACGTCTTCGTGGCCTGCACCATGTTGAGGCGAAACGACGCGGGCTGGGTCTTGCCGCATCCAGAAGAGACAAGCGCGGCAATCGCGATCATCGCGACGAACGAGCAGCGGGGATGTGATGGCGTGTTGATCATGGCGTTTTGGGGAAACGTGGTGTGTTTCAGGTGCCGATCGAATCGGCCGGAACGTCAAGCGTGCCCAGATCCTTGACGTCGTCGGCCTGCAGTGTGATCAAGAAACGGCCCTTGGGGTTCCACTTGAGATCGGGTCGCTCGAGTCCGAGCCCACCGCCGGGGCCCGTCGACTTCGCATGCCAGACCTGAAACTCGAGCGGCTCGCCCGCCGGAAGATCGGGAATCGAAAAGCTGCCGTCGGCCGCCGAAACGGCCACGTACCCATCCTTGCGGAACAGGATGTAGGCCTTCATCCATGGATGAATGTTGCAGGTCACCGCCTTCGGCGCCCCCATCTCGACGTTGGAGATGTAGTTGGTCGATTGACCGGCCGGGATCAACTGATTGAAACTGGTGCCGTCGATGTTCGTGTTGTGCCCCACGGGGTCGCTGTTGCGAACCTCGATCGGCTGTCCCAGTCGGGAGACGAACACCGGTGAGAGAAACTCGCAGTTTTTCTGATCGAAGACGAGCGGGGCGTTCGACACGGGATTTTTCACGCGGCTCGACTTGCGGACGAAAACGACGACATCGGCCAAGCCCTTGCTCGAGGCGTCGACCCGCAACGACTGGTCGAAGATCTTCGACGACTTGCCGCAGACTTCGGTGTCCTTGTCCACAACGAGGGGCTTGGGCTGCCCGGGGTCACCGGCGAATACGAAGCGGCCCTTGAGCGTCGCCCAGCCCTCGCCGGAGGCCGCAACCTCTCCCGCATCAGCCTCCGCGGCGACCACCGTTACCAGCCCCTGGCGGATCGTTTCCGCGGCCTGCCGGTCGGCGACGGGAGCCACCACCCGCTGCGGTCCGCAGCCCTGGCAGACGATCAGCACCAAGCCGAGGGAGCACGCCAAGGACAATCGGCTTTGCATGTCGTGAATCTCCCCGATCACTTCTGAAAGATTGCGGAATCGAGCACGATCTCGCCAAGGTCCGTTCCCGCCGCGGCAACGGACACCTTCTTGCGGCCCTTCGCGGCCTTTTCAGTCTTGCCGCCGATCGTCATCTCGCCGATGTAGCCCGCCTTCTCGTGCCAAAACTGCAGCTCGACCTCGCCGACGGGAAGATCCTTGATTTCGAACGTGCCGTCGGCCTTCGACACAGCCGCGTAGGGATTGGGCCGGACGACCAGCCACGCTTTCATCCACGGGTGGATGTTGCAGGTCACCTGCGCCGGAATGGCCTCGTCCGTGGCGAACTTCGCCGTGACCTCGCTGCCGGCCGGGATGAGATTGTTGGAGGGGGAGTTCTTCACGGTGGCCACGTTGCTGTTGTGCCCGACGGTGTCCGAGTTCCTGATGATGATTTCCTGGCCGACCTGGACGAATGCCACGTGCGGCTCGAAGCGGCAGTTCTTGTTGTCGAGCACGACCTTCTGGTCGGCGGCGGCCTTGGCCACTTCGGGGTTGACCTTCACACCCTTGTCCCGCACGAACACGACGACGTTGGCCACTCCCTTGTCGTCACCGATCACGAGTTCCTCGGCGAGCAGTTTGTGCTTGCCGCACACCTCGACGTCCTTGTCGGCCTTGAGCTCACCCTGCGCGGGAACGGCTCCACCGAACACGAACTTCCCCTTCAACGCGCCCCACTCGTCTGCCGAAGCCGGACCGTTCACGACGAACGCGACGGCGGCGAAGCCGAGCGACAGGATCATGCTGGGGCGTTTCATCGGGGCTCTCCAAAGGTGGTTCGAAGGATCGGGACTGGTCGGCCAGTCTCCCTGGTCAGTTTAGTAAGGCCGGGGTTCCGGGCGAGTCGGCGGCAGAGAGCGGCAATGTCTCCGGCGGGAAAGGCCGTCCCCGGGTGCTGCTCTGGTCCTTCGACGGCGGGCCGGCGGCGGCCCTCGGCGACTGCTGGCCAGCCTCGGCGGTGGGCGCCGGTTGCCGCAGAAACGCCTCGAGCGACAGGTTCTGCTTGGCGAATGCGTCGAAGTGCATCAGCAAATCGGTCAGGGCATCGACCTGCTGTTCGCTCGTGCCCCGGTAGAGGTCCTGACTGACCGGCTTGTCGAACGGGATGTTGACCGGCATGCCCGTGTACGGGAGGAATCGCTTCGGATTCGCGATCCAACCGTGCACGTAGTCGGGCCGCAACCGCTCGTGCACCGTCTGCAACTGCGGTGCCAGCGCCTTCACGCTGCCCGGCGGCGTGTAGTCGCCCACGAGATGGCACTTCACGCAGTAGTTGTTGTTGGTGACGATCTTCAGCGCCCCGTCCAGATGCCCGGGGTGCGACTTCTCGGCCTCGGCCAGGGAACTTTCGTCGAGACGCGGGTCGTAGACGTACGGAAAGTCCGCGCCATCCACCGCGGCGAAGTAGTTCACGAGGGCGGCCGACTGCTTTGAATCGAAGTTGAACTTCGGCATCCTGAGAACCGCCGGCGGCCGGATCGTGTGCGGGTTGAGCAGGAACTTGTGAAGCCACGCCGACTGGACCTTCCTGCCTTCGCCCACCAGCGGCGGCGGCAACCAACCCCAGGCGTCGTCGGGCTTGACGTTCGGGTTCACCGTTTTCTCGTCGGCGATCACGACGGGAAAGAGCAGCTTCGCGAGATCGCCACCCTTGGCCGGGTAGTGCCGTCCGGCTGCGAGGGCGTCCTCCGGGACGACCACGTTCTGGCTTCCGACGGCCCGCGGCTCACCATCGACCAGTGCGTCGTGCCAGAGCGTGAACGGCCGGTGGGCCACCGATTCCGTGTCACCCTCCTCGATCGGCACCCCGTCCTCGTCCACGAGCTGCGGCCTGCCCGTCTCGGGATCGAGCACCGGCATGCCCACGAGCGTGGTTTTACGGCGGCCCTGACGATCGGTCTTCACGGACGCCGCGACCTGCTCGGGCGTGAAGTGGGGGGAGAGGAAGGGATAGTCCGCCGCAAGCGACGACTCGCCGAGCGAGCCCGGCTTGTAGCGGAGGTCCCAGCGGTCCATCTCCAGCGTGTGGCAACCGCCACAGTTGTACTGCTCGGCGACCACGAGCCCGTCCAGACGGGCCTTCTCCCGGGGAGAGGGTTCGTACACGTATTGCGGCGCCGGCGGTTCGGCCACCAACCCAAGCACGAACGTCATGACGGCCTCCCGCTGCTTGTCGTCGAACGGGAACTGAGGCATCCGGTACCGCTCGTTGTAGGTCTTGTTTTCGGCCTTCTTGTAGTCGTAACTCCGCGGTGCACGGAGCTTCTGCCAGAGGAAGCCCTCCCGCTCATGACCGAGGAGTTTCTGAACGAAATAGCCCGTATCGGGATCGACGGACTCCGGATCAAAATGGCCGTCGCCGGCCTTCGCCGCATAGGCCAGATCGGGGGAGAGTTGGTCGTCCGTGGACTCGGCCGATGGCGAGCCATGAGTCTTGCCGCCGTGTGCGTGGTCTCCGTGTCCGTGGCCGTGCCCGCCTCCGAGTTGATGCGTGACCAGGTGCGCAACCTGCTCGAATGCGATCCGCGATGGATCCTTGCGGCCCCAGTCGGCGAGAGCGGCCCCGGCCGGCTTGCCGTCTTCGAATCCCGGGATGTCATGGCATGAGTAGCAGGCCAGTTTGTTGATCGTCTTCTTGCCGACATAGGCGAGCAACGTCTGATCACGGGCAGGGCCGGTGAGCCCCACGAGCATCCGCTCGTCGCCCTGGATGCCGGCTTGTTCTGCCGAGAGCCCAGCCTGAAGAACCTGCTCCGCGCGGGTCGTGGTGAACCGCTCCTTGAGGTACATCAGCGCCAACTCATCGAGCGCCTTCTTCTCGTCCCCCGCGAGCGGCCCGGCAGATGCCATGGGGAATCCGGTCTCGCCGTCGAGCGTCTCGACCTGCCACTCCTGCTCCGGCCTCCAATCGCTGCCGGAGGTCATCAGATATTCGGTGGCGTCGGCGGCCGGGTCGCTGAGCGTGCCGTCGGCGAGCGACACCGGCTCGAGCAGCACGTTCGGCATGATCGTCTTCGGGTGGTAGCGGGACGGCTCACGCAGCCAGCTGTAGAGCCACTGCCGTCCCTGCGGAATCGAGGACGCCTTCGCGCCGATCCTCGAGAGGTTGGGGCCATGCGTGCTCGACGCATCGGGGAAGTCGGCATGCTGATGGCAGGCCAGGCAACCGCGGAGTTGCACGACCTTCCGCCCGCGGGCCACGTCGGCCGACGCGGTGATGCCCTCGTACGGCTTGACGTATTCAAAAGGGGCGCTGGCTTCGGTGAGGTAGTGGACCATCGACCGAATCTCGATCGGTTCGTAGCGCTTCGATTCCTCGAGTTGCTTGCCCTCGAGATGGCTCCAGAGGCCGAAGAATCTCGGCATCTTGGTCGATGGGCGAAACTCCTGCGGATTGCGGAGCCACGCATAGAGCCACTCGAAGCCGACCTTGGAGCTCAGGTGCCGCAGGCTGGGACCGACCTTGGGCAGCGTGCCAGGAGTCTCCGGATCCTTGAGCAACGCCGCCAACTGATGGGAACGCTGCGAGAGTTTGGCGTCGCCGCCCGCCGCCGCATCCCGCTCGATCACGTCGCGGAGCCGGTTCCGGGCCTCGCGGCTGTCCGGGCTGGAGCGGACGTCCGCCACCCAGCGAACCGCCACGTCACCGAGGGCCTGCAGCCCCGCGTCGTCGGCGAGTGCCTCTGCGACCTCGTGGAAGTTCGGTTCGACCCGCATGTCCGGACCGATCCGCTTGTCGGGCCCGGACCAACCGTTGATTTCGTGGCAGCCGTAGCAGCCGTACGAGCGGATCAGGTGGTAGCCCTCGACGAGTTGCGGGGCCGGCGGCTCGGGAAACTTCTCGCTCGGCTCGAGATCGACGACCTGATGATGACACTTCAGGCAGCTCGATTCCTCGAACCGCTGGGGGAGCATCGGATAGATCCAATGATGGTTGTTGAACCAGCCTTGCTCGTCGTGCCACTCGTGGGCCTGCTTCGGACTGTTCGGCGAATGCGACGCCCACTTGAAACTCGTCGAGCTTCCCTGACCCTGGTGGCAGATGGTGCAGCCGAAGTTCTTCATCGGATGCGGACTCGAGTCCCCGACGAAGAGATCGAGCCGCGGATGGGTCGAGTACGGCTGGGGCACGCCCCGCCGAACCGCGATCGAGAGCGATTTCTCCTGACCGGAAACCTCCACCATCACGGACTCCGCAGCATCCCTCGACAGCACCTTGCCGCCGTCGATCGACGTGATCACGTCGCCCGACTGCAGGCCCGCGACGGCCGCCGGCGATTCCGGCACGACCACGCCGATGGTCGGATCGTCGGCGTGGAACAGCCCGCTGCTGGCGAGCCGCAGACCGTAGATCGCTTCCAGCCGATCGTTTCCGTCGCCGGAGCTTTCACCGGAGGGCTTGGCGGGCGCGAGTGCCACTTCGATCGTTTCGGCCTCCGGATACCCCGGCTCCGTCGGAGCGCCGGGCTGCGACTTGTCCATGCCGCGGTGACAGGTCGTGCAGCGGTCGAACCGGGCAACGTCACGGAAATTGTTGTTGAGCGTGAGCTGAGGCAGCCAGATCTGATCGACCCGCAGCGGGCTGTTGAAGGCGTCGAGAACCGGCAACTCCAGCAGGCTCTTGCCGACGTTGGGCCGGCGCTGCTCGAAGGTCTTCTGCAACTGGATGAGCTTGGCACGGTGATCCGCCAGCGCCTTGGCCGCGTCGTCCTCGGGCTTCGTCATCCGCTGCAGCAGCGAATCGAGCGACTTGCGGTAGGTGTTGGCAGCCTGAAAGGCGAGCGTCGCCGAAGACACCTCCACCCGCTTGCCGTCCGCGAGCGCGAGAAACTCCGCCTGGCGATCGCCCGGCGCCTCTTCCGCGACCGCCAGCTCGTAGTCCGCCCGGGCCTTGTCGAGTTCGGCCCGCCGCAGCTTCAGGCTGCCGGCGAGGTTGTCTTCGCGAAACTTCGCCCTTTTGGCGATGTCCTGCAGCCGCGCCAGCAGGTCTCCACGGAGCACGAGCCGCTCGGCGGGATCCTGTTGAGTCTGCAACTGGTCGATGTCGAGTTGGGCCCGATCGGCGGCCTGCGCGTCCTCGGGGACCCCGCGAACAGCTTCCATGAACTCCCTGGCCGCCGCGCCGTCGAGATCAGCCCGCCGCACCTCCGCCAACGCCGCCTCGAGCTCCTTCCGCCGCGACTCGTAGGCGGCCGAATCCTGCTCATCGATCTTCGCGGCGGCCGACCAGGTCTCGAGGTTTCGGAACTCGCGGGCGTACTTCTTCCAGGGACGATTGTGGTCGGCCGTCAGCATCATCACCGTCGCCAGAAGCAGCAGGACTGCCGTGACGGCGAAGAGGACGTGGAGGATTTTGAGGTTACGCCAGGTTTGTTCTGTTGCAGGCATGGATGTTCTTCGCGGGCGGTGCGAGCGTCAGGAAAGACTCGGCGGGGCAGCAGGACGGCGTCAGAAGTTCAGCGAAAGCTCCGGGATGCTCACGATGTATTTTAGGTTCAGCGTCCACCGCAGGACCATCTTCAGCGGCAGCGTGAGCATCAAAAGCATGAGGTTGGCCATGATCATGTATCGAATGAAGCCCATCTTCGCGTAGAAGCCTCGAAACAGGGTGACCGCGAGCAACGGTGGCAGCAGCACCAGATACGCGCCCATGACGAGGAGGCCGGGGGCCTCCCGCAACAGGATGTACCCCGCCTGCACCAACCCGCTCGCACCCGACGGCGCCTTGGGGAGCGGTTGGTCGAGGAGGTTCACCCAGAACATCTGCGGCAGGTCGACGTTGTTGAGCACCTCCACCTTGTACGGCGTCCAGTACTCGAAGGGACCGAAGAAGTTCCAGTTGGGCCCGCGGAGGAACGTGCCGAGAATGATCAACGTGATCCAGAGGAGGAAAAAACCGAACTGGTAGGTCAGGTAGCTGAACTTCCGCTCCTCGATCGAATAGTAGCCATTGCCCGTCTTGTTGAAATCGAGATACGGCATCGCCATCAGCCCGAAGATCACGAGGCTGGGCAGCACGACGCCGGCATACCAGGGATCGAAGTAGACGAGCATCTCCTGAAGACCCAGGAAGTACCACGGGGCCTTCGAGGGATTGGGCGTCTTGACGCTCGACGCGGGTTCTTCGAGCGGGGCCGGCAGGCAGATCGCCCACAGCAGGAGGAAGGCCGAGACGGCCACCATGCAGATGAGTTCGGTGTAGACGAGATCGGGCCACACCAGCACCTTTTCGTCATTCTCCTTCTCGACCGTCGGCAGACCGCGGGCGATCCGGTCGTCGTTGACCACGGCCTGACTCGTGGCGAGCCATGTGAAGAACGCCAACATGAAGACGAGCCCGACGATCGGGACGTTGTCGGGCTTCATCACGATCGACGCGAAGTTTTCGTCGGCCATGGAGAGACCCATCAACAGCAGCATGACGTTGAGGATCGTCCAGGCCACCATCGGCCGCACGAAGAACCGGCGGAAGATGAACAGCACCGTCAGCAGGGCGAACGTGCCGAGCGTGTAGAGCACCGGCCCCGAGAGCCGGTTGACCAGCGTGCGGACCGACAGCGGCAACGCCGGGACGAGATCGGGAGTGCCCGACAGGGCGAGACTCGCCAGCACCATCATGGCCCCGGCAAAAACCGTCCAAACCAGCGCCCAGCCGATCTCGGCCTTCTTCCGCCAGAGAATCAGCGCCGCGACGGCGTTCATGATCGCCATGAACGCGTAATATCCGCCGAGAAAGCCGGCGACGTCCTTCAGAAAAAAGCCGGATGAATGCATGGGGGTGGTCTCACAGCGGCCCGCTGATGCCGCCGTCCTTTCGCACGCGCCAGAAGTGGATCGCAAGCAGCAGCGCCACCGCCAGCGGAATCGCGATGCAGTGCAGAACGTAGAAGCGATTGAGGGTTTCCTCGCCGACGAATCGGGCGCCGAGGAGACCAAAGCGGGCGTCGGAGGCGTCGGTGATCATGTCGATGCCGCCGATCGTGAGCAACTGCTGGCCGGGGCCCTCGTAGCCGAGGAACGGCGTGGCGCGGGCCATGTTGGAGCCCACCGTGATCGCCCAGATCGCCAGCTGATCCCAGGGGAGCAGGTAACCCGTGAACGACAACAGGAGCGTCAGCAGGAGGAGGATCACGCCCACCACCCAGTTGAACTCCCGCGGCGGCTTGTAGCTGCCGGTGAGGAACACGCGGTACATGTGCAGCCAGGTGGTGATCACCATCGCGTGGGCGCCCCAGCGATGGAGTTCCCGCAGGATGCCCAGGCTCGTCACGTCGCGGAGGGAGAGGATGTCGTTGTAGGCCCATTCCAGCGTGGGCCGGTAATAGAACATCAAAAGCACGCCGGTGACGGTCTCCACCAGGAACAGGAAGAACGTCACGCCCCCCATGCACCAGGTGAACGACAGGGCGATGCCCTGCTTCTTGATCGATACCGGATGCAGATGGAGAAAGAAGTTGGTGAGCATGACCACGATCCGATTCCGCCTGTCGAGCGGCATCGGATGACGGAAGATGCTCTTCCAAATCTGGGAGTTACGGATGGTCTCGCCGATGGCCATGGCCTGAAAAACTTCCCTTGCTCAGACGGTGACGTACGAATCTGGGTCGGCCCACTGGCCGAGCTCCTCCTGGAATGTCTTGCTCTTGTCGATCTCGAGTTGGCCGTCGTCGGCAATCCGGATCGCATACCGCTCGAGCGGCCGGGGAGCCGGTCCCTCGAAGTTGACGCCGTCCTTGTAAAACCCGCTGCCGTGGCAGGGGCACTTGAACTTCTGTTCGGCCTCGAGCCAGCTCGGCGTGCAGCCAAGGTGAGTGCAGACGGTCTTCAATGCGTAGACCTGCTGCTGCCCCTGGAAATCACCATTCACCACCCACACGCCATACTGGGCGACGTACTTTGTCTCGACTTTGCCGGCCGGAAAACCGTCCTTTGCCCCCACCTTGAACTTGCTGGGCGGTTCCGCAAGGACGTTGGGGAACAGGTACCGGGTGAGCCCCAGGGTGAAGAGGCCGCCGGTCACGGAGAGTGCGGTGAATCCCATCGCCATCGCCGAGCCGAGGGCGATCTGCATGAAGCCGCGGCGATCCTCCCCATCGTCGGCTCCCTTCTTGGCCGGTTTCACCGGCCTGGCGGGGAGCGTGGCGACGGTTCGCGGGGGGGCGGCTTTCTCCTCGACGGGCTTCGCGAGATCACGCGCTTTCGGGGCGGGCTTGGCCGGAGCGTCAGCCTTGGCGACCGGCCCCGGCTTCGCCGCCCCCCGCGCCGCGGCGAGAATGCTCGCCGTATCACGCTGCACGCCCGTCTTCGGGGCGCCCACATTGGCTGCGGGTTTGACCGGTTGTTTGGCCGCCGCCGGCTTTGCCGCCGCCGCGGGCTTCTCGACCGCAGTCTTCGCCGCGGGAGCGTCGCCCTCGGCCTTCTTGGCCCGGGCCATTGCGAGGATGTCGGCCACCCCGGGGCGAGCACCCCCTGCGGCCGCCGGTTTCGGCTTCGCGGCGGGCTTGGCGGCGGTCTCGGCTGCTGCGGGCTGCTCCGCAACCGGCTCCGATTCCCCGGGCGAAGCAGCTTCCTCGGGCGAAGCAACATTCTTGGGCGAAGCAGCCGCGGACGCTGCCGCCTGACCGTTGGCCGCCCTGGCAGCCGCCAGAATCTCGGCCACCGTCATCTTTTTCTTGTCTGCCATAGGGAGCCTCATCGCGGCCGGGTTTGGCTCCAGGCGGCCTAAGCGGCCGATGCCAGACCTGGGCACCGCGTAAAAAGCATGTTTCGACCGCGATTGCGCGAGTTCGTGAAGTTTTTCACGAACTCTCTCTAACTGTATCTGGCACCCCAAGGCTGTCAACGTCATCGTCTGCCCTCTTCCCCCATGTTGCAGGCGGAAGTCTGCAATCCAGCGGCCATCACCGCGAATCACCCCCCCTTCCAGACGAGGGACGGTGCGCGGCGGAACGTCTGGGGAAAACAACGGGCGAGTGTGTTGGAGTACAACCTCCGATCTCGACGCGGCCGCGTGCAACAGGAGCATGCCCGTCGGGCATCATTTTCAGCAGGAGCAAGCAACGTGATTCGATCGCGCCGGGTTCTCGTCGTGGGCAACGGCGGCCGGGAGCATGCGCTCGCCTGGAAACTCGTCCAGGATGGCGCCGAGGTCTTCGTCGCCCCCGGCAACGCCGGCACCGCGGGTATCGCCAAAAACGTTCCCGTTGCGGCGACGGACATCCCGGCCCTGCTGGAGCTGGCCCGCACGCACGAGATCGATCTCACGGTCGTCGGACCGGAGGCGCCACTCGTCGCCGGGATCGTCGATGCGTTCACCGCGGCCGGACTTCGAATCTTCGGACCGACTCAACGGGCCGCGCAGATCGAGGGAAGCAAGTCGTTCTGCAAGCAGATCCTCCATCGCGGCGATGTGCCGACGGCGATGTTCCGCGAGTTCCGCTCGACGGCCCGTGCCCGGGAGTATCTCGAGGCACGCGAAGACATGCCCGTCGTGGTGAAGGCCGACGGACTCGCCGCCGGCAAGGGAGTTTTCGTGTGCGCCGACCGGGCCGCGGCGCTGGCCGCCGTGCAGTCGCTTGCCGAGGATCCCGCCCTCGCCGCCGCGGCCGGCAGCATCCTGGTGGAGGAACGGCTCGATGGCGTCGAGGTGAGCGTGCTGGCGATCACCGATGGCCGCACGATCGTCACGCTCCCGCCGCTGCAGGACCACAAGGCGGCATACGACGACGACGACGGGCCCAACACCGGCGGCATGGGCGCTTACTGCCCGACTCCGTTCGTCGATGCCGAACTCCTCGCTGAGATCGAGGCGAAGATCCTCGTTCCGACGGTCCACGCGATGCGGCGGGCCAAGGTGCCCTTTCAGGGCGTGCTCTACGCCGGCCTGATGCTCACGTCGCAGGGCCCGAAGGTGCTCGAGTTCAACGCCCGTTTCGGCGACCCCGAGTGCGAGCCGCTGCTCCTCCGGATGGAGTCGAGCCTGCTCGAACTGCTCGATGCCACCGTCGATCGCCGGCTGGAATCCTGCCCGCCGCCGACCTGGCACGAAGGCGCTGCGGTGAGCGTCGTGATGGCAAGCGAGGGCTACCCGGGCCCGGTCTCGAAGGGGCAGCCGATCCGCGGTCTCGCCGCCGCCGCGGCGCTTCCCGACGTGCAGGTCTTCCACGCGGCAACGCGGCTCGCCGACGGGGGCAGCGTGGCCGACGGCGGACGGGTGCTTGCCGTCACGGCTCTGGGAACCTCCCTGGCCCGTGCGAAGCTGCAGGCCTACACGGCAGTCAAGGAGATCCGCTGGGCCGGCGCCTGGTGCCGCAAGGACATCGCCGACAAGGGGCTGCGCCGCGAGCGGGAGCTGCTTGCCGCCGAAGCCACCGCTGCGGAGACGACGTCGTGAAACTCCGCGTGGGCATCGTCGGCCTGGGCGACCAATGGGAGTCGCGGCACCTCCCGGCCATTCGCACGCTGGCCGACAGGTTCGAGGTGCGGGGAATCTGCGAGCAGGTGTCGCACAGGGCCGAACGGGCCGCGGCAGAACTCGACACGACCCCGGTCAATGGCTTCCGGGCCCTCGCCGCCCGCGACGACATCGACGCGATCCTCTACCTCGCCGACCAGTGGTTCGGGGCCACGCCGATCCTCGCGGCCTGCGACCACGGAAAGGCCGTCTACTCCGCGATCTCGCTCCCGTTCGCCGCCGACGAGGCGGAATTGCTTCGCCGCCGCGTGGAGGAATCGGGCATCGCCTTCATGGCCGAACTGCCGCGGCGGCATGCGGCGGCGACCGTCCGCATCAAGGAACTCATCGCCACGCGGCTCGGCCCGCCACGGATGCTCTTCTGCCACCGGCGAGTCCCGCTTTCGGCGGCGGCCCCGACCCGCGACCGTCGCACCGAGGCCCGCGACCTCGTGGAACTCGTCGACTGGTGCCGCTACGTGGCCGGGATGGAGCCCACGAGCGTGGTCGCCGTGCGGCACGCCGAAGCCCCCGGCGGCGAGGTGGACGACTACCAGATGATGAGCCTCGACTTTTCACAGACCGGCCGTCCCGGCGACGGACCCATCGCCCAGATCAGCTGCGGCTATTACATGCCACGGGTCTGGGAGGAGGCGGTCACCTTCCGCCCGCCGCCGGGCCTGCAGATCGTCTGCGAGTCAGGAATCGCTTTCATCGATCTCCCCAACACCCTCGTCTGGTTCGACGCCGCCGGACGCCACCAGGAATCGCTCGACAGCGAGCGGCCGGTGGGCGAGCAGATGCTCGCCCAGTTTCATCGCATGGTGACGAGCCTGCTGCGTCACATGAGCGGCCTCGACGACGCCCTGCGGGCCATGCAGATCGTGCAGGCGGCCGAGCGGAGTCAGGCGGAGGGGCTCCGGGTCAGGCTCTCTTGAGCGCCTCGACGACGAGGTCGCCCACCTCGCGGGTGCCGTGGCCCATCTTGCCGGCGGCCTGGCTCTTCATCTTCGTGCCCGTGACGTGGGCCACGGCCGCATCGATCCGGCCGCCCGACTTGGGATGGCCGCTGTGCTCCAGGAGCATCGCCATCGCATTGATGGCCGCGATTGGATTGATCACGTTCTGGCCGGTGTACTTCGGGGCGCTGCCACCCATCGGCTCGAACATGCTCACGCCCCCCTGGTCGGGGTTGAGATTGGCGCCGGCCGCCACGCCCATGCCGCCCTGGAGGATGCCGCCGAGGTCGGTGATGATGTCGCCGAACATGTTCGTCGTCACGATCACGTCGTAGGCGTCGGGATTCTTGACCATCCACATGCAGCATGCATCGACGTGGTTGTAGTCGGTCTTCACGTCGGGATAGTCCTTGGCCACCTCCTGGAAGGTCCGCCACCAGAGGTCGTGACCGTAGGTGAGCACGTTGGTCTTGGCGACGAGCGTGAGCGTCTTCTTCGGGCTGTTCCGCTTCCGCGTGAAGTCGAAGGCCCAGCGGATGCACCGCTCGCACCCCTTGCGGGTGTAGACGGCCTGCTGCACCGCCACCTCGTCGGGCGTTCCCTTCTTGAGGTAGCCGCCAACGCCGCAGTACAGGTCTTCGGTATTTTCCCGGACGACGACGAAGTCGATGTCCTTGGGGCCGCGGCCGGCCAACGGCGTCTCGACACCCGGCAGGAGTTTCACGGGCCGCAGGTTGATGTATTGATCGAGCTTGAACCGCAGGTCGAGCAGGAGACCCTTCTCCAGAACGCCCGGCTGCACGCCCGGATGGCCGATGGCGCCCAGGAAGATCGCGTCCTTGCCGCGCAGCAGGTCGAGCCCGCCCTCGGGGATGATCTCGCCGGTCTTGAGGTAGCGATCGCCGCCCCAGTCGAGCATCTCGACGTCATATGCGAAGCCGTCGATCGCGGCGACGGCGTCGAGGACCTTGATCGCCTCGACGGTGACTTCGGGGCCGGTGCCGTCACCGGGAATCGCGGCGATCTTCAGGGTCGATGAGGCCATCGTGGCTGCATGCTCCATGGAGGCGGGTGGGAATCGGCGGATCACGACTGCGACAGACTACGGTCGCGGGCGACCAAACGGAACCCGTACGTGTCGGGGCCGAATGTTCCCGAAAAGACCGGGCGGCCTGAAGCACGTCCGACACAGCCGGCCGCGGCGGCGGCGGGGGTTTCCTGGATCGACATCCGTCGCACACGACGGCCATCGACCCGCGCCACCGCCCGCCGGGGCATACCCGAAGGATTGCTCAGTTGTTGCTGAAGTTGTGCTGCTTGCCGGTCTTCATGCCGAGCGGATTCTTGACGAACCGCTGCCGGCACGCATCGCAGAGATCGAACCGCAGCGATCGCGTCGAGTCGTCGAGATCCGAGACATCCCCGTCGTCGAGCCGCTCGAGCATGTCCTGCATGTCCTCGAGATGGTCGGCGTCGGCCGCTGGTCCTTCGGCATCCTCGCACCCACATTCCTGATCCTCGATCGCGGGAAACACCTCGATCTTCACGACATGACGCACGTCGGTGGCGAGGTTGATCGGCCGCTTGCAGGCATCGCACGAGTAATGCAGCATCACTTTCTCCGAAATGACGAGTGGGGCCGTGGCCGCAGCCGGGAAGACCGGCGCCCAACAGACTCCGAGACTGTGGAACAAGTCCGCCCGAGCGGGATGCGAAGATCTTCGACCGTGAAAGCCCCGGCGTTTCCGCCGGTCGATCGAGTGGACAAAGCTCACGGATGACTCCGCCCACGGACAGCCACGGGCCGCGGGGGCCCTGCCGACGTCCCTGAGTGTGACCGCAACGTGCGGCCGAGGCAAGCCGCCGACACGCCGGAAAGCGAAGTTATTTGGCACGGTTTCGGTGAGGCCGGTAGACTCCGGGAGCCTGTAAAGGAGGGACCTCATCTCCATGACATCGCTCGCCCTCACGCTGCCTTCCCAGCGTCTGCCAACGTCGCTGGGTTTGAGCGTCCTCGTCCTCAACCGCTCGTTCGTGGCGGTTCACATCACCAACGTCCGGCGGGCCATCACGCTCCTCTTCCGGCAACTGGCCGAGGTCGTGCACATCGAGGAGGGGCAGTACGCCGCCTATAACCTCGATTCCTGGAGAGAACTCTCCCTTCTGCAGGCCGGGTTTCGCAGCCCCGAGCAGGATTGGGTCCGCGCCGTCGGGTATGAACTTCAGGCGCCACGGGTCATCAGGCTGATTTCCTGCGACCGCGGGCCCCGCCAGGGCATGCGATTCAACCGCCGGAACGTCTTCGCCCGCGACGGAAACCTCTGCCAGTACTGCGGCAAGACCTTCCCGACGAGCGAACTGTCGCTCGATCACGTGGTGCCCCGGAGCAGAGGGGGCATCACGAGCTGGGAAAACATCGTCTGCGCCTGCGTGGACTGCAACGTCCGCAAGGGGGGACGCACGCCACACGAGGCCCGAATGAACCTCATCCGTCAGCCCGTGAAGCCGAAGAGGAGCCCCCTGCTCTCGATCAAGATGGGCAACCCGAAGTACGCGAGCTGGAAGAGCTTCGTCGACAACGCCTACTGGCTCACGGACCTCCGTTGAATCGACCGGTTTGTCTGAGGAATCTCCTCATCCGTCCGCGGAGAAGGTCATCCACGGCAGATCCCACCGAGGCGGATCCAACCCATCGACCGGCGGCAACGCCCGGGGGCTCTCCCGGTGGATGATCCCGGTGGATGATCCCGGTGGATGATCCTCGCGTCCGGCGCGAGCAAACTCGGCCCGCAGCCTGCTAGCAGAGGGGATCTTTCTTCTCGGTGATCACCGGAAGTTGCGGCGCCATCTCGGCGTTGAGCGCCGTGAAGTCCTTCCACTCGGCCGGCAGGTTGTCTTCGTGGAAGATCGCCTCGACCGGGCACTCGGGCACGCACGCTTCGCAGTCGATGCACTCGTCGGGGTGGATGTAGACCATCTTGTCCCCTTCGTAGAAGCATTCCACGGGGCAGACCACCACGCAGTCGGTGTACTTGCAGGCGAAACAGGGCTCGGCGACGACGTGGGTCATGTTCGGTTCCTTTGCGATGAATCAAACCCGGGAGATCCATGCGGATCCCGGAGGCGAGTCACACCGCCGCAACGTGGGATCGGCCGTGACGCTTCAAAATGGTAGGGAGGTCAAGAAACCGTGTCAACGAGCCGGCCGGCCGCGATCCACGGCCTCCCGTGCCTCCGGTCACTGCCGTTGGTGGCCCGTGCCGGACCGCCTTATGATGCAGGTAGGATCGTCCAGTTGCCGCAAAAAAATGAGTCGGCGACGTTTCCGCGGTTTTCACCGGTCGTGTGACGTTCGGATTCGCGAGGATGACTCCCACCGTGTCGATCCCGCCGCAAACAACCGACGACGCGACGGCCCTTTCGGCCGAGGATCGCCGACTGCTCGATGGATGCCTCTCGGGGGGTGAGCACGCCTGGGAGGCGTTCGTCGGCCGGTTCGCCGGCCTGTTCAACTTTGTCGCCTTTCGAACCGCCCAGCAGCGCGGGCGGTCCCTGTCCCAGGCAGACCGGGACGATCTCGTGGCGGAGATCCTGCTGGAGTGCCTCCGCGGCGATGCCGCCCTGATGCGTTCCTTCGCTGGCCGGGCAAGCCTCGCGACCTACCTCACCGTGATCGCCCGCCGGGTGACCGTCCGGTTCCTACTGCGAAACTCGAGTCGCACCGCCTCTCCGGCGGCCGTCGCTTCCGCCCCCGGGCCCGACGAGGCCGCCCGGATCGTGGACCGCGAACATGTGGAGTCGCTCCTCGCCGCACTCGACGGCGAAGAGGCGCGGCTCATCCGGATGCATCACCTCGAGCAGCGGAGTTATGGCGAGATCAGCCACATCACCGGCATGCCGCTCGGCTCGATCGGCCCGGCTCTGTCGCGGGCCCGCGAGAAGATGCGGCTGTTGGGGCGACATCCCCAGGCCGGCTGATCCCAACTGACCGCGACCGGTCCCCTGCGGTCACTGCGGCGACGCCGCGGGCGGGCCGATGACCACCGACGGGTCGGCGAGGTCGACCGGCTCGTAACCCGGGTAGGCGGGCATCTGCCAGAGCTGCCCGGGATCACCGCTGCCGGTGTTGACCGTGATCGACGACAGTTCGATCTTGAACTCGATGCCCGACGCGGGCCACGACACCTCCACCAGGTGCGGCAGGGCGGCCCCCGATCGCGGATCGACGCGGTGCCGGCTGGTTCGCGAGCTCGCCAACCGCTCACCCGACGCCGTGAAGAGATGCTGCTCGCTCACCAGTCCGGTGGTGCCGTCGAGAATCGTGGACTTGAGGATCTCACCCTCGGGCGAATCGATCGTGCTGCGAACCTCGATCCTGCCATCGGGCAGCGGAAACGGCCCCTGATGCCGGTCTTCGGGGCGGAAGTTCACGAGCCCGAGAATCTCGGGCATCCAATCGGCGCGGATCGGCAGCAGCCGGCGAGCGGCCGACTGGGCATATTGCTCGTGCCGGCAGAAGGCGACGATCGGCGGCTTGTGCTGCCGCAGCCAGAGCCAGAACAGGTCGTCGTTGCTGCCGATGTCGAGTTCGGGTCCCGTGATCGCCGTCTGGGCCTGCAGGCGGAAACGTCGCGGCGGCTCGCACGCCACGCGGGCCGAGAGCCGTGGCACGCCCGGCACCGCGAGCACCGCCTGCGTCGCGACATAGCTCCTGACCCGCTGCGTGTTGTCATGAACGGCGGCGATGATCTGGTCGAGCGACGGCTGCGCCGGCAGCGTGCGGGGCAGTGGCATCGTGCCCACCTGGTAGCCGCGGAGCACCTGGGGGCAGGAGGCGCCGCTCGACGCGACGGCGGCGACCAGCAGCAGCAAGGCGACGCCCCGCGTGATGACGGTCGGCCGCGAGGCGGCGGCGGCGGGACGCTCCGGCTTCATGCCGCACCTCCCGACCAGAGCAATGACACGAGCCGATCTTCGACGCCGGTGGCGGCCACGTCCGCCCGCCCCACCGTTCGCACGCGGTACTCGCGGCCCCGCTTGCGGCACGAGAGCACGAGGAACCCGGTCTCGGGCGACTCGCCGTGGTCGTCCACGATGCGCAGCATCCGGCGGCGCATCAGTTCCAGGGCGAGCAGGTAGCGGAGGGGCTCATCTCCGCCGTCCTCGAGACTTTCAAAGGCGTCGAGCAGAACGTCGGCGGGGGCGAGCGTCGGTCCGGACTCGCCCCCGGGCGCATGCCGCGAGCGCCACCAGGCGATCGTGTCGGGAGGCGGGCCGTCCCAGGCCTCTGACGCGACGTCGAGCCGATCGAGGGCACCACTGCTGCGGACGAGCGCGGAGTAGAACTCCTCACCGGCCGCGAACGTCCGGCCCGTGCGTGCGCACGCCGCTTGCGGTCTGTGAAGCTTGAGGTCCATGCGGATCCGTCGACGGGTGTTCTCGGGCGGGGACCATAGAAACAGTCCGCCTCCGCCACAAGCACGGCGCCGGCGAAACCGGGCGGGCTAGGCAAGACGGGCGAGAATCATGTCGGCGACGTCGGCGATTCCCGGGCCGTCGTTCGTGCCCACCACCGCGTCCGCCACCTGCACCACCTCGGGCCGGGCGTTTCCCATGGCGATGCCCAGCCCGGCGCCGCGAATCATGGGAATGTCGTTCACATCGTCGCCGACCGCGCAGATCTCGTCCGCGGCGATGCCCCAATCGGCGGCCACGGCCGTCACGCCCGACCACTTGGTCACACCCGCCGGCGCGATTTCACACATCCAGTCGCGATACCTCGGGCTCTTGATCGTGTGCATCGACAGCTGTCCGGGAAACGCGGCCAAAAGCTCGGTCTCGAGTTTCGCCATCGACTCCTGGGGCCCCATCACGAATCCGGCGAACACGTCCTCCGGGGGCGCGGCGTGGAGATCGGGCAGCACCTGGGCGAGGTCCCGGTTGCGGCCCAGGTATTCCCGCAAACCACCGCCGTACGCGGCCGATTCGTCGCTCGCATCGGCCAGGCTGCGGCAATGAAAATCGAAACCCCGGGTGTAGCTGTCGCTGTAGAGGATCGCCTCGTGGCCCGCTGCGACCACCCGCGCCAACACCCCCGGCAGGACGCCCGGGGCGAACTCAGCCCGTGCGAGCGTCGCGTGATCGGCCAACCGCTTCACCAGGGCTCCCGAAGCCGTGACCAGGGGCACGTCGATTCCGAGGCAGCGGGCGACGGCGAGCGTGTCGCGGTAGCGTCGGCCGGTCGCCAACATCACCCGCACACCTGCGGCCCGCAGACGTCGCACCGCGTCGCGGGCCACTTCCGAAACCTCGTGGGCACTGGTCATGACCGTGCCGTCCACGTCGAGCACGAGCAGTCGCACGGGACGTGGCGGCGCGGAAGAGGGGACGACGTTCATGCACGCTATGATACAGTCGGAGACACCCCTCATGACGCCCGCTGCCGAAGACACCTCCGCCATTCCGTTCACGCCCGTGGCCCGCGTGGGTGACATCCCTGCCGGCGAAGGCCGCACGTTCGAGGTCGCCGGCCGCCTCGTGGCCGTGTTCTTCGATGCGGAGGGCTACCATGCCATGGACGACCTCTGCCCCCACATGGGCGCGTCGCTCGGCTCCGGCCCCTTCGTCGATGGCGTCGTCACCTGTCCCTGGCACGCCTGGAGGTTCCGGGCGTGCGACGGCGCCTGGTGCGACAACGAGAAACTGAAGGTCGAGGTCTTCGAGGTCCGCGTCGCGGGCGATGTCGTCGAGGTCCGGGTGCCGCCGCCGCGGCCGATCGAACTGCCTACCCGCAAGTGATCGACTCGCCCGGCGCGAGCACCTTCGCCGTCCCGACGCCCGCCGCGGCGACCTGCTTCGCCCACGCCACCGCGTCCTGCTCGATGGGCGGCCAGGTGCCGTAATGACTCGGCAGCGCGAGTGCGGGCTGCAGAAGCCCGATCGCCTCGATCGCATCCCCGGGCCCCATCGTGAAGAGGTCGCCGATCGGCAGGATCGCGACGTCGAGACCTCGGCCGCCACGGGGCCTCCCGATCCGCTCCATGTCGGAGAAGAGGGACGTATCGCCGGCGATGTAAATCCGCCTGCCACCCACGTCGAGCACCCAGCCGCAGGGATTTCCGCCATAGGTGCCGTCGGGCAGGCTCGACGAATGATGGGCGATCTCCATCTTCGCGGTCCCGCCCGGCACGGCCGCCGTCCCGCCGATGTTCATCGGCTGCACGTTTTCGATCCCGTGCTTTCCCAGCCACTGACCGATCTCCCAGTTGCAGAAGACCTTCGCCTTCGTCCGCCTGGCGATCGCGATCAGGTCGCCCACGTGATCGACGTGGCCGTGCGTGACGAGGATCGCGTCGCAGCCCACGTCCTTCGCCCTCATGCTCGCGGTCGGACACTCGTCGAAGAAGGGATCGACGAGCAGGATGCCGGAGCCGGTGTCGATGAGCCACGTCGCGTGGCCGGTCCAGGTGATCATGACGGACATGGCGGTCTCCTCGGGGGTTCGCCCCGTGCTCGGGATCGGGGGCTTCCTGCGGTTCAACGGGGCCGCAGGCGGGCCATCATCAATCTCTTGTAGTCCTCGACGCCGGGCTGGCCGTAGGGATTGGTGCCGACGAGTCGGCCCTCGACGACGGTGGCGAGCATCAGCATCTGGAGGAGCTGGCCGACGACGTGCTCGTCCACCCGCGGCAGCAGAATGTCGGCGGTCGGCCGCCTGGCAAGCGCGTAGGCCTCGTTCGTGCCGGCGACGGCTGCGGCGAGCATCTCTGGCCAGGTCTTTCCGACGAGGTCGTCGAGTTTGTCCTGATCGGCGGCATACCCGCCGAGCGGAGGCAGGGCGAGCGGATCGCGGCGCGGTTCGCCCACCACGAGGTTCGTGATCAACTTGTCGCGGCGGCCGTCCTGATGCTGCTGGCCGCGGGAGTGGAGGTCGCGGGTGGTCACGGCCGTGAGCGGCGTGGCCCCCTTGCCGTCCTTGCCGAGGCTCTCCGAGAGGAGTTGATCGTACCACAGCCCCACCGCCTCGAGCCTGTTGCTCCAGCTCGAGAGCACGCGGATCGTCGCGCCGCCATCGACCTCGGCGAGATGCGACACGGCCACGTACTGGAGCACCGGGTTGTCCACGACCGGGGCCTCGCGGAACCGGCGGTTCATCGCCGCGGCCCCCTCGAGCAGCCGCACCACGTCGATGCCCACGATGGAGGCCGGCAGCAGGCCCACCGCCGTCAACACCGAGAATCGTCCGCCGACACCGTCCGGGATGTCGAAGAGGTCGGGGCAGCCGATCGCCTTGGCGAGTTCCGCGAGCCGGCCCGTCTTGCCCGTGACCGGAACGACGAGCGGTGCGAGCCGTGTCACGTCGCCGCCGACGGCATCGAGCAGGGCGGCGAGCAGGCGGCGCGTGGCCACCGCCGTCTCGAGCGTGCCCCCGCTCTTGCTGGCGACGACGATGGCCCAGCGATCGAGGAGGTCGTCGCCCCGCGGCCGGCCGGCCGGGGCGACGAGATCGAGCAGGCCCTGCGCCGAATCGTTGTCGATGTTGAAACCCTCGAACGAGAGCCGGGGACGACCGCCACGCTCGCCGCGGGGAAGCTCGTTGTGGCAGGGATGGCAGCAGGCTTCGAAGAGCGCGCGGGTGCCCATGTAGGAGCCGCCGATGCCGAGCACGATCACGCGATCGACCGCATCCCGAATCCGCCGGGCCGTCTGCAGGATCGCGTAGAGTTCGCTCTCGGGGCGCACGGTGCCGTAGGCGGCGAGCAGCCTCTCCGGCAGGTCGATGAACGCCGGATCGAGCGCCTCGCCGGGCTTCGCACCGCCGCTCCGCCAGCGGTCGAGATCGGCGAGTGACTCCGCCCGGGCCGCATCGAGCCGGCCGCCGAGGCCGGCGACCGCGGCCGGCGAGACGGTGCCCGCGGCATAGACGGCGGCCGGGTCGTACTGGATCGGATCGTCGGAGTGGCGGGGACGGACGACGCTCATGGGGGCCTCGTGGTGGAGGACGGTTTCGGGCGGGGCGAGCCACCGTGTAGATTCTGGCGGTCGAACTCTAGCCGATCCCCGCGACGGCCGCCAAGCAAAACCCGCCCAGGAAAACCCACCGTGAAAGAGCACGAACTCATCCGCGAACTCGCCGAAAAGAACACGTCCAAGATCGTGATGCTCGTGGCCGACGGCCTCGGCGGCCTGCCGATGCAGCTCGACGGAAAGACGGAGCTGGAGACGGCCGCGACGCCGCACCTCGACCGGCTCGCATCCCGGGGCACGAGCGGCTCGAGCGTGCCGGTGCTGCCGGGAATCACGCCCGGCTCCGGGCCCGGCCACCTGGGCCTGTTCGGCTACGACCCGCTGGAGTTCAAGATCGGCCGCGGGGCGCTCGAGGCGACCGGCATCGGCTTCGAACTCGGCCCCGATGACGTCGCGGCCCGCGGCAACTTCTGCACGCTCGACGCCGCCGGCAACATCGCCGATCGCCGCGCCGGCCGCATCCCCTCCGAAGAGAGCTTCAAGGTGGTGGAGCGGCTGCAGGCCGTGAAGATTCCCGGCGTGGAGACGTTCGTCAAGCCGGTGAAGGAGCATAGGTTCGTCGTCGTGTTTCGCGGCAGCGGCCTCGACGGCCGTGTCGCCGACACCGACCCGCAGGCCGTGGGCGTGCCGCCGCTCGACCCGCAGCCCGTCGATCCCGCGGCCAAGAAGACGGCCGAAGTGGCGAAGGAGTTCGTGCGACAGGCCCGCTTGATCCTCGCCGACGAGCCCAAGGCCAACGGCATGGTGCTCCGCGGCTTCGCGGCCAAGCCCGCCCTGCCCTCCTACGAAGAACTCTACGGCCTTCGTGCCGCGGCGATCGCCGTCTACCCGATGTACAAGGGGCTCGCCCAGCTCGTCGGCATGAAGCTCGTGGGCAAGGCCCAGTCGCTCGACGAGCAGATCGACGAACTGGCGAAGTGCTGGAACGACTACGACTTCTTCTTCCTCCACTTCAAATACACCGACTCCACCGGCGAGGACGGGGCGTTCGACCAGAAGGTGAAGCGGATCGAGGAACTCGACCGGGCGTTGCCGCGGATCGAGGCCCTGAAGCCCGACGTGCTGATCGTGACGGGCGACCACTCGACGCCGAGCCGGCTCAAGAGCCACAGCTGGCATCCGGTGCCCACGCTGCTCGCGGCCGACACCTGCCGGCCCGACGGGCTGACGCGATTTTCGGAGCGCGACTGCCTCCGCGGCGGCTTCGGCATCTTCCCGGCGAAGCACCTGATGCTGCTGGCGATGGCCCACGCCCAGCGGTTCGGCAAATACGGGGCGTGATCCGCCACGCGACCTGCAAGTTGGCGGGTCGTCGCCGTGCCCGGCCCGCGGCCTGACGGCCGGTCGGCTCGCACGGGGCCCCCGATCCCGCGATCGGGGGCTTCCCAGGGCACGAGCGACAGCCCACGGAACCCGCGCGAGGCCGGTTTCCAGCCGGGACTAGGGTTTCGGGCAGATCGCTACTACAGTCGGAGGACGACGCCCCGGAGTGCCACACGCCCGATGCCCCGCCCTGCCGACGAAGATCTGTTCCAAAGTTCGACGATGACGTTCGGCGAACACTTGGAGGAACTCCGCGCCTGCCTGATCCGGGCCGCCGCGGGATTGGCGGTCGCCGTGCTGCTCGGATTCTTCGTGGCCCGGCCCGTGGTGCATCTGATCGAGGAGCCGCTGCGCCGCGCGCTTGGCGACTACTACTCGAAGCGGGCGCTCGAAACCGCCGCCGACTGGCAGCCCCGGACCGCCGGCGGCGCCCCCCTCCCCTACTCGCAGGAGGAGATCCGCGACGCCGTCGAGAAACACGGCATGTCGTTCGAGCTCCGCGAGATTCATGCCGACCGGCTGGCCCGCGTGCTGGGCCGCGCGACGACGGACGAGACGACGGACGAGACGGCCGAGGAGGCTCCGGCCGCGGGAGCCGACGGCGGCGCGAAGCCCGCGTTCGACACCGACAGCCTCGTGCCGGTGCTGCTCTGGCAGCCGCTCTCCCGCGACTCCCGCGTGAGCATCACCACGCTTTCGGCCCAGGAGGCGTTCGGCATCTATGTGAAGGCGGCGCTGACGGTGGGGCTGGTGCTGGCGAGTCCGTGGATCTTCTATCAGCTCTGGCTCTTCGTCGCCGCCGGCCTCTACCCGCACGAGAAGAAGTGGGTGTGGCTGTTCCTGCCGATCAGCATCGGACTGTTTCTCGCGGGCGTGTTGATCGCTTTCTTCTTCGTGTTCGACTTCGTGCTCGACTACCTGCTGCAGTTCAACGCCTGGCTGGGGCTCGATCCCGACCCCCGCATCAGCGAGTGGCTCGGCTTCGTGCTCATTCTCCCCATCGGCTTCGGCCTGGGCTTCCAGCTGCCGCTCGTGATGCTCTTCCTGGAGCGGATCGGCGTGTTCGAGGCCGACACCTACGTCTCGCAGTGGCGGATGGCGGTGCTGGTGATCGTCGTGGCGTCGGCCATCCTCACGCCGGCCGATCCCTACAGCATGCTCTTCCTGGCGGCGCCTCTCTGCCTGCTTTACTTCGGGGGCGTGGGCCTGTGCCGCTGGTTCGGCCCGACCGAAGCACGACCGCGACTCGCTCAGGCCACGAAGGCGAGCCAGTAGAAGACCGTGCCCGTCACGGCGGTGAGCAAGAGGTCGGCCGCAGCGAGGCGGGCCATGACGCGGTGCCGCGGGCCGTGCGTGCCCGGCGACGGTGGCGAGGGAAACCGGACGACCGCTTCCCAGACGACCCACGCCAGGAGCACGAAGGTCGTCACGGCGAACACGAGATGGATGCCGAGCGCCACGAGCACGCCGGCCGGCCACCACGCATTGGGCTCCGTTCCCCACGGCGGTCCGCCGGCGGCGCGGGCCTTCCAGTCGCTGAGAAGTCGGACGTCGATTTCAAAGACGACGATCGCGACAAACAGCGCCGCCACGATGAAGAGCTGCAGCCGCTTGTGGGCCAGATAGCGGCCGCGGCGGACCAACGCGATGCTCCACGCGAGCACGGGCAGGAGCGCCAGAAGCCCCACGAGCACCACGTCCATCCCGATCGACGCCCGTGTGCCCAGGAATCCATCGATACCCCGGGCGGGCACGACGGCCGTCTCGGCGGTGTCGCTGACTGTGTCGCTCTTCAAGGTCTCTTCCTCAGGAGGTGTGCGGAGGAGTAGTGTAGGCATGGGCCGAGTGGCGAAACTGGCAGACGCACGGGACTTAAAATCCCGTGGAGAGCGATCTCCGTGCGGGTTCGATCCCCGCCTCGGCCATTGCCCCCGCGCGGGGCCGTCGGTGAACTTCGTCGATCCGGGGTGGTTCGCCCTCCCCACCGGAAAGAAAGCCGCTCCCTCGGCGACTGAATCCGGGCCCGGGCCGAATCGGCCGCGGCCGGTTTGCGGCCCCCCAGTCGCTGCCCGTGCCCACCCCGCCTCCGCAGGATGGGAAACGGCCCAATCATCCCCAAGCCGCGGGTCCGGGCAAGTGAAGCCGCTCTTGCCGCGACGCCGAGGCGTCCACTATCACCCCGCCAGACCGGGCCGCCACGGTTCCTCCTCCTCGACCAAGCGATGCCACTGCCCCCGCACACGCAGATCGATCCACCCGCGGCGGGCCGCTCCGGGCAGCCTCCCGTCTGGCTGCCCTGGCTCTTCGCTCCCGCCTTCCTGCTCCTGCCGATGGGAGGCTGCGGGGTGGCTGCCGCCCTCCGCCGGCCTGTCGCATCGGCTGCGGAAACGGTCGAGACGATTCCACTGCCCGGTCCGGTCGCTCCGACGACGACGGTCGTGACGATGATCCAGCCCCGTCCCTGAGTTCCGCACCGCCAGGTGGCGTGGAGCCGTTCGGCGGACTAGTTTCTCCCCGGGGGATTCGGTCCCGTATCCCCCGGAGAAAGTCCATGTCATTTCGCTCCCGGATCGCCCTCCTGGCGACGGCACTCGTGCTGTGCGCGGTCGCCGTCAGTTCGCTCTTGCAGACGCTCGCGGCCCGCAGGGCCATCCTGGAGCAGACCCGGGCGGGGGGCGACCGGATCGCCGGCATGCTCGCCCGCGTGGCGGCGTTCGCAGAGGACGTGCCGGGGCATGTGGAGGACGAGATCGGCCGGCACATGATCGTCGAAGCCCGGCTGCTGGCGGCCTACGTGGCCGCGGCGGAAAAAGCGGGCCTCGGCAAAGACGTGATCGTGGAACAGCTTCGCGAGGTGGCCTCCGAGACGGTCGTCGACCAGCTGCTCGTCACCGATTCCGCGGGCGTCGGTTCGATCGACACGGAGGCCCGTGATCGGCCGTTCGTCTTTCTGCCGGATGCCGCCAAGCAGCCCGAGGCCCACGTCTTCCACCGCCTGCTCTCAGGCGACACGCCGAGCGTCGTGCACAAGGCGCAGAAGCGTGATCAGGACGGCAGGGTGTTCAAGTACGCCGGCGTGGGTGGCATCGACAAGCCGCGGATCGCGGAGGTCGGGATCGAGGCGACGTTCCTCGAACGACTCGACCGGAATCTCGGCGTCGGCCGACTCGTCGGCGAACTCGTGGGTGGTGAGGTCAGCGAGGTGCAGATCCTCGATCAGCGGCTCGCGCCGCTGATCACCCGCCGCGGCGATTCTGCGGGGGCCGCAGCGCCGACCCCGCAGACGCTCCAGCAGGCCGACGCCGAGTTGGTCCGCGACTGCATGACATCCGGTCAGCCCGCCGGACGCTTCATCGCCGAGGGCTACAGGGCCGCGGCGCCGGTGGCCCGGGCCGACGGAAGGTCGGCGGGCGCCGTACTCGTGACGATCTCGACCGACTCCAGCCGTGACGTGCTCTGGTGGCAGGCGGCCGGAGCCGCGGTTTCCGCGTTGTTCGTCGGCCTGCCGGCGGTGCTGGCGGCGATCTGGCTGGCACGCTCGATCGCGGAGCCTGTGGGCCGGGCCCTCACGGTCGCGGAGGCAATCGCGGCCGGCGATCTGACCCAGCGGGTGCCCCCGGGAGGAACCCATGAGATGGGGCGGCTGCTCGGATCGTTTCAGCGGATGACGCAGTCACTCAGCGGCCTGATCGGCCGGATCCAATCAGCGGGCGAGCGGCTGTCGAGCGTGGAGGCCGATGCGACGTCGGCTCTCGGCCGTCAGGAGCGGGCCGTCCGCGGCTTCAGTGGCTCGGCCAACGACATTTCCGCGGCCGTGACCGAGATTTCGACCACCAGCGAACAACTCCTCGACGCGACCAACGGCGTGATGGGCATCGCCCGCGAAGCCGCCGAGGTGGCCGAGCAGGGCCGGGGAGGCCTCGAGAGCATGACGGCGTCGATGGAGCATCTCGACGAGGCGATGAACGCCTTCACCCGCAAACTCGCGACGATCAGCCAGCGTGCCAGCGGCATCACCTCGGTCGTGACGACGATCGCCAAGGTCGCGGAGCAGACCAACCTGCTCTCGGTCAATGCCACGATCGAGGCCGAGAAGGCGGGCGAGTCGGGGCGGGGCTTCAGGATCGTCGCCCAGGAAATCAGGCGGCTCGCCGATCAGACGGCCCTCTCGACGAAGGACATCGAGCGGATGGTCCGCGACATGCAGGCTGCCGTCGCCAGCGGCACGATGGAGATGGACCGCTTCCGCAACGAGGTCAGCGGCCGAATCGGGGAGGTGGCCCAGGTGAGCGAGAAACTGGGCAGGATCATCGAGCCGGTGCAGGCCGTCACCAGGTCACTGGAGACCGTCCACGGCGGCATGGAATCGCAGTCGGCAGGGGCCAAGCAGATTCGCGACGCGATGGAGACGCTGCGGGCCGACGCCGGGGAGTCGGCCGCCTCCCAGGCCGTGTTTTCGGCATCACTGGCCGAACTCCGCCGCTCGATCGCCGAACTCAACGCCGAGGTCGCCCGATTCCGCACCCGGCAGGAAGACCGACCGGCCCTGGTCGGGCCGGTGGAATAGGGTCTACCGGCGGGCGTCAACTTCCCGGGAGGCCTGGCGGTTGGCCAGAAACCGCCTCAGACCGCTCACGATTCGGGTGGCGGGCTGCGAGCCCGACTCGGTGTGAATCGGCGTTTCACCGTCCTCCGTGACGATCACCTCCACCGCCTCCGGGGCGAGTTTGGCCCCTCCCAGAAGATCGTCGGTGACGCCGGAGGGGGTTTTTTCGGCCCCTTCCTGCGGCGGAAGCTGGGCCACGACGAAGTTGTCGCGGGCCAGCGATTCGAACTCAGGGTCTTCGATCAGGGTCGCGACCCGGGTTTTGGCCGCGGAATCGCTGGGACGCGAGACGAGCAGCAGCATCGGACGCCGGGAATCCCGGGCCGTTTCCACGGCCTCATCGAGCGAGGAGAGGATCTTCCCGTCCTCCCCGTTCTGGCTCGGCTTGTCGGCCAGCACCGGGGCGGGCACGTGCTTGTCGAAAGCGGCCAGCCAGGCCTCGGGGGATTGCCCGTGGTAGCCCGACTGCCCCGCGATCCTCGCCCCGTCCGGGGCGATGAGAACGGTGTTGGGGAACGTCCGAACGCCGTATTTTATGCACACCCGGGACCGGGAGTTCCGCTCCTCCTGGGAAATGCCCTGCTGGGGGAGGTCGATCATGAGCAGCACGACTCGATCCTCGGCCCAAGCGAGAAACTGCTGGCTTTCCAGCACTTTTCGCTCCATCGTCACGCAGTGGGGGCACCAATCGCTCCCCGTGAAGATGGTCAGCACAGGACGGCCCGACTGCTCGGCGGCCGCCATGGCCTCGTCGTAGTCCCGCAGCCAGTGATCGCCGGCCTGAACCGACCCGACGGCGGCGAGAATCGCCGCCATGGAGGCGATCCAGCGGGCCATGATGCCGGCCCGGGGGGACGGGGTCAGAAACTGAAATCTCCCCGTCGCGTTGCTCAAGCTCATCGTCGTTTGCCTCCCTGCCTTCCCATGCCCATTTCATCGGGCGGACATGATCCGGCCCGCGAGGGTTCGTGGGGTGAAACGTGCAGAAAAGGCTAGCCGCACCGGCCTGACGTGTAAAACTGTGAGTCTTTTGCAGATTACGCACCTTGCCCACCTTCCCTGGGCTGGTGGTGAACGCAGGAGTTACGTCGCGCCGGCGGCTCTTCGACATCGTCCAAAAAACGGCGAGGCGGCCTCTCGCAGGCGGGGCGGATGCCCGGCCTCGCACAAAACGGCGAGGCCCACCGTTCCCGGTGGGCCTCGCTTTGATACCGCTCGACTCGCGGCCGTCCGGCCGATGGCCGCGTCGTTAGAACTGCCAGATGGCGTCGCAGCCGCCGTAAAACTGGCCATACTGATCACCCGATCCGTTGGCGATCTTGCCGAAGGGCAGATTGCCGTTGGGATCGTCGGGCGAGTACCAGTCGTACCGCAACTCGGGGCGGATGATCCAGTTGTTGTTGGGCTTCCAGTTCAGGCCCCACGTGGCCTGCCAGAAGTTGCCCGCATAGCCGCTGCCGTACGGTCCGCCGAACAGGGCGTTGCGGATCGGGTTGATCACACGGGTGCCGTTGTTGTCGCGGAACCATTCCAGCCGCATGCCCCCCACCAGCGTTTCGCTGATGTTGTAAAACATGTACTGGTTGATGCCGTACCACTGGGCGAGCCCGGCGGCCTGGCCGATGTTCTGCGTCGCCGGGTTGGCGTTGAACTGCCAGCCGAGGTCGTTCTGGAACACGTAGGTGAGCTTGTCCGACAGTTCGTTGCTGTAGACCGTGCTCACGATCGAGCGATTGCCGATGTTGCCCAGGCCCGTGACCGGGGCGAACGACCCGATCTCGTTGCCGCTCGACACCGTCGTGGTCAGCGCCTGGCTCGCATCCGAGTTCTTGAAGGTCACGCCGCCGAGGAAAGCAGCGTTGCTGTTGGCGCCCGGATACGTCGGGTTGTTGATCCCGAAGTAGTTGATCGGGTCGCTGAAGTTGTCCCAGCCGTTCGTGATACCGCCGTACACCACGAGTTGGTCGTTGGGCGTCCAGGTGTCGAGGATGCCCGTATGGGTGAACGGCTCGCCATACTGCATCGTGTAGGCGTGCGTGTAGAAGAAGTTACCGATGGCCGGAACGACTTCATACCCGATGATCGTGTAGAAGTGGCCGAACTTCACGGCATGGTTCGCGGCACCGACCTCACCGTAGAGCTGCGGCATCGCCAGACCGTAGTCCTTGCTCGACGACCATGACGGGGCACCACCCACCCCGGCCGCATTCGGCTGGTACAGCAGGTTGCCGTCGAGGCCGCGGGCCGTGGTGAAGATGGAGTCGGTGCCGTAGAGGAGGTCGACGCGACCGCCCCAGTCGGGCCCGTTCTCCGTGTCGAGCAGCTTCTCGTTGACGAGATAGAGCTGGTTCATCTGGCCCTGCCAGTTGCGGTCGTTGAACGTGATCGGGCCGTTGAACGGGCTCCCCCAGTTGTTGGCACCGATGCCCACGTCGACCCAGCCGTAGGTGTTGATCCCGCGGCTCTTCAGCGCCTCGAGCTCGAGATACCGGGCCGGCCCCTCCTCGGCAGACGCCTCCTGGGCCGCCTCCTGGGGAGGCAGGCCGCGAAGCTGGTAGGCATCCTCCTGAGGCACGTTGGCCATCACCGGATCCCGCACGGCCGGTGTATCGGCCTGGGCCAGCTGGTTGTAGAGATTCGGATCGATGCGCGACGGCAGCGTCGCATCGTCGGCAGCGGCTGACGAGACGGCCAGCAGGCCGCTCGCCACCCACACAGGCAGGGTGAACTTGGCGAATCGCATATCTCGGTTGCTCCCCATCGATGGTGTGAAGACCGGTCCGCATCGTGCGGTTCCGGATGGCGTTGCTGATCGGGGATGAAAAGGGCGCGCGATCCGCCAACCATGCGCCCGTCATTCCCCCCCACGACGTCATCATCGGCCCGGCCCGCGGCGAAATCCGCCGGGCTTTGCAGATGCCCGCACACGTTCCGCGACCCTCAACGGGCGGTGTGAATCTGTGCCGACTGGGCAGTCCCGACGCTCATCCGGCCGCGGAAAAAGCCCCTTCGAGCAGCGCCGCGAGGAATGCCTCGGGCTCGAAGGGCTCGAGGTCGTCGGCTTTTTCGCCCACCCCCACGAACTTCACCGGGAGCCCGAACTGCTCCGCCACCGGCACGATCACGCCGCCGCGGGCGGAGCCATCGAGCTTGGACAGCACGATGCCCGTGCAGCCGGCCGCTTCCTTGAAGCCCTTGGCCTGCGAGAGGGCGTTTTGACCGGCGGTGGCGTCGATCACGAGCAGCGTCTCGTGGGGTGCTTCGGGAATCTGCTTGGTGATCACGCGGCGGATCTTGCCGAGTTCCTGCATCAGGTTGGCCTGGGTCTGCAGCCTGCCGGCCGTGTCGATGATGCACACATCGAAGCCGTCCTCCAGCGCCTTGGCCACCGCCCGGTGGGCGACACTCGCCGGATCGCAGCCGGCCTCGCCCCGGATCAGCTCCACTCCCAGTCGCTCGGCCCACATGCCGAGCTGCTCGACGGCGGCGGCCCGAAAGGTGTCACCGGCCCCGAGCACGACCCGCTTGCCGTCCCGGGTGAAGAGCCTCGCGAGCTTGGCGATGGAGGTCGTCTTCCCCGAACCGTTGACGCCCGTGACGAGGATCACGGTGGGGCCCGAGGTTGCCACGGCGATCGAGGCCGCCGCGGGCGCGAGCCGCGCGAGCAACTGGCTGCGGATCGAATCGAGGACGACCGCGGGATCGACGACCCGGGCACGCAGCTTTTCCCGCACGTCGCAGACGATCGCCTCGGCCGCCGACGGTCCCATGTCGGTCTTCACGAGCGCCGCGCGAAGCTCCTCGAGGAACTCCTCGTCAACCAGCCGCCCCTCCCGCTTGAAGAGGTCGCGGACGTCGGTGTTGAGCACCCGGACGGTCTTTGCGAGACCGGCGCGAAGCCGGCCCAGGAAGCCGCGGGGCCCGGCCGATTCCTCCGCGGGCGGGCTCTCCACCGCCGCTTGCTCCGGCGGGGCCGGAGGCTGCGGCTCTTCCTTGCGACCAAAACGAAACAGTGCCATCGGTGGGTCTCCGGTCGTCCCGCGTCAGCCGGCGGCCGGCCGCGACAGGCCGTCCCGATCGGCGAGGATGCCGCCGAGAATCCCGGCCACGAACTTCGGCGAGGCCTCGCTGCCATACCGGCGGGCAAGTTCGATCGCCTCGTCCACCACGACCGCACCGGGCGTGTCGGTGTGGTGGAGTTCGAACGCGGCAATCCGCAGCACGGCCCGGTCGGTGGCCGCCATCCGTGAAACCCGCCAGTTCTCGCTGCGGGCATCGATCAACACGTCGAGGTCGGCCTGCAGTTCCCTGACACCATCGACGATCGCGTCGGCAAAGGCGATCAGCGGGGCCGACCGCAGCCGCCCCTTGTGGAAGCGATCGCGGTGCGAAGGGTCCATGCCGGAGTTGATCTCAGCCTGATAGAGCGATTGAAGGGCGACCTCGCGGGCCCGGCTACGGCGACTCATCGGCTCTCTCCCTCGACGGCGATGGCCGCGGCCAGAGACACCATCTCCAGGGCCGCCGCCGCGCATTCCGCCCCCTTGTTGCCAGCATAGTTGTCGGCCGCATCGCCCCCCGCCCGCGTCATCGCCTGGGCGAGCGTGTCGCAGGTGAGCACGCCGAAGATCACCGGCAGGCCGCGATGCCGGCCGACCGCCTCGATCCCGCCCGCGGCCGCGGTGGCGATGTGGTGGTCGTGCGACGTCTCCCCCTTGATGATCGCGCCGAGGCAGACGATCGCCGCGTAACGACCGGTGGCCGCGAGCCGGTCCGCCGCGAACGACAGTTCGAACGAGCCCGGCACCCAGGCCACGTCGAGCGACCGGGGCGACAGGCCCGCGGCGGTGAGCCTTTGAACGGCACCGGCGAGAAGCCGGCGGGTGATCGATTCGTTCCACCGCGCGACGGCGATTGCGACCCTCAGCCCCTCGTGGGGCCGATCGGGCGATCCGGTGAACGTTCGTGGCATGCTCGTATCGGTCATGGAAGCGACGTGACGCACGTCACGATTTGAGGCTCATGAGAAATTCGGTGTTTGACTTCGTCTTCGACAGGCGATTGACGAGCAACTCCATCGCGTCGGCCGGGTTCATCTCGCCGAGCACCCGCCTCAGCACGCAGACGCGGCGGTATTCATCGGGCTCCATCAGCATCTCCTCGCGGCGGGTGCCCGAGCGATTGATGTCGATGGCCGGGTAGATCCGCTTGTCGACGAGCCGGCGATCGAGAACGATCTCGAGGTTGCCCGTGCCCTTGAACTCCTCGAAGATCACGTCGTC
>SXWC01000022.1 GCA_005789975.1 Planctomycetaceae bacterium
GAGGCCTCGGCCGCCACCGGCAACGCGCTGAGCGCAAAGGTCGCCGCCAAGGCCACGGCGGAGAACGCCTCCTCCGTGGTGGTTTCAGCCGCCATCGAGGCGGAGGTCTCGCAGCTCACCGACGAGGCCGAGCGCCTTGCCCCGGTCGATCGCCAGTGACACGCCGTCCACGGCCGGCACGCGACCGGCCGGCGTGTGGAAGGCGGTCACGAGATTGCGGATGTCGAGCAGTGGCATGGGCCTACTTCCGCGCCTCCCGCAGCCGCGGGTCGGTCGCTTCCTGCAGCCCCTCGCCGATCAGGTTGTAGGCGAGCACCGTCAGGAAGATCGCCGCGCCCGGAAAGAGCACGAGCCACCACATCCCCAGATTGCTCCGGGCGCCGTTGAGAATCGACCCCCAGCTCGCCGACGGCGGCGGCGGCCCGAAGCCGAGAAAGGAGAGCCCGCTCTCCGTGAGGATCGCCGAGGCGATCCCGAACGTGATCGGCACGAGAATCGGCGCGAGCGAGTTGGGGAGAATGTGACGCATGATGATCCTGGCCGGCCCCGCCCCGGCGGCCCGTGCGGCGGTGACGTAGTCGTTCCCCTTGAGCCGGAGGAACTCGCCGCGGGTGAGCCGGGCGATGCCCGTCCAGCCGGTCATGCCGATGATCGCCATCGTGTGCCAGATCGTCGGCTTCTCGATCACGGCCAGGACCGCCAAAATGAGCACGAGCGTGGGCACACACATCACGATCTCGGTGACGCGGCTGGTGAGCATGTCGATCCAGCCGCCGAAATAGCCGCCGATCGCCCCCACGATGATCCCGATCGTGCCCGCGATCCCCATCGACATGAATCCCACGAGCAGCGCCACCGTGGTGCCGTGGATCATCTTCGCGAGCACGTCGACGCCCGCCTGATCGGTGCCGAAGGGATTGGTCCAGCTCGGGCGGCCCTGGTCCATGGCGGGATTCTCGGGCTGACCGGGCCATTCGTCGGCGCGGACGCTGCGATAGGGATCCTGAAAATAGAGCGGCCAGATGGCCCAGCTCTCCGGATCCTTCTCGGCGAGGTTTTTGGGATAGGTGCCGCGGAACTTGTCGCGGGTGAAGACCGCCGGCTCGAGCCGGCGGTCGAAGTAGCCGAGACAGGGCGCGTAGATCCGCCCCTTGTAGCGGCAGAGCACGGGTTTCGTGCCCGCGAGCGCCGGGGCCAGGGCGGCCACGATCACCAACAGCGCGACGAAGGCGAGTGCGGCCATCGCCAGCGGCCGCCGCCGGTAGCGCCGCCAGGCCTCCACCCAGAATCCGTGGGAACGCTCCATCACGCCACGCTCACCCGGGGGTCGACGAGGCAGTAGAGCACGTCGGCGAGCAGCTGGCCGAGGAGCGTCAGCACGCTGAACATGAGCGTCAGTCCCATGATGGTCGGGTAGTCGCGTTCACGGATGCTCTCGAAGAACAGCCGGCCCATGCCCGGCCAGGTGAAGATCTGCTCGATGATGATCGAACCGCCGATCAGCGAGGGCAGCGAGAGCCCCAGCAGGGTGACGAGCGGGATGAGCGTGTTGCGGAAGGCATGCCGAAAGAGCACCCTCCAAGGCCCCGCCCCCTTGGCCCGTGCCGTGCGGACATAATCCTGCCGGATGGCCTCCTCCATGTTCGCCCGGATGAAGCGGCTGTCGTAGGCGAGGCTCACGTAGGTCTGGCAGGTGACCGGCAGGATCATGTGGCGGGCGATGTCGAGCATGCGGGCACCGGTCGCCGCGTCGGCCGGAAGATCGCTCATGCCGAAGAGCGGCAACTCCCAGGCAGTGCCCCGCAGCCAGACGGCAAACACCACCTGCAGGAAGAGCGCGGCCACGAACGTCGGGAAGGAATAGAGCGCGTAGAGCAGCAGGCTCGTGAGCCGCTCGTCGGGGCGGCCGCTCCGGGCCGACGAGTAGAGCCCCAACGGCACCGCCGCCAGCCAGATCAGCAAGAACGCCGTGCCCGACACCAGGAGCGTCGGGCCGATGCGCTCGCCGATCAGGGTGGTAACGGGCTGTTTGCGGGTGATCGAGCGGCCCAGGTCGCCGCGGAAGAGATTCCCGGCCCACTGGAGATAGCCCTCGGGCCACGACTTGTCGAGGCCGTAGGCCCGTTGCATCCGCTCGTAATCGGCCGCCGTGATCTTCCGGCTCGGATCCTCTCCCATCTGCGCCGTCAGGGGATTGCCCGGCATGTTGCGGGCCAGGCCGTAGACGATGCAGGTGATCGCCACGAGCGTCACGCATCCCAGCAGCAGCCGCCGCAAAAGGTACGTGGCCATGGTCACTCCTGCCGCGGCTTCCACAGGCTCCCGGAGCCGGGCGAGTAGTGATACGGCCCCCGTGGGCTGAAGACGTAGCCCCGCAACTCCTTGGAGAAGCCGTAGAAACTGTTTCGCCAGAAGAGCCAGGTGTAGGGCTGGTCCTCGTAGAGGATCTCCTGGATCCGCGCGTATTTTTCGGCCCGCCGACCACGGTCCAGTTCGCGACGGCCCTCGGTGAAGAGGCGATCGACCTCGGGATTGGAATACCCGCAGTAGTTCCGCATCTCGCCGGTCTTCCAGATGTTTTCCGAACTGTCGGGATCGGTGCCCGAACCCCAGCCGGAGATGCACGCCTGGAAGTTCTTCTTCTGCATCATGTCCTGCAGCGCCGTGACCTCGACCGGCCGCACGTTGACGATCACGCCGATCTGGTCGAGGTTCTCCTTCAGCAGGGTGCAGAGGGCGATCCGGAACGGCTGCTGGTTGACGAGCATCGTGAACTCGAAGGGCACGAGCCGGCCGTCGATCTCCTTGTCGCGGATGCCGTCGTTGTCGTGGTCGATCCAGCCGGCCTCGTCGAGCAGGGCCTCCGCCTTGTCGAGATCCTGCTTGTAGGGCGGGAGCTTCTTCGGGCCGGCCATCCACGAGTCCACGGGGAAGTTGCCGGCACAGGGGGAGTAGATCCCGAGGCAGATCTTTTCGAGCATCCGGTCGTGATCGAAGGCGTAGCTCATGGCCCGCCGCACGCGCCGGTCGGCGAAGAAGGGCGTGGCGATGTTCCACGCGAAGTGGAAGCTGACCCACTCCGGCGCCGTGGCCTTCGTGTTGAGGCGGTAATAGGCGTCGTCGACCGTCTGGGTCGTCCACTGCTCGGGCTGCAGGACCATTTCGTCGATCTCGCCCGATTTGAGCGCCAGAAGCGCCGTGTTGGGATCTTCGATGATGCGGAAGCGGATGTCCTTGAAGAAGGGCTCGTCGCGGACCTTCCGCCCCTTCACGGTGCTCCAACTGGCCCGTCGTTGCAGCACGATCTCCTGTCCACGTTTCCGCGAGACGATCTCGTAAGGACCACCCGACACCGGCTGCTCCTCGAGCGTCACGTGCTCCGGGCTGTCCTTGAGCGTCGGATCCTGTTCCCAGGTCTTCTCGTAGACGTGCCGGGGCAGCACGGGGAAGTTGATGTTCCAGACGTTGGTGGCCAGCGGCTCCTTGTGAAAGAACACGACGGTGCGGTCGTCGTAGGCGTGCACGCCCCGCATCTGGTCGGTGCCGCTGCGGACGGCCGGCACGGGCACCCTCGGATCCATGATCACCCGATACGTGAAGGCGAGGTCATGGGCGGTGATCGGCGTGCCGTCGCTCCACACGAGATCGTCCCGCATCACCACCTTGTCGTAGAGCCCGTCGGCGCTCGTCTGCCAGCTCGCGACCGTCTCGGCATTGGCGAAAGGCTCGAGGAGACGGTCGAAGGAAAACAGGCCGAAGCCCGTGAGGCCGAGGATGTCGAACTCCGCGGCCGAACTGATCAGGATCGGATTGGTGCTGCCCAGGTCGCCTGCCACATGCCGGTCGATTCGGGCTTCGAGGTCGGCCTGGCCCTCGGCGGGAAGCCGGCCGAGTGCCGAGAGGATCCTGGCGTTCGTCTCGGCCGAGTCGTTCACCAGGGCAAGCGCCTCGGCGGCGGTGGTCAGCGGCGTGCTCCGCGACTGCTCGTCCCGCAGCAGCGCCAGGGCGTCCTTCACCGGCCGGTCGATCCACTTCGCATCCCGCTCGAGCGCCTCGAGGGCCGGGGGCTCGAAGGCCGCCTCCGGCTGCGCGGCGGCGGGTTCGGCGGGAGCCGTCCGGGAGGTCGGTGTCTCGGGCTCGGCGGTGAGCCGCCGCTCGCCAGTCTCGCGGCCACATCCGCAGGCGACCAGGACCGCCAGACAGGCCATGCCCGGCCAGCCAAGGACGGCGGACCGCCGACCGTCTACGGCCGCGGCCGCCGCGGGGTGGTTGAAGGGCATCGGAGCCTCCCGAGCGCAGGAAAGTCCCGATGCTAAGGCCTCGGCAGCAGCGGGGTCAACTTTCGCGGTCGCCGAGCCAGCGGCGACTCAGTCGGGAAACCGGTGTCCCAGTTTCTCACGCTTGGTGGCGAGATACCGTTCGTTGAACTCGTGGACCGGCGGCAGGATCGGCACCTGATCCACCACCTCGAGGTCAAAGCCGCCGTAAATGAAGGCGTCTGTCTTCTTGGGATTGTTGGTGAGCAGCCGGACCTGCCGCAGCCCCAGGTCCTTGAGCAGCTGGATGCCGACGCCATAGTCGCGGGAATCGGCCTTGAAGCCGAGCGCCAGGTTCGCCTCGACGGTGTCGAGCCCCTGGTCCTGCAGTTGGTAGGCCCTGATCTTCTCCACCAGACCGATGCCCCGCCCTTCCTGCGGCAGGTAGACGAGCACGCCGCAGCCCTCGCGACCGATCATGTCGAGCGCCATGTGGAGCTGGTCGCCGCAGTCGCACCGCAGGCTGTCGAGCAGGTCGCCCGTGAAGCACGACGAGTGCAGCCGGACCAAGGGAGCGGCCGATGCCGTCAGGTCGCCCATGACGAGCACGAGAGGCTGCTGCGACTCGAACTTCACGCCGTAGGCGATGATCCGGAAGCGGCCCCACTTCGTCGGCAGGTCCGCCTCCGCGATCCGGTCCACGAGCTGCTCCCGGGTGCGGCGGTGCCGGATCAACTGCTCGATGGAGACGATCTCGAGGCGGTGCGCGGCTGCCAGGGCGAAAAGGCCCTCCCGGTCGGCGCGATTGCCGGACTCGTCGAGGATCTCGCAGAGCACGCCGGACGGGGGCAGGCCGGCGAGCCGCGCCAGGTCGACGGCGGCATCGGTGTGGCCGGCCCTGCGGAGCACGCCCCCCTCCTTGGCCACCAGCGGGAAGAGATGGCCGGGGCGGACGAAGTCGGACGGCACGCTCGCGGGATCGAGGATCGTGGTGATCGCCAGGGCCCGCTCGGCGGCGGTGATGCCGGTCCGCGCCGAGCGGTGGTCCACCGGGACCGTGAAGGCCGTGCCGAGGGGCGTCGAGTTCGACTCGACCATCATCGGCAGTTCGAGACGCTTGGCCACCTCCGGCAGGATCGGCATGCAGACCTGCCCCCTGCCCTCCCGGATCATGAAGTTGACGATTTCCGTCGTCGCATGGCTCGCGGCACAGACGAAGTCGCCCTCGTTCTCGCGGTCTTCGGCATCGACGACGATCACCACGTCGCCCCGGGCGATGGCGGCCACGGCGGCCTCGATGGTGGAAAAACGTGTGGGCATGCGATCCGTCGGGAGAGGGTGTCTGTGTATGACCGCCTCCATTATAGGATGCAGGCGGGCCGCGGCCGTGGCGGAGAGCCGCGGCACGCCTCCCCAGCAAGGCGAATCCGGAGCCCCCATGCTCGACCGTGAGGAATACATCGAACAGGCCTACCTGTTTCGGTCGTTCGCCGAGCGGATCACCGCCGGGATCGCCGCCCAGGAGGCGCTCGTCGCGATCGGACAGGAGGTGCTCGCCACGTCGAAACTGCCGATGGCGCTCGACTACCTCGCGGGGGAGTTGAGGCTGGTCGGCACGCTCTCCACGGCCATGGCCCGGTTGCGGCACTACTTCACCGACTTCCAGACGTTCGTGATCGCCGCCGCCGAACAGGAGGGAGGGCGGTTCGACATGCGGACGGCCCTGGCGATGCTCGAACGCGAGGCGGCCTACCGCGGCGAGGGAGCGTCGCCGCAGGGGCTCTTTCTCTATCGCTTCGAGTGCCTGTCACGAAACCGTCTCGACTATGCGCGGGGACTCGGCGCGGTCGCCGGCGACGACATCTTCGACGCCGAGTGGAAGGCGTGGATCGAGACGGTGTCGCGGCAGGTCGGACTGATCGATCTGGCCGACCTGGTCTTCGTGCGGAGTCCGGAGTACTGGCGGATCGGTCGGCGGGACGCGACCCTTTCGGGCCGGGTCGCCCCGGAGCCCGATCGGGCCATCCTCTTCGGCGAGAAGGAGGGGCGGATCGCGCGGGCCAATCGCGGCAAGGATCCGCTCTTCTTCTTCGCGGCCTTGCAACGCCAGCTCGGCTATCCGTCCGTGCCGCGGGTCATGCCCCAGTCCCCTTCGGCGGAATCTCCCGCGCTGCTCGCCCGC
Organism: Planctomycetaceae bacterium; assembly: GCA_005789975.1. The sequence continues at coordinate 6,439 of SXWC01000022.1, forward strand.
CGGATCGAGCGGCTCGAGATGCGGCTGAAACTCCTCGAGGAGGAGTCGCGGGGCGGCATCGACCTCTCGCGATTCGACCCCAAAAACTTTCCTCTGCCGCGCGACGAATGACTCCCGCAGCGATTCGGGCCGATGTCCTGCGGATCCGCAGCGCCGCGGTCGACGCCGTGCAGCCGGAGTCGCTCGTGCTTTCGAGGCTGACGCTCGCCGATGGTGGACTCCTCATCGCCGGCGGCGCGTGGACGGCCCCCGTGCCCCTGCGCGGCAGGGTGCTCGTGGTGGGGGGCGGCAAGGCGGCCGCCGGTGTCGCCGCCGCGGTCGAGCGGGTGCTCGCGCCGGCGATCTCGCAGGGCCTTCCCCTGGCCGGTCTCGTGAGCGTGCCCGAGGGTTCTGGCCGGCGGCTGGGCCATGTCGAGGTCCGCGAAACCCGCCCCCGGGCGGCGAACCTGCCGACTCAGGCGGCCGTCGCGGCCACCCGGGAGATGCGGGGCATGCTCGCCGAACTCACCCCCGGCGACCTGGCGATCGTGGTCGTCACGGGCGGTGGTTCGGCGCTCGTCGAAGAGCCGCGCGATGGCGTCTCGCTGGCCGGCATGATCGCGCTTGCCCGTGAGCTCTCGGCTGCCGGTGCCGGCATCCGCGACCTCAACACCGTGCGACGGTCGCTCAGCCTGGTGAAGGCCGGAGGCCTGGCCCGGGCGTGCCCGGCCGGTCGGCTGGTGACGCTCGTGCTCTCCGACATCATCGGAGACCCTCTCGACCTGATCGCGTCGGGGCCCTGCATGCCGGTCAACGCCGAGCCCGCCGCCGCCCTCGGCGTGCTGAAAAGGCATGCGTGCCTCGACATCGATCCGGCGATCACGCGGCTGCTCGAGCGGGAGGCGGCGGCGACGACACCGGCCGCGTGTGGGGCCTCCGGCGGCGACTGGACGACGCCGCTGGGCTGCCGCGTGAGCCATGTCCTGCTCGCCACGAACGCCACGGCGGTCGAGGCCGCGGCCGCGATGGCCCGCCGGCTCGGCTACGACACGGCCGTGCGACCGCCCGCTGCCGGAGAAGAGTCTGCCGATGACGTGGGCGGCCGTCTCGCGCGGGATGCGGCGCGGCTCGTGGATGCGGCTGCGGCGGACGGTCGCCCGCGGGCGATCGTCGAAGGGGGCGAGGCGACGGTCGTCCTGCCGCGCGATCACGGCCGTGGCGGCCGTAATCAGCAAACGGTCCTGGCAACGCTCGCCGCCTGGGACGGCGCCTGGCCTCCGGGGCTGGCGGTGGCGAGCATCGGCACTGATGGCGAGGATGGGCCGACCGACGCCGCCGGAGGCGTGGTGGATGCCGGGGTGGCGGCCCTGGTGGCCGGACGGCGGCGCGGCGTGAAGAGCGCCCTTGGCCGGTGCGACGCCCACCCGCTGCTCGCCGCCGCGGGCGGCCTGATCCGCACCGGGCCGACCGGCACCAACGTGGCCGACCTGCGGATGATCCTCGCCCGCCCCTGACGTGCGGATCATGCGGCCTTCGTGGCCGCCTTGTAGAGATACGGGTTCATCGTCGGGTCGTTGTACATCTTCATCTGGCGGAAGACCCGCAAGGGCCGCTCGCCGGCGAAGATCTCGGCGAGCAGCCGGTCGGTCGAATCGACCAGATGCTGCCGCTGGAGATCGAGGATCGCAAGCCGCCCCGCCGCCTTCTCGACGTGCTCCGGTGTCGCATCCTTCCGCTCGATCTGCTCCCGCATGTGGTAGCGGCGCAACTCGAGGATCGAGAGCCGGTCGATGGCGGCGCCGGGAGTCTCGGTGGCGGCCGGTGCCGACGAAGCCGCCACGATGCCACGGCCGGCGAGTTCCGCGATCAGCCAATCGTCCACCTTCTCGATGCAGTCGTTGCGGAGCTGGTTGTAGCGATCGATCGCCCGTTTCACCTGGGCGATGCGTCCGTCGGTGACGTTGGGCGAGCGGGCGATGTCTTCCTCGTGCCAGAGCAGGAAGTTGTAGCGGTGCAGGTCGCAGATTCTGCCCCGGAGCTCCTCCTCGGAGTGGTCGGGCTCGAAGTGATGCCAGTGATCGACGAGGTGCGAGAGGAGGGCATCGATCGTGGCGAGGTCGGTCGGCGGGCTGTGCTTCGTCATGGCGGGGGGCTCCTGTCGGGAAGGCATGTCGGGGAGTGCGGGGGGATCTTGAGCGGCCGCGACCCTCAGGCGGCGCGGAACACGAGACAGAGGTTCGAACCGCCGAAGCCGAACGAGTTGCTCGCGGCGACCTGCACCCGACGGGGGCGGGCGACGAGGGGCACATGATCGAGCCGGCATTGCGGGTCGGGGTGGTCGAGGTTCACCGTGGGGGGGACGGTCTGCCGTTCGATCGCGACAAGGCAGGCCAACGCCTCGAAGGCCGCGGCGCCGCTGATCATGTGGCCCGACACGCTCTTGGTCGAACTCACCGGCACGCTGTCGGTCGCGTCACCCAGCGCCATGCGGATGGCGCCGGCCTCGGCGACGTCCCCCACGGGCGTGCCCGCAGCGTGCGCGTTGATGTAGTCGACCTCGTCGGGGCCGAGGGCTGCGTCGTCGAGCGCCGCGACGATCGCCGCGGCGGCATTCACGGGATCGGCGCTCGGAATCACCATGTGGACACCGTCGCTCGACATGCCGACGCCGGCGAGTTCGCCGCGAATCCGTGCCCCCCGGCCGCGGGCCTCGGACTTCCGCTCGAGCACGAAGAACGCCCCGCCCTCGCCCATCACGAAGCCGTCCCGATCGCCGTCGAAGGGCCGCGATGCCCTGGCGGGATCGTCGCTCCGCCGCGACAGGGCCCGGAGGTTGTAAAACGCCGCGATCGCCGTGGGGCTGAGGATGTCGCAGCCCCCCACCAGGCAGGCGTCAACCCAGCCGGATTCGATCCAGGTGCGGCCCATCGCCAGCGCGTAGCCGCTCGACGCGCAGGCGGCGGCCACCGTCACGGCGGGGCCGGCAAGATCGAGCCGGCCTGCGAGGGTGTGCACGAGCGTCCGTTCGCGGGAGGCGCTGAAGACCCGGTCGCCACCGTCGAGAAAGTCGAGTTCCCAGGTCTTGAGATGCTCCGCACCCAGCCCGAGAACGAGCCCGATCCTGGGCCCATCGCCGCACGGCAGGCCGGCATCGGCCAGCGCCGCGGCGAGCGGCCCGAGGCAGAGTCGCTCGAGTCGATCGAGCGACAGAAACTCCTCCGTCGTGAGGCCGCAGACGCCCGGCGGGGGGACGGGGATTTCGGTGACCGGGGCGGCAAACTGCACGGCCTCCCGCGCATGCCGGCCGGGGTCGATCGCCCGCACGCCCGAGCGGCCAGCGAGCAGGTTGTCGGCGATCTCGTCGAAACCGCAGCCCAGGGGAGAAGCCGCCCCGATGCCCGTCACGACCACGGGATCCCGGCGGCGATGGTCGCGTGCGTTCATGCCGCGGCCCTCAGGGGCATGCCGGGCTTCGAACGAGCGAGCGGCCCTGCGGCCACGCGGATCTGGGCACCCCAGGGGCAGGTCAAGGACCAGGCCGCGAGCGCCGAGCCCGACGCGCACATCTCGAGGGCACGGGTGAACGAGGCAAGATCGCCCCGGGCAGAAGCCACCCCGTCTGTGGCCGCATGCAGCGCGAGCGTGAGCTGGGCCGGATGGGCCACGGCGGCCGGAGCGACGAGCATCGCCAGCGCCCGGCAGACGGGATCGTCGGTCGGTGCGCCGGTGGCGTCGAGCACCGGTTCGGCCGCCCATTCCGTGACGATGAGCCAGGCGGCATCGCATCCCGCGGCCGCCCCCGACTCGAAGAGCGAGAGGGCCGCGAAGAGTCCTTCGGACAGGGCATCGGGACCGCCCCCCACGCCGAAGTGCGGCCCGTGCATCCCGAGCCCCACGCTCAACGCTCCGGCGAGCGAATGGAGCGAGCACTGCGGCACGAGGTGGGGCGAGACCATGACACCGCCGCCGACGCGAAGCTGGGCGAGCGATCGCGCGGTGGCGATCCGCCCCGCCTGGCAGGGGGCCGCGATCACGCCACAGCGGGTGAAATCGATCGGCGGGGAGAGCGTCGAGATGGCCGCCAGCACGGCGCGTACCGCCACGACCGTGTGCTCGTCGCAGTGGCGGAGGAATCTCGCGGGCAGCGGCGGTGCGGGGGGTGGCGACGGCTCGTCGCGGAGCGCGGTGATGTCGGAGTACCGAGCCTCGAAGGAGGCATGGCAGCGAATCGCACAGACGGGCCGACGGGGGATCGGGGGTGGTGCAGGCATCGTGCAACGGTCCCGGTTCGCGGGCGAGAGAGTCGGAGCGACGAGGTCGGTCACGGCGAACGTCAGGCAGCCTGGCTGCCGGCCTTGGCGGCGAGTTTGCGATCGAGCACGTCGAGCATGTCGCCCACGGTCGTGATGTCCTCCAGCAGTTCGGTCTCGATCTGGATGCCGAACCGGCTCTCGATGTGGAGCACGAGCCCGGCCATGTCGAGCGAATCGAGGTTCAGCCCTTCACGAAGCGAGGTCGAATCCTGCAGGCCGGTGTAGGTCTCGCCGGTTTCCTTTTCGAGGAGTTCGTGGACGACGGCCGACAGTTCCTGGCGATTCATGGGGCGTGCCTCCAAAGCGGGTGGTCGGATGGGGGCGGGAGGGTAGCGGAAGGTTCCGGGTCGGCGAAGAGCAAAAAACCCTGTATTCTGTCGGGGCAGGGAGACTCCGCCGTACACCCGCTCCTTCTTCACGCGGACCCGAGATGCCAATCCCAGGATCTGCTCCCCGCCCCTCCCGCATGCATCAGGGGCTCGCTCTGTGCACCGCGGCCTACGCCGCCGTCCTCGTGTTCGCCACGCACTACCCTCGGCCGGAGGAACTCCTCGGCCCGAACGCCCCGTCCGACAAGACGCTCCACTTCCTCGCCTATGCGGCGCTGGCAACGCTCGCCGGCGCGACGCTCGTCGTGTCGGGCCGTTGGAAGGTGTGGACAGCCTGCTTGCTCGGGGCCGTGATGGCGGCCTTCGGTGTCGTCGATGAGGTCACGCAGCCGCTGTTCAGCAGGTCGGCGGAGCCGCTCGACTGGGCCTACGACTGCGTCGGCATCGCGGCAGGACTGGCGGCCGTCGCCGTCGTCGCGTTCACGAACGTGAGGCACGGCCACCCGGGTCAGTAGTTGGGCGTCGGGGCGCGGAAGTCCGCGATCCTCACCGACTTGAACCACTCGATCGTCCTGGCCAGCCCCTCGCGGAGTGGAACCGTGGGCTCCCAGCCGAGATGCTGTTTCGCCAGCGTGATGTCGGGCCGCCGCCGCTCCGGATCATCGACGGGCAGGGGCTTCTCGATCAGTTGAGAACGCGATCCCGTGAGTTCGACCGTCAGTTCGGCGAGTTGCCGGATGGTGAACTCGCCCGGATTGCCGATGTTCACCGGCCCGATGAAATCGTCGGGGCCGTTCATCATCCGCAGCATGCCTTCGACGAGGTCGTCACGGTAGCAGAAGCTGCGGGTCTGGGCCCCCGAGCCGAAGATCGTGATCGGTTCGCCCGCCAGCGCCTGGCGGATGAAGTTGGAGACGACGCGGCCGTCGAAGGGATGCATCCGCGGCCCGTACGTGTTGAAGATCCGCACGATCCGCACGTTGACGCCGTTGGCACGGTGGTAATCCATGAACAGCGTTTCTGCGACACGTTTCCCTTCGTCGTAGCACGATCGGATACCGATCGGATTCACATTGCCCCAATAGCTTTCCGGTTGGGGGTGGACGTGCGGATCGCCGTAGATTTCGCTGGTGCTCGCAAGCAGGATTCTGGCGCCGCATCGCTTGGCCATTCCGAGCATGTTGATTGAGCCCAAAACCGAGGTTTTGATTGTCTTGATCGGATTGAATTGATAATGCCCAGGCGCTGCTGGGCAAGCCATGTGGTAGATCTGGTCAACTTCCAAAAAAATCGGAAGGGTCAC
>SXWC01000174.1 GCA_005789975.1 Planctomycetaceae bacterium
CATGTGCCGCAGTGGTGCAGCAAGCACTGGCTAAAGGCGGGCGACCGCAAGGGCGGCGGCAAACGCCGTCGGGCTTCCTGACGTCAGGAACTCGGGGACGCCGCCGATGGCTTCGGCTTCGGTCGCCAGATTTCATGGCCGGAGGCGGCTTGCCGCTTCCGGGCGTCCTCGACGATGGCGGCGAGATCGTGTCCAAACTTTTCCGCGATGCGTCGCCGAGTCGCGTGAATGTCCTCGATCGTCGTGTCGCGATCAGGAGATTTCTGTGTCATCGTTCAGCAACTCCTCCGGCGTGCAGATGATCGGCCTCGCAAGTCCCGCGCTGTCCAGTACGCCAAAAACCTTGGGAAGGATTCGGGCATTCGCGATATGCGTGCAGTTCCACGTCAACAGGTAGTCTACCTGGTGATGAGCCACCATGGCGATATGCAAGGCGTCGACACTCGCCGATCGTGGCAGAATCGCCTTTCGCAGGATCTCTTCGGCGATGTCCAGGATTGCCCCTTCAACAGGCAGGATAGGGACACCTGCGAGCGCCTCGAGTCGACTCTGGGCGAGCGTTGAATCACCATCCGCCGCCTCGTCGAGCACGTACTGCGAGGTAACGAGCTCGTAGTTCGCCCGCTCTGCACCCCACCACCGTTGCGTCAACAGTTGCCGCGCCGCAGCAACGACCTGACTACTCGGTCGCCCACGAAGATAGCTGACGATTGACGTTTCCACGTAAAGAGTCGGCATAGCTTCACCGGGTCGAAAGCAGGTTCAACGCGTCCGTCGACATCATCTTCATTCCGCCAGTCGGCGGCAAGCGCCGCTGTGCATTTGAGCCGGCGGCTGTATCGAGGTTCATCACGGCAGGGGCGGCGCCTTCGGGTGCCGCTCCTGCCGTCTTTTTTTCACGAAAGGTTCCACGGTGAAAATCACCACTTTCAACGACCGGCCGGTGCGGCATGTGCGATACATGCCCGACGGCACGGTTATCCTCACACTCTACGAGCGGCGGCCCGACGGCCGCGCTCGCCATCTGCGCGTGTCGCTGGCTCAATGGATGGTCGGTCGCGGCGTCTATCTTTTGGAGAGCCACTCCACCCGGCGGGCCCAGGCTCGTGAGTTCGCCCGCCGCGGTTGCGGATGACGAAAACACCGCTGTTTTCGCGGGCACAAGCCGGCGGGAATAGCCGAACTATCCGAACGGGTAATTGGCTTATTCCCGCACACCCATGCATCCAACTGTTCAGGGCTGTCGAAGCAGTTGGCCGCCACGATCGTCCCGCCGGATTTGCGGCTGTTGCCGAGCGGGAGGGTCGATCAGTCGGCGATCGTCGAATAGACGAGGGCCGGTCCGCGGGACAGCGTGCCGACGTAGACATACCATAGGCTCGTGGTGCCCCGTCACGGCGGCGCTGGCATGTCCAGAGAGTCGAGATTCACCTCGTCGAAGACGCTGCCCCAGTAGCCGCGGAGGTCGACGTAGGCACGGCGGTTGATCGAGATCCGCGCACCACCGTCGTCGACCTTGAGGTCGAAGAGCTCGCGGTCGGACGAGATTCTTGGCGACATCGCCACCGTCAGCGATCGGCGGATTTGCACGGTGCTGCTGGTGACGTTCAGGCCGTCCTCGGCGGGGTTCACCACAGTCAGCGAATCGAGAGCGACGGCGGAGTTGGTGACATCAAAACCGTCGTCGTCCGAGTTCTGGGGGCGGACGGCCTTCACCCGCCACTCCGTCATGTCTAGGCCCAGAAGCGAGACGGCGTCGATGTCGTCGGTCAAATCGCTGTCGCCGTACCGCGGGTCGCTGCGGGCCAGCGAATCAAAAATGAGCAGGTCGGCCATGAATGAGGAGCGGCCGGAGGCGGCCGACGTGTCGACAGAGATGCCATCCTTGGAGCAGCTCCGCGAGGTGCCGAGGATGAACACGCCGCCATTGTTGGGAGTCGTGGTCGGGCGATTCTGGTCATACTTTCTCTCTGGATGTGGTGCCGTTTTAGGGGGCAGGTAAGCCTTGAAACCGCTCTTCTCGCGGGCCGTCTGCACTGTGGCATGGAATGCCTCCGAGGCTGTGGATGTCGATGTCGGGCAGCTCGACGGGCGGTTGTTCGAGCGGTTCGCCGAGATGTGCCAGAATCTACCGGATCGGCCCCGGCTCGGTAATGAACGCGATGAGCCGGATGTCGCCACCACACCCCGGGCACTCGAGCGGAAACTCCTCGCCCACGCGGGCCATGAGTTTGGCCCACGCAATCCGGGAGGTGTCGTGGGGGGGGCGGTTTGTCGCATGAGTCGCAGCGGTCGCCGGTGGTATCCCCGCCCGCCGCATGTCCGTCGAACGCATGCCCACCAGTCGCGGCATCACGCCGCTTGCCGACATTCGCTTTTGTCATGAGCCGTGACGGCAGGCCTGAGCTTGTGATTCGGGGCGAACACCCCTTGACAGCGATGCCGGTGCTTCCGCGGCGGCGGCACGAGATCGGCCAGCCGGTCCAAGAAGTCAAACGGCGAGAGTTCGACGACGCCGTTAACGCCCGGCCGCGTGGACTTGCGCCCGCGCCCCGGGCCGACCCAGTTGGCCGCCTTGTGTCAGAGGAGCACATAGCGGACGCAGGTGATGCGGCCGTCTTCGCCGCGGAGCACGGAGAGCCGCTCCAGCGCGAAGGGCGGTCGGGCACAGTATCGCAGAAGATGCTCACGCCGGCTCCCGGGTCACGGGCAGCCCCGAGCTCGAATTCCGGCTCCAGGAAGCCGCAATCGCGTGAGCGATGCGGACACGCACTTCGCTTGGCTCCGCCGCAGGATGCCGCGAAGCCCATCAGGCTGCACGGGCCGGGATGGCCGTGCAGCGGTGAATTCAGTCAGCGTTGAACGAATACACCGTCGCCGGGCCCTTCTTGAGAGTGCCCACGTATTCGTACCATTCCTTCCGAAGCGGGTTGGGCTGCGGCATGTCGGACGAGGAGAGGCGGACCTCGTCGTACCGGTCGCCCCAGTAGCCCCGCAGGTCGATCGCCGCCAGCCGCTGGAACACGACGCGCGACGGGCCGTTATCGGTCTCGAGGTCGAACAGCTCGCGGTCGGGGGCCGTGCTCCGCGTCATCGCGACCGTGCAGTTGCCGGTCACCTCGACGAGGCTGCTCGTGACGTTGAGGCCGTCCTCGACAGGGTTCACCACCGTCAGCGAGGCCAGGCTGATGCTCGAGTTGGTGACGCAGAAGCCGTCGTCCCCCGCGTTCGTGCTGGAGACGTGGCGGACCCGCCATTCGTTCGGCCCCACGCCGATCACGGTGATGCCATTGATGTCGTCGGTGTTGTCGGCGTCACCGCCCCGCGGGTCGGGGCGGCCGAGGGAGGAGCAGTCGATCCGCGTGGCGACGAAGGAGGAGTTGCGGACGCCGACGCCGGACCGGCTGCTGATGTTGTCCATCGAGCCGCTGCGGAAGGCACCGCAGAAGAAGACGCCGCCGTTCAGGGCGGTCGTGGTCGGCCTGTCGACGGCGTCGGAGGCGGTGAAGGAGACGGTCCCCGCCCGGAGCCGCGAGCCCGAGTCGAAGACGAGCGCCGCGGCCGTGAGGTTCCGCCCCGCGATGTAGCCGTTACGGATCAGCACTCGGACGCCGTCCTCGATCGTGAGCGTGGTGCCCGCGGTGACGTGCACTTCCGTCGTGATCACGTACGTGGTGCCGGCCCGGAAGACCGTGTTCCGCGTGATGTCGGCCGAGACGTGGGCGATGGCCGCCTGAAACTCCAGCGGAATGCCCCGACTGCCCGAGGTGGGGAGGCTCGTCACTGCGGACGTTCCGCCGGTGGTGCGGATCGTCGCCCCGGGCGGCATCAGCAGCGACGTACCGATGTCGATCACCGTGCCCTCGTTCACGTCGCCGGGCATGGGATAGGAAAACGTGAGTTGCCGGACATCGGTCCGTGGGGCATCCACGGGCAGCGTCGCCAGCCGGCGGACGCCGCCGACGAAGATCGGCAGCTGCGGCGACCGCCGCGACACGGTGACCGGCGCGGAATAGTCGACCGTGACCAGGATCGCGTTGCTGAATGGCCGGTCGATGCCGGCCGACCGGGCCGCCATGGCCAGCACGGCTGCCGGACCGCTTGCGGGAGACGAGAACGAGGCGATGGCGGCCTGCACCGCGGCGTCCGGTACCGCGCCGACGCGGAACACGAAGGTCACCGGCTGCGAGGGGCGGACGGTCTCGACGCCGCCGATCGAGAGCAGCCCCGTGAAGGCGTACAGCCCTGGGGCGGCGCCCGGCTTCGCGAACCGGTCGGCCACGCCACCGGTGCCGATCGTGACGGCGATCCGCCGTTCGAGAGGCTGGCCGTCGGAAGCCGCAAGCGAAAGGGGGCGGCGGATCTGGCCGACCTGCGGTGGCACGGCGCGGTCGGTCAACTGTCCCACGCGGAGATAGAACCCGGGCACCGGCACGCCCCCGAGCTGGAGGTTCACCTCGAGGCCGCGGGGAACGGGGCGGAACGCGGGTACGCCGCCCCGGCCGTTCCACGTGGTCAGGCCGGTCAGCACCTCGAGCTGCACCGTCGCGCCGAGCGG
>SXWC01000175.1 GCA_005789975.1 Planctomycetaceae bacterium
CCCTCGCGGCAGACGGCGAACGCCTCGACCAGGATGTCGTCGAGCGTTTCGCCGGCGGCGAGCCGCCGGCGAAACTCGGCCGTCTGGCCCCGGAGCTCCGCATCGCTCATCGCCTGATACTTCGGCTCGAGCGAGTTGATGGCGTCGATCTTGGGCTCGAGCCGCCGCAGATAGCGGGCGTTCGAGGAGCCGAACAGGCCGGTCAGGAACCGCTCCAGGCGGGTGCCCGCACCGGCGGCACCGTTGGAGATGGTTTCCCAGAGGCGTTCGAGCTGTTCCATAGGAAATGAACCGGGGGCTGGGGAGTGTGGTGCGGGATTGGCGCAGCGGCAAACCTCCGCCGGGCGGAGCCGGGCGGCGGGCGACTGGGGCAGGCGGGCCTGCGACTTTCTGATTCTCGCGGTCGGACGTCGCGGGGGTCAAGGCTGTCTGGAGGCTGGTTCCGGGTGCGCCAATGGTGCGGCCGGCCGATCCACCCGATAATCCGTCGCATGCCGCCGACCGACCATCAGCTCCCCGCGCCCGTGAAACCACCGCTCGGCGTGGGTCGCGATCTGACGGGCAGGCTGCTCTTCCTGGGCACCGGCACGAGCGTCGGCGTGCCGCTGGTGGGCTGCGGCTGCGACACCTGCGCAAGCGACGATCCGCGAGACAAGCGCACCCGAACGAGCGTGCTGCTCGGGCTCCCCGACGGACACCTGCTGATCGACACGACTCCCGACCTCCGCGCGCAGCTCCTCCGCGAGCGGATCGGCAGGATCGACGCGGTGCTCTACACGCACGATCACGTCGACCACGTCTACGGTCTCGACGACGTGCGGCCGCTCTGCTTCGCGACCGGCCGTGCCATCCCGCTGCATTGCGAAGAACGGGTCGAGACCCGGATCCGGCGGGCTTTCGACTACGCCTTCTCCGCGACGCCCCCGCCGGGTGGCGGCGTGCCGAAGATCGTGTTCGAGCGGATCTCGACGGTGCCTTTCGAACTCCTGGGAGCGCGTGTCCTGCCGCTGCGGCTGCGGCACGGCGTGTCTGACGTGCTCGGCTTTCGCTTCGGCAACGTGGCCTACTGCACCGACACCAACGGGATTCCCGACGAGACCTGGCCGCTGCTCGAGGGCCTCGACGTGCTGGTGCTCGATTGCCTGCGGCCGTCGCGGCACCCGACGCATCTCTCGATCGACGAGGCTCTCGCCGTGGCGGCCCGCTCGGCCGCGAAGCAGACCTTGCTCATTCACATGTCGCACGACGTGCGGCATGCGTCAGCCTCGGCGACGCTGCCGCCGGGCGTGGCGTTTGCACACGACGGCCTCGAGATTCCGCTCACGTAGCAAAATCTGGCGGCACGGTCCGGACCGAGCAGAATCTGGACCATGTCCGCCTGAGCAGGATGCGAGGATCATCGGCCGGTGAAACGGGGTTTCGTCGCGGTTCCGCCGCCTGGCGGAAAGCCGTCACCTGCGCGAGCGTCGTTGCCATCGACCCGAAGGCTATGATGCCCCTTTCATCATGGCCGCCCGGCTACCGTAGGGGTTCTATGAACCATCAACCTTCCGACATCGAGCGGCAGATCGAGTTCGACTTCCTCCGTGCCACCGAAATCGCGGCCCTCAACACGCTCCGCTGGCTCGGCAAGGGACAGAAGGAACTCGCCGACGCCGCCGCCTGCGACGCGATCCGTGGCATGTTCGATCTGATCGACATGCGGGGGGAGATCACGATCGGCGAGGGCATCAAGGACGAGGCACCGGGGCTCTTCAAGGGTGAAAAAGTCGGCTCTTGGCGGGAGGGCGCCCCGCGGTTCGAGATCGCGCTCGACCCCATCGACGGCACCACCAACGTCGCCAAGGGAATGCCCAACTCGCTCTCCTGCATCGCCGCGGCCCATGCCGACGGGGCCGATTCGCCGTGCCTGCTCGACATTCCTGCCTTCTACATGAAGAAGCTCGCCTATCCGCTGGCCGTGCGGAAGGCGTGGATCCGCGACCCGAAACTGCCCATCGACGTCGATGCTCCGATCGACGAGTTGATCGACGCCACGGCCCGGATTCTCGGCAAGGAGGTCCGCGACGTGATGGTCTGCATCCTCGACCGGGAACGGAACCAGCCGCTCGTCGAGGAGATCCGCCGTAAGGGGGCCGCGCTCCGCATGATCCAGGACGGTGACATCGCCGCCGCCGTCGCGCCGGCGATGATGACCAGCGACATCGACCTCTACCTCGGCATCGGCGGCGCCCCCGAGGCGGTGCTCTCCGCCGCCGGATTGCGGTGCCTCGGCGGCGGAATGCGGGCGAAAATCTGGCCGCGGGACGAGGCCGAGCGGAGCCACCTCGTGAGCATCGGCTGGGGTGACCGGCTCGACACGCAGTTCATGTCGCGGGACCTGGCCAGCGGGGACCACATCGTCTTCGCGGCCACGGGCATCAGCACGAGCCCGCTCCTCGAGGGCGTGAGCGTTCGCGGCACCGTGGCCACGACCCACTCTGTGCTCATGCGGGCCAAGAGCGGCACCGTCAGGTTCATCGAGGCCCATCACGACCTCTCGCGAAAGACCATCCACCTGCGGAGCACCCAGGCAGAACGCAGGATCTGAGCCCAGGCACGATCCGCGGGCGTTCCGGCGGGTCGGGGCGATCCCCCGCGACAGTCCGCGGTCAGGAGGGGGCTGTCTCGTGCGACATCGTGGCGAATCGTTCGAGCAGGCGGGTGGCGGCGGTCGAGTCGATCGCCGCCTCGGCCATCCCGCGGGCGGCGGGCTTGTCGGCGGCCCGGCCCGCGGCCCAGAGCACCGCCGCGGCGTTGAGCACGACCACGTCGCGGCGCGGGCCGCGGGATCCGGAGAGCACGTCGCGGATCGCCGCCGCGCTCTCCCCGGGCCCGGCGACGTCGAGTTCGGCGGTTGCCGATGCGGGGAGTGTCTCGAGGCCGAAGTCCTCGGGCTTCCATTGCGATCGTGAGATCCCGGTCGCGGCCACGTCGAGCACGTCCGTGGGGCCGAACAGGCTCACTTCGTCGAAGGCCCTCGAGTCGTCGGTGCCGATCCGGCCTGAGACCACCAGCGTTCGTTCGGCACCGAGCAGCCGGGCGGCTTCGGCCATCGGCTCGCGGGCCGATGGTCGGCCCACCCCGATCACCTGCACGGTGGCCCCGGCCGGGTTGCAGAGCGGGCCGACGAGGTTGAATACGGTCGGCCGCGCCAATGAACGGCGGAGCGGGCCGACGCGGGCCATCGCCGGATGATGCGTCGGCGCGAGGCAGAAGCAGAGACCGAGTTCGGCGAGACAGCGGCCGCTCGTCGTCGCATCGGCGTCGATCCTCACCCCCAACCGTTCGAGGACGTCTGCCGACCCGGTGCGGCTCGAGATCGCGCGGTTGCCGTGCTTGGCCACGGGCTGCCCCGCCGCGGCGACCACGATGCCCGCCGCGGTCGAGATGTTGAACGATCCGGAGCCGTCGCCACCGGTGCCGCAGGTGTCGGCGACGGTGGCCGTCGCCGCGCGGCCCCGCCGCGGCACGGGCAGCATGCACTTCCGCAGGGCCATGGCCACGCCGGCGATCTCCGCCGCGGATTCGCCGAGGTCGGCGAGGGCCACGAGCCATTCGCCGAACGCCGCGGGCTCGATTTCTCCGGCCAGCACGGCCCCGATCAGGCGGCTGACATCCTCCCGCGCGGCGTGGTGGCCCGCGCGGAGCATCGAGGTCGAGGAGGCGAGTTCCGCGAGTGGCCGCCGGAAGTCAGTGTCGTTGTCGTGAGCCACGTGAATGCAGCCTCGGCGATCCGGAGGGGGGCCCGATCGGCCGTTTTCCGTTAGGATTTCACCGCAGGTCGGACGGGCCGTCCGTCCCCGGCATCCCCAAAGCCTACCTCACGCCCGCACCGGAGAGCGTTTTGCAGCCCCGCAAGGTGATCATCGACTGCGACCCCGGCATCGACGACGCCGTGGCCCTGCTCCTGGCCCTCTTCGACCCACGACTCGAGGTGCTGGCCGTCACGGCGGTGGGGGGCAGCGTCGGGGCGGAGCAGGCGACCGCCAACGTCCAGTCGCTGGTGTCGTTCCTCGATCCGCCCCGGCTGCCGAGGTTCGGCGTCGCCCCGGCCGACGTCGTCCCTGCCGAGACGCCTTACAGCTTGCACGGTCCTGGCGGCCTCGGCGGCGCCGAGCTGCCGCGGGTGCAGTTGCACGGCGGCCATGCCTCCGAGAAGGTGATCTGGGAATGCCTCAAGGCCAATCCGAGGGAGGTCACGATCCTCGCGCTCGGTCCCCTGACCAACATCGCCCGCGTCTTCACGCGGGATCCCTCGATCGTGGCGCTCGTCGGTGGCCTCGTGATCTCCGGCGGCACAGCCCACGCGACGGGCAACGCGAGCCCGGTGGCCGACTTCAACTTCTTCTGTGACCCGCAGGCGGCCCGCCACGTGATCCGCGAGCCGGTCGCGAAGACGGTCGTGCCGCTGGAGACCTCATCGCAGTTGCTGTTCGGGTTCGACCTGCTCGAGCGGCTGCCGCGGGAGTTTTCCCGGGCTGGGAAACTGCTGCGGCAGATGCTCCCCCATGCCTTTCGGGCCCACCGGCAGATCCTGGGCAGCGAAGGCATCTGGCTGCACGACGTCGTCGCCCTCGTGGCGGCCACGAACCCGGAGCTCTTCGAGCGGGTGACGGTCGCCGCCGACGTGGAGACCGCCGGCGAGATCACCGCCGGCATGCTCGTCGTCGATCGCCGCCAGAACCGCTCGCAGCGCGGTCACCTCGACCTGCTCGTCGGCTGCGACGCCACCGCCGTCACCGACTGCATTCTTCGGGGATTCGCCGCCGCCGCGGATGCCACCTGACAACGGCGTCCACGGTCGGCCTCCGGGCCGGCGATCCGCCGCAGCCGATGGCTTTCGGGGGGTGTTCGCCCGGGCTACTCGAAGTCCTTGCGGCTGGCGACCTTCATCCGCAGCGCCATCCGCTCACGGTCGCGGAAGATTCCGAGTTCGATCGTGCTGTCGAGCGGCGTCATGCCGACGAGGCTCATGAGGTGGTCGTCATCCTCGACCGGCTTCCCCTCGAACTCCAGGATCACGTCGTCGGGCCGGATGCCCGCGAGGTCGGCGGGGGCGCCGCGGGTCACCATTTCGACGCGACTGCCCACGGGCCGCAGCATGCCGAGACGGTCGGCCTCCTGCTGATCGAACTTCTTGTCGAGTGCGACGCCCAGATAGGCGCGTGGCACCGTGCCGAGTTCCACCAGCTGCCGGGCCACGAACATCACCATCGGGATCGGGATCGCGAAGCCGATCCCCTCGCTGCCCCCCGAGTTGCTCGCGATCGCGGTGTTGAGCCCCACCACCTCGCCCCGCAGATTGACGAGCGGACCGCCCGAGTTTCCGGGGTTGATCGCGGCGTCGGTCTGGATGAAGTCCGGAAACTTCACGTGGCCGTCGCCGAGATCGAGGTCGCGTCGGCCCTTGGCCGACACGATCCCGAGCGTCACGGAGTGAGAAAGGCCGAACGGGCTGCCGATGGCGAGCACGGTGTCGCCGATCCGCAGCGTGTCGCCCTCGGCGAGCCGCGCAGGCTGCAGGTCGTCCGCCTCGATGGCCAGCACCGCGATGTCGGTTCCCGGGTCGGACCAGAGTCGCGTGGGGCGAAGCTCGCGGCCGTCGTCGAGCCGGACCGCGATGTCTTCGAGGGCCGCGCGGTTGACCACATGGCGGTTGGTGATCACGGCCGTCACCCCCGCCACCTGGGCGATCACGCCCGACCCGGCCTCGTCCTCGGTCGTCCTGCCGCCGCGGGGCCGTGACATCGGCTTGGTGGCGTCGATGTGCACGACGGCGGGGCGGAGCAGATCCGTGAGCCGCCGCAACTGCCGGCCCTGCAGTTCGAGCACCTCCGCATCGCGGGCCGCCTGCTCGTAGAGCCGCTCCCGCTCAGCCGCCGAGATCCGCACCGTCCGCATCGGATCGACGCGTTCGGTGCGGCGATCGACTGCGGGACCGACGGGAGTCAGCGGCGGCTCGTCGGCGACCGCATGCGCGAAGACCAGCAGCAGGGACGTGACGGCAAGGACGGCCGGCGGGAAGCCACGACGGATCATGAAACACTCGCAGGAAGTGAGAGGCCCGAAGGCTTCAGCATATCCCGGGCGGGTTTCAGAGTTCCAATTCGCCGCTCACCGTCTCCTCGCCGGCCTCCTCCTCCACATTGGCGCGCTGCGGGAACCCGCCGGAGCCCGACCGCTCCAGCTCACGCTGGCAGTCGATGCACACCGTGGCATAGGGCAGCGCGTTGAGGCGGGCCATCGGGATCCGGCCGCCGCACACCTCGCACTGGCCGTATTTTCCGTCCTTCATCCGCTCCAGCGCGTTTTCGATGCTCGCCAGTTCACGGCTCTCCACCTCGGCCAACTGCGAACTGATCTCGTCCTGGGTCGAGTCATAGGCGGCATCGACCACGTCGCCCGGGGACTCGCTGCGGAGCTCCTTGAGGAGCGAGAGGTCGCCGGCCAGCGCGCTGCGGAGCGCGTCCCGCCGTTTGACGAGGATCGAGCGAAGATTCAGGAGGGATTCTTTGCGTGCCATGGGTGCCGTTCCTTGCCCCGTCGGGGCGGTGGAAAAACGGCCGGTTGACGATCGGCCGCAATCCATACTACGGGGCTTGGGGAAGGATGGTTCATGGCAGGAAAATCGGCATGATTTGGGCCGGAAATGCAGTCAAACGCGGTCCTGACAGTTGGGGAAGAAGAGGGCGACTTTACGGCCCGACCGGTTTTGGGGCCGGCACGACGGGGATCTGCACTTCGGCGTACTTCAGGACGCCGGGCACGAAGGGGCTGTTGTAGGCGAACGTCCGGGGAGGCCCGGCGGCGACCCACTCCGGATGCGCCGCCAGCCATTCGCGGAGCTTCTCCACGAAGCCCGCGAACCGATCCTCGCCGTAGGACCCGCGGACGCCGAGGGAGACGACCGTCATCTGCGGCACATCCTCCACGACCACGCCCGGGTCGGCCGGATCGGGCCCGACGACGCCCATGCGGGCGTCGCCGTAGAGAAAGGCCATCGATTCCGTCGCGGCACCCCCTCCGTCGCCGCGCTCCTCGTCCAGCACCATTTCGACGGGGGCGGTCATCGCGATCTCGTTCCGCTTGATGTGCCGGAAGAGCTTCATGAACGAGCCATCATTTCCGCGATCGCCGGACGCCGCCCGCGCGAGCCGGTGGGCGGGGTATGTCTTCGTGATCACCTCGCCCACGGGGCCCGGTGACGGAAAGCCCGCGGGGAGCTTCGCCTCGGGGATCATCATCGGTTTCCGCACGGCATCCTCCTCGGCGCCATGGGCGATGGAAGCCACGCCCACGGTGAACGCAATGATGAGCGGAGCGGCATGGCGCTGGAATGACACGGCAACCTCCGGGGGTGAACGCCCCGGGATTCTAGCCGTCCGTGGGCAAAGTCATCCATGACCTTCGTCCACTGGATCGGCCGGCCCAAACGCCGGGGGTGTCCCCGGCCGATGATCCGCGCATCCTGCTCGGACAGGCGCGTTCCACAGTCTGCCGGCCGCTTGCTCCAAGGGGGCATCCCGCCCGACCGTCACCCTCACGGGGGCCTCGAGAGCACGGCATTCACCGCGTCGAGAACCCGCCGGCCACCGAAGCCGGCGCGGGCCCAATCCTGGAGTCCGGCGTGATCGAAAGGCTCGTTCACCATCCGCGCAAACTCCGCTCCGGCCGCGGCCTCGTCCGCCGGAAGAAACACGCTGCCGGGCCCCGCGAGGTCGCGCATCGGCGGCTTGTCCCGGATCATCACGCGGCAGCCGCAACGCTGCGCCTCGAGCACGGGCAGGCCGAGGCCTTCGTCGAACGAGGGAAACAGGAGCGCCTTCGATTCCAGGAAGAGCCGGTGCACGGTGGCGGCGCTGGCCTGGGGGAACCATTCCACATGCCGCACCTGCAACGCCCTGAAGAAGTCCTTCAAATCCCGGTTGGAGCAACGCACCCCGCCGTAGATGCTGACGGTGTCGATCGCATCCGCGGCTGCGTTGAGGATGGCCGGCATGACCGCCAGCCCCTTGCGGCGATCGAAGGGAGACGCCAGCACGACCCGCGGCGGGCGTTCGTTGCGGGCCCGGGCCGCGGTGTCGTAGGAGGCTGGCAGCACGGGCGGCAAGGCCACCACCCGGGCGTGGTCAACGCCGAACGCCCGCGCGTAGTCGTCGGCCGCCCGCGGACTGATGGCCAGCACGGCATCACAGTGATCCCGGTAGTGGACGAAGCCCCGCCGGTGCGCGCCGGCAAAAGCGAACGGCTTGTGCGGCCCTGGCATCGCGAAGACGTACTGGTTGGGCACCAGGTCGTAGACGACTCCCAGCACCCGGCAGGCCGGCAGTCGCGATTCGAAGTCCACCAGCCAGGGATTTCCGATGATGATCGAGTCGTAGCCCTCCATGGCCAGGTCGGACCCGATTCCGGTGCGCCAGCAGTCGGCCCGTCCGGCCGGCGCATCCCCCGAGATGCCGGCGGCGGACCGGAACACCTCCTCGGGCCGGCCCTGCAACACCGTCTCCGTCGCCTGCTCGTCGGGGCCGGCCTCGGGCCTCGGGAACAGATGAAACCAGCGCCGCTCACCCCCCGGCTCCCGTTCGAAGGCGATCCAGTCGACGCGGTGCTCCCGCGACAGCAGCGCGTGCAGCGCCAGGAGATAGGTGCGGACGCCGACGTGCAGCCGGAGAAAATCCGGTTCGACGACGATCGCGATCTTCTGCTGCATGGTGTCGAACCGCTCAGGCCCTGCCGGCCAACCGCCTGAACATGGGACGCATGCGTTGCTCTAATTTCCTCCCTCCCGCCAGCAGCGTTTGGGCGATGCCCGCACCGATGGCGGCGACATCCCGCCGGATCTCGATCGCGGGCGGCGAATCCGAAAGGAATCCACTCGTGTAGGAGGGATCGATGCCGAGGGTCGTGGCTGCCGAAAAGCAGTTCACCCGCGGCGGCAGGCCTTGATGGCGGAACTGGCGTGCGAGTTCGACGTCCTCCCACTGATTCCAGAAGAGCAGGTCGTTGAGGCGGATGTCACGCAGGGTCTCGGTCTTGGCGATGATCAGGCCGCCGTTGATGTATTGCCCCGGTCGGATCATGTCGTAATCGCGGCAGTCGATCGGTTGGCCGGTGCCAAGTTCATGGGTGTCGGTCGCCACATAGGCCGGAAAAGGCGTGCCGCATTCATAGCGCTGGGGAACGGTCACGAAGTCGAAGTCGTAGCCGAACCGGGCGAAGCCCGTGAAAAAGCCCGGATCGAGCCGGTAGCGGTCGTGCACGATCAGGAGGTTGGGCCGGGCGGCCCGGCAGGCGAGATCGTTTTTCTTGCGGGAAATCTCCGCCAGATGATCGCGGTAGCCGGGATCGTGGCAGGTGACGCCGTAGGGTTCGTAGGCCGGATCGTCGGGACCCCAGACGAGGATCTCGTGGCGGCGGTCCGGATCCTGGTCGCGAATCGAACGACAGAGTTCCACCACGTTCGACACGCGGGTTCCCCGGGTCAGCACCGCGAAGGTCCACTCGTCGCTGCGGTAGCGGTCGATCCCCTTTCGCTCGACGTCGAACACGACCGTGGTCGCGTCGGCCACCGCTTCGCTCTCCACCGAAACCTGCGTCTGGTAACGCCGGCCCAGCAGGTTCTTCAGGCCGACGATGTTGAAGTGCGGAATCTTCCCCGGAACACGCACGACCAGCCGGCCACGAGCCCCGATGAGCCGCACGAGCTCGTCGAAGACGAGCTCGTGCTGGCCGGGGCGGAGATCGGCCGGCGACTCCTCGTAGTACCAGACCACGTCGTAGCGGCCATGGTGCGCGGACGACACGCGGAAGTTCGTGCAGCCCCGTAGCGGCAGGCTGACGAAGTCGTAGGGGGGATGGCGGCCGATCCAGACCTGTCGGCCCGGCTCCCGGGCGAGATCCCGGAGATGGCCTTCGTCGGCGAGCGGCTCGGTTGACATGCATCGACTCCGTGGCGGGCCTCAGGCGGCCCGGGGCAGAACCCGGCAGCGATCGACCGCCTCCAGCGCCCTGGCGGAGACGGGATGCCCCTCGAACAGCCGCAGGTCGGCCGGGATGCCCACGCCGTACATGCCGGCCCCCTCGGCTCCCACGTTCACGTAGGAGATCCTCCGGTGGTCGGCGATCAGCTGGTTGTAGACCGGCGCGACGTAAAACTCGCCGTTCACCCGCAGGTCGTGCTCGATCATCTGTTCGGCGGCCGCCACGAAGTCGCTGCCGTGGCGGAAGTTGTAGATGCCGACCGTGGCCTCGTTCGAGATCACCCGCTTCTCCACCACCTCGGTGATCAGCTGATCCGGGGCGGGGCGGACGAACGACCACTTCGGGTCGTCGGCGGTCATCGTCATGATCAGGCCGTCGAGCCGATTGTGCTCGAGCGTCGCGAGGTAGTCGTCGATCGGATAATCGACCCATTGATCGCTGTTGGCGATCATCAGGGGATCGCTGGTGGCGATCTGCTCCCGCGCGAGCAGCACGGTGCAGGCGGCCCCCTGCGTGACGCCGCTGACGGGCACGATGCAGCAATTCGGGGCGACCTCCCGGAGGGTCTGCTCCATCGGAAACTGGTCGAGGTGATCCTGCTGGCAGAGAAACACGAAGCGATGCAGCTGCTGCGGCCGGAGGTTGGCGACGACGAGCTGGATCATCGGCACGCCGTGCACGGGTATCAGCGGCTTGGGGAGGGTGTAGCCCGCCGTCGTGAAGCGGCTGCCTCGCCCCGCCATCGGCACGACAATGTGGAGCATCGTGAAATCCTTTTCCGCCTCGGAGATCGTTCTCGGCCCGGCCATCCATGACCGGGGTGCCTTCCGCATGTCAGTCGAGATATTTGTCGTCTCTGACGCTGGGCCGCTTCACGACGACCGTCAGCGTCTCTTCCAGGGCCTCGAAGCCGGTCGACTCACCCGGCTCGAGATGCACCACGGTTCCCGCCTCCATGATCCCGCCGCACATCCGCACGCGTCCCGTCACCACGACCGTCACCTCCTCGGCGACCTTGTGGTGATGACCGGGCTCACGGGCCCCGGCCGGATAGTGCTTGACAGCCACCTCGAATTCGCCGGTGCGGATCACGGCGGGCGAAAAATCGCCGACGAACCAGCCGCCGTGCATGTCGGCAAGTCGAAAGGTCTTCATGGCGGGAGTCTAGTGCCCTTCGCGCTCTCCGCTCCAGACGGTTCCACGCCTGTTTTGTCGGCGGGACCCGATTCCCGCCTTGCCGAGAGCCCATGCCGCAATCCTGGGGCGATCTGCGGGAATGGGCAGGCGGGGCAGGCTGGCCTCGGGTGGGGTCGAGGAAGGCGGGCTGCCGCCATGATTCTCCCGTGGACGCCGGGGGCCCTGATCAAGTACTCCCCCGGGCCGTGTCGGCGGATGTCGCCATTGGAGTCGCCCGGTCCGTGTTTCCGTCGCCGTCCGCCGCCGAAGCCGTGATCCTGGCCCACCGTGGCCTGTGGAGGGAACGGTCCGAGCGAAACACCCCCGTGGCGCTCGAAGCCGCCCTGAACAGGGGTTTTGGCGTGGAGACGGACGTGCGGGACTGCCTAGGCGAACTTGTCATCAGCCACGACATGCCGGCCGGCCGCGAACAGCGGTTCGGGGATTTTCTCGACCGCTACCTGGCCCTGCAAAGCACCGCGCCGCTGGCGATCAACGTCAAGGCCGACGGGCTCGCCGGAGCGATCCACCAGGCGTTGGAGTCTCGCGGCATCGAGGATTATTTCTGTTTCGACATGTCCGTTCCGGATGGCCGCTCGTACGCATCCCTCGGCATGCGCTGCTTCGCGCGATTGAGCGAACTCGAACCGCACTCGCCCGTGGCGGAATCGGCCGCGGGCATCTGGCTCGACGCCTTCGACAACACCTGGTTCGATGCGGCCACGATCGACCACTGGCTCGACCGCGGCCGGGACGTGTGCGTGGTGTCGCCTGAACTCCACGGCCGGCCCCACGGCCCGCTCTGGCAGATGCTGCGGCGGTGCCGGGCGGCGGAAAAAGCCGGCTCGGGGCCGGGCTGTGGACGGCTGATGGTCTGCACCGATTATCCCGAGCTCTTCGCGGGGGTGGCGGCATGACGATCAAAGCCGTGATCTTCGACATGGACGGCGTCCTCATCGAGGCCAAGGAGTGGCACTACGAGGCGCTCAATCAGGCCCTCGGGCTCTTCGGGTTCGGCATCAGCCGGCAGGATCACGAACATCGCTTCGATGGGCTGCCGACGCGGACCAAGCTGCTGACGTTATCCCAGGAGTGCGGGCTGCCGGTCGCCCTGCACGGCTTCATCGGTCGGATGAAGCAGAAATACACCGCCGAACTCGCCCGCGCGAACCTGCAGCCCAATCCGCTCCACACCTACGCGCTGCGGACGCTGCGGGCGGATGGCTATCGCATCGGTGTCGCATCCAACTCGATCCGCGGCACGATCGACCTGATGATGTCGCTGGCCGGGCTGACGCCCTTCCTCGACTTCATCCTCAGCAACGAGGACGTGAAACAACCGAAGCCGTCGCCCGAGATCTATCTCAAGGGGATGTCGCTGCTGGACGTCGCCCCGCACGAGTGCCTGGTGCTCGAGGACAATCCGTTCGGCTGGCAGGCGGCCACCGAGGCCGGCGCCCACCTCCTCAAAATCGGCACCGTGCACGAGGTCAACTACGGCAACATCCGCCGTGTCGTTCAGGCGGTCGAGTCGCGGGCCAGGGTGGACGACCTCGAGTCGTTCCCGAAGGTGGCGTGACCCGGCAGCGGAAGCGGGGGCGAGACCGCCTCACGCCGACGCGGAATCAGCAAGCAGCTGCCAGATGGCGGCAACGTCACGTCGCGTCGTGGTGGCCCCGCCGATCGCCAGTCTCAGGACAAAGCGGCCGTTGACGCGGGCATGGCTGAGGAAGCCGCGGCCGGAGGCGTTGACGCGGTCGAGGAGCCGCCGCGAGGCGTCGTCGCCGGCCCGCAGGGCGAAGCAGACGAGCGCGAGGTTCGGTTCGATCACGACCTCGAACCGCCCGTCGGCCGCCACCCAGCCGGCGAACTCGTGGGCCCACTCGACGTGCCGGCGGATGTGCGTCCGCAGCGGACCGGCACCGAGCATGCGGAGCGTCATCCAGAGCTTGAGCGCCCGGAAGCGTCGGCCGAGGGGCACCTGCCATTCGCTGTAGTCGATCACGGCTCCACCGTCGCTCGACTCGTTCCGCAGATACTCGGGCCTCATCGACAGGGCCGACACGAGTGCCGAGCGGTCGGCGACCCACAGGGCGTGGCAGTCGAAGTTGACGAGCAGCCACTTGTGCGGATTGAAGCCCCAGCTGTCGGCCCGGTCGGCACCCGCCACGACGGTGTCGCGAAACTCCGGGCAGATCGCCGCGGCGCCGGCCCAGGCGGCATCCACGTGGAGCCAGGCGGAGTGCCGGGCCGCGATCGCGGCGATTGCCGGCACCGGATCGACGCCCCCCGAAGCCGTGGTGCCCACGGTGGCGACGACGAAGAAGGGCCGGCGTCCGGCCGCCGCATCCTGATCCATCGCGGCCGAGAGGGCGGCTGCATCCATCCGCCCCCCGGCATCGACGGCGATGCTTCGCAGCCATCCGCGGCCGATGCCGGCGATCCCCGCGGCCTTCTCCACGCTCGAATGGGCGTCGATGCTCGCGTAGGCGACGAGGGGGCGGTCGTCCTGGCGGAGTCCCGAGCGGTTCGTGCCGAGCGCCGTGGCCCGCTCACGCGCGGCGACGAGCGCGCAGAGCACGCCGCTCGAGGCCGAATCCTGGATCACGCCCCCGCCGGCGGAGCCGCTCGCAAACCGCCCGGGCAGCCCGAGCAGATCGCGGAGCCAATCGAGCACGAGCGTCTCGAGTTCCGTGCAGGCCGGCGACGTCGCCCAGAGCATTCCCTGCACGCCGAGTCCGGCCGTGAACAGTTCGCCGAGGATCGACGGGCCGCTCGCACTCGCCGGAAAGTAGGCGAAGAAGGAGGGATGCTGCCAGTGCGTGAGCCCCGGGACGATCACGCGGTCGAGATCGGCGATGATGTCGGCCAGCGGTTCCGGATCTTCCGGCGGCCCCGGCGACAACTCGGATCGCACCCAGCCGGGTGGCACCTGCGACCGCACCGGGTGCGAAGCGAGCGCCTGCCAGTAGTCGGCGATCCAATCGACCACCAACCGGCCCTCACGGCGGAAGCGCTCCGGGTCGAAAGGGACCGGGCGTGGATCATCGGACCCGGACGGCGGCATGCTAGCGGTCCCCGCTCTTGAAGCACCAGATCGTGCCGTCGTCCGACGCGATCACGACGCGGCCGTCGGCCACCGCGGCACCGGCGCCGAAGCCGCCGCCGGCATCGAACTCCCAAGCCGGCGCGCCCGTAGCCGCGTCGAGGGCGGCGACGTTTCCGGCGGCATCGGCGACGATGGCCACGTCACGGGCCGCGGCGGCGTCCGGCCCGCTGGCCGACACGACGACGGGCGAGGCCTCGACGCGGCCGCGCATCGGCTGTCGCCACCTCCGGTCGCCATCCGCCGTCGCGAACGCCTCGACCGCCTTGCCCCGGAAGCCGACGATCGCGAGGTCGCCCGCGATCGCGGCGCTCGAACGGTAGGACTGGCCGGCCGCGGCGGGCTGCTTCCGCCAGGCGACCTCTCCCTTCGCGAAGTCGATCGCGAAGAAGACGCCCCCTTCGGTGCCGAAGAAGACGCGATCGCCCGCCACGGCGGGCGTCGTGCCGGTGGGCCCGTCGATCGGCACGGCGGCGGTCTCCCTGCCGGTGGACGCGTCGATGACGTGCAACCGGCCGTCGCAGCCGGCGAGAAACACCCGGTCGCCGGCGGTGGTTCGGGCGACCGTGGGCGAGCAGCGGATCTGGTCGGCGATCGAAAGCTTCCAGAGGAGCTTGCCATCGACGAGATCCAGGCAGGAGAGCGAGGCATCCTGTGAACCGACGAGGACGCGGATGCCGTCAGCAGTCGGCAGGACGGTGGGGCCGCCCGAGATCTCCCCGTCGGTCTCGTACGTCCAGCGGACCGCGCCCGTCGTCGCGGCGAAGCCGCGGACGACGCCCATGTCGTCGCCCACCACGACGGTCCGGTCCGGCCCCTCGCCGGCGACCGCCGCGGCCGACGGAAAGCCGGCCTCCGCCGCCTTGAACGACCAGCGGTCCGCGCCATTCCCGAGTGACAGCGCATGAAAGGTGCCGTCGAGGTCGCCCACGAAAAGCGTGTCGGCGGCGATCACCGGCACCGCCGCGAATGAGGTCTTTTCAAACTCGCGGTGCCACGACTCGGCCAGCGGCAGGCGGAGCATCCCGGCTGATCGGCCGGTGCCGGCGAGGCATCCGCGAGCCATGGCCCAGGCGTCGGCCGGTGCCGCCTCGGCTCGCGGTTCGTCGTCGGCCGCGCACGCGGCTGCCATGCCGCGCATGGCCAGGATGCACGGGATGCCCAGCATGCCCGGGATGCCCAGCAACACGACCACGCCCCATGCCCTCAGGCGGCTCATCGTGCCGCCTCGTAGAGCATCGCCAGATCGGCGGCGGTCACCGGCCGTGGATTGAACGATCCCGTCCATTGCGACGCCGCGAGGGGGGCGAGCAGACCGATGTCGGGCGCCGGGATCCCGCACTCGCGGAGCGAGGTCAGCAGGTGCGATGCCCGGAGGAGGTCTGCCAGCCAGCCAGCCAGTCGTTCCCCCGCGGTCGCCGCCCCGGTCTCGACTCCGATCTCGCCGAGCAGTTCGCCGTAGCCGGCACCGCAGGCCCGGCCGTTGAAGCGGACCACGTGCGGCAGCATCACGCCGACGGCCTGTCCGTGGATCACGCCGTGCACCGCCGTGAGCGGATTGGCCAGCGCGTGGGCCGCGCCGAGCATGGAGTTTTCGATCGCAAAACCGGCCAGCGCCGCGCCGAGCTGCACGGCCGAACGGGCCGCGATGCTGCCGCCATCGACGAGCACCTCCGGAAGATTGCGGGCCAACAGCCGCCATGCCTCCCGGGAAAACATCCGTGAGACCGGCGTGGCCGCCGTGCTGACGTGGCTCTCCACGGCGTGCGACACCGCATCGATACCGGTGACCGCGGCGAGCGAACGCGGCTGCGTGAGCGTGAGATTCACGTCGAGGATCGCGAGGCGGAACGCGGCCCGGGGATCGCCGCAGGCCATCTTCGCACCGGAGTCGGAGTCGGTGATGAGTGCGAACGACTGCGTCTCGCTTCCGGTGCCCGCCGTGGTCGGCACGGCGATCGACGGCAGGAGCGGGCCGGTGGCCGAGGCACGGCCCCGGTAGTCCTGCATCCGACCGCCGCAGGAGATGAGGAAGTTGATCCCCTTCGCGCAGTCCATCGAACTGCCGCCGCCGAGTCCCACGAGCAGATCGGGGCGGAAGTCGCGGGCGAAGGCCGTGCCCGCCTCGACTTCGGCCGATGTGGGGTTCTCCGTGAATGCCGAGAAGAGGCCGGTCACGAGCCCCGCGGCCTCGAGCGCTGCGATGCCCGCGGCGGTGTGCCCTGCCGCCACGATCCCCGCATCACTCGTCACCAGCACCCGGCTGGCGGCGAATTCGCGGGCCAGCGTGCCGAGGTGCGTCAGCGACCCGGGCCCCACGATGAGTCGCGTCGGGGCGCGAAAGCCGAACGAGGGTGGATCAATCGTCTGCGTCACGGGGCATTCCGGCGAGGTGGCGGAGGTCACGCCGACGTGGCTGCCGGCACCTGCAGCGCCCGCGACCTGTAGAGAAAGTCGATGATGTTGCCCTCGTGCGGCTGCAGCCAGTCGAGCTTCGTCGTCGGGATCGGGCCGAGGTTGAGCCGGTCGATGTGGGTGCACGCCATGAGCCGGTCCCGGAATGCCCTGTCGTGCGTGATCGCCGAGCAGACGAGCGTCGGGCCGATCGCATCGAGCATCCGCTCCTGCGGGCACTCGACCACGCTCACGAACGGAAACATGTATTCTCCCTTCGCGATCGCGGGCTCCGGGCTGGCACAGTGCGCGACCGTGGGCCGGAGCCATCCGCAGCGTTCGCCCTCGACGAGCCGCGGGCCGTAGGCAGCCGTCGCGTGCGTCACGCCGCGCTCCTTCAGGCCGCCTTCGATCTGCCCCCAGATCGCCTTGGCGGCACCGGGAATCGTGAACGCGGCGAGCTTGGCTTCCGGATCGTCGGGCTGCTTCACGTCGATCGGACCGAGTCGCTCGGCGACGGCGTCGGCGATCGCCTTCGTGTGCCGGCTGGCGTAGATCGCCGAGGCGTTGATGCAGCCGCGGCCGCTGTTGAGAGCGACGCTCTCGCACATCATGTCGAGGTGTTTCTCCCAGTCGTCCACGGAATCGTCGCCGAGAAGGATCTTGGAGAAGCCGGGGCCGTGCACCTGCACGCCGGGGTTGCCGCGGTACTGGTCCACCGTCTTGGCGCTGCCGAAGATCATCGAGCGGCGACAGCCGGCGAGGATGCCGGCGCCCACGTCGGTCGTGCCCGGATAGAGGCTGATCGCCTCGGCGGGGATGCCCGCCTCCACCATGGCGGCCGCCATGCGGTAGGGAGTCCAGGGCTCCTGGCTGCCCGGCTTCATCACGAGGCCGACGCCAAGGGCGATCACCGGCAGCCAGAGTGTGTGCACCCCGGGCGAGTTGGAGGGAAGCACGAGGCCGAGCACCGGCGATTGGGCCTGGTAGCTCACCGTCACGCCACGTTGCTCCACGCCATGCCCCTGCCACAGGATCTTCGTGTCGAGCCCGCGGGAGAGGGCGTCGAGAATCCGGTCCATGTTCGAGAGCACGAACATGTTCTTCTGCATGTTGGCCCGACAGAGGCTCTCCGGCAGGCCGGTCGTGGCCGATTGGCACTTCACGAAGTCCTCGGGCGACTGCTTCGTGTCTCCGACGACGACCGTGCCGTTCGCGTAGAGGTTGCCCGCGGTCTGCAGCCGCTCCACGATCTCCTCGGGGTCGATCGCGAGCAGGGCCGCCCGGGCCTGGGACGCCTTCTGCAGGTCGCGGCCCACGACCGCCCCGCCGATCTGGCTCACCTCGACGACGGGATCGCCGGTGAGGAAGTGGACGAGTGTCTCGCGTTCCAGGGATTCATAGGGTTTGCCGTAGCGCCAGGCGGGAAGATGCATCGGAAGTCACTCGCGGGAAGGGAACAGAGGCTTCAGGATACCACCTGCGGGCCGGCATCCCCTCGCCCCCACATCCTGAGCCGGATCGCTCCGACAGGAAGCGGTTCAGTAGGCGTAGGCAAACCCGCTGGCGCCGCCCGACGGGCTCCCGATGCCGTCGAGCGACCAGTTGTAGCTCGTGTAGACGGCGAGCCGCTGCGTCGGATTCCACTGCACTCCCACGCCGCTGACCAGATCGGAGGGAAAGTAGGGGATGCCCGCGGCGTTGTAGAAGCCCTGATAGAAGATCGCCAGCGTCGGGGTGAGCTGCTTCTGGACGGCCCACTGCGCGCCCAGATCGGGCAGGCTCAGGTCGTCAGGCAGACTCTGGACGCCGTTCCCGTAGCAGCCGACATTCCATTCGATCACCCAGTCGCCCGGCAGGCGGTGATCGACCAGCAGGCTCATCCCCGGCTCGGTGCCGATCTGGAACGGTCGTGAGGCGATGCCCGTGAGCAGGAACGTCTCCACCCCCACGATCGGCCAGTAAAGCAGATCCTTGTCGCCCCAGAGATGGATCTTGAGATCGAACACGAGCGGCGCGAAACCATCGACCGCGGGATCGGTGGCCGTCGCTCCGACGACCGTGGGACCCTGGCTGATGATGCGAAACTCCACGTTGTCGGTGAGCCCGGTTCGCATCATGAACGGCCACGACCACGTCCCCGGAGTGCCGTCGTCGCCCGCCAGGGAATAGGTGCCCGGTACCGTCTCGATGTAGGAACGGCCCTTCGGAAGCGTCAGCGGGCTGTTGGGATAGTTCGCGGTGTCGGGCCCGGGACTGGAGATGTCGGCCGGAACGGGTGCGCCGGGGTCTCCCTCCGGAATCAGGCGGTGCACGAGCCGGTAGACGAAGTTGTCGTCACTCGGCGTCGCCGCAGGCTCGGGCTCGTCAAACTCCGTCACCTTGAACATCGCCACCGGCACGATCTCCGGCGGCTCCGCGGCGCCACCCGCCATTCCCGCCGCGAGCCATCCCAGCACGACCGCCGCCGCGAGTGACGCCGGCCGAAAGCCTCGGCCCACCGGAAATCGCAGTCGCTGGCACACCATCGGGCAAACCCCGGAAAACGCGGAGCACGTCTGCCGTCATTTTCGGCATTTCACCCGCCGGCGTGCACCGTTCGATCGCTCCGCACACGCCGGCGTCGCCCAGAGTCCGCCATCTGCCCAGCGTGGACGCGGGGCGTTGGCGGTCGCCAGAAAATCCCGGCAACGCGGGGGCCCGGGGGCGGGCTGGCAATCTGGCGAGGCTCAGGACTCGCGTCAGTACACACCCACGGTCGTGGTCGCCGCCAACTCACGGAATGGGCGAACGCCGCTGATGCCGTCCCATGGATATTTCACGTAGGGCAATTCCCGCTCGCCCTCGTCCCGCTCCAGGAACCCCGGGATGAAGGTCTCCTTCGTGAGCGTGGTGAGACGCACGCGGCCGGTGCCGCCGTAGGCGACGAGTTCGTCAGGGGCGTCGAAATTCACCACCTCGATCACCGCGCGGGGCTGCGGAGCGTAGTAGGCGATCGTGTAGCCGTCGGCGGGCACGACGGGGCGGCTCGCCGCCAGACCCATCAGGGTGTTGCCGTAGGTGGGCGTCATGAAGGCGCCGTCGAGGAGTTCCTCGACCGCGAACCTTGTCCACTGCGGCGTGAACTCGGTGCCCCCCGAGAAGATGCCGGTGATCCCGGCCTTCCCGATCGTCGTGCCCTTCTTTTCGAGCGCCAGGGCGAGGGCCTCGAGCAGCTTCGGCGTCGTGAACATGCAGCGGATCTCGTGGCCTGCCTCGAGAATCGTGATCGCCTGATCGATGCAATGCTGCTTGTAGGCCTCGAGATGCTCCATCCAGCCCTTCTGGATGAGCTTGATCACCCAGCGGGGATCGAGATCGACGCAGAAGCAGATCCCGCCGCGGAACTGCGCGAGGTGCTCGATCGAAAGCCGCAGCCGCCGCGGACCCGACGGGCCGAGCATCAGCCAGTTGGCTCCCTTCGGGAAATACTCCTCGGGCAACGTCGCCGAGAACTGTTCGTAGTCGGTGCGGAAGTCGCGGGAGTTGTAGCGCGACTTGGGCACGCCCGTCGTCCCGCCGGTCTCGAACACAAAAACCGGCTGATCGGCCAGACCCTTCGGCACCCAACGCCGCACGGGGCCACCGCGGAGCCACTCGTCCTCGAACGGCGGAAATTTCTTGAGATCGTCGAAGCACCGCACCTCGGTGAGGGGATCGAAGGAAAGCCTCGTCGCCTCCTCGAGCCAGAACGGACAGCCGGTCGAGGGATGGAAGTGCCAGGCCATCATCTCGATGGTGTGCGCGTCGAGCTCGGCCCGGGCCTTCTTTACTCCCTCGTCGCCCGCCACCTCGAAGACCGGCGGCTTTTGGGAACACGATCCCGACGGCGAGGCGCTGGCCATGAACGACCTTTCTTGCGGGGTGGGGCGGGGGGCGGAAGGTTCGCGGACGGCGGGGCCGCGGTCGGTCAGGTGTCCGCCGGGGTCTCGGACTGGGGCAGGGGGGCGCCGAGCTGCGCGAAGAGTTGCAGCACGCCATTGAAGTGGGCGAGCCGCGGGCCGTAGCGGTCGATGAACTCACCGAGGGCGTATTCGCTGTCGGAGAAGTCGTCGGCGTTGTCGGCCGCTTCCTGCGCGATGCCGGAGAGAAACTCCGCGTGCACCTTCGCGAGCGACTCAGCGGCCTGTCGGCAGGCCTTCGTGAGCTGCGGGTTGGCTTCCTTCCAGGCCTTGAGTTCCGCCGTCCGCTGCCGCTGCTGGGACGAGACCTGGTTGACCAGCTCCATGAGCAGTTCGCACGAACGGTGCTGCCCGGCGACGAGGTCGCGGAGCAGTTGGTTGGTCTCGGCGAGGTCGCCCGGGGGGGGCGGCCGACTCCCGGATGAGACCGTGCCGGCCGAGATGTCGAACTGCGAAAAGATCGGAGGACCGTCGCTCATGGGCTCGCCCATCCTGGGGTGGTGGCCGTGATTCACCGACTCGACCCACCGGCAATCGTAAGCAGGGCGGACCGGTTTTTCCACGAACCGGGGCGGATATTCAGCCGCACTGGCAGGGTTTACCCAGCTTCGCGGCCTTTTCGTCGATCCCTGCGAGGGCTCAAGTGCCCGACCAAGACGCCCGATGCAAGGGGGTGCCGGGGAGCGGAGTCAGGGAAGGCGTCCGCAGCGGTGGTGTGGAGCGGCGAAGCAGCATGCAGCAGCAGGCGGACGCCCGTGCCGACGGGCCATCGTTCGGGTTTCTCACGGCGGTCGATTCGCCGGTGCACGGTCTCTTCGGCGGCTATCTCGTCGTCGATGCCCTCGGCCGGCCCCTGGAGTTTCACTGCACGGCGCCCCAGAAGGTGACCCGCGCCCAGCAGATTCTCTACGGCCCGACGCTCCACGGTCATCTCCATGGCCAGCAGATCGGCGGTGCCCTGCTCGCGGAGAGCAGGGTCACGGCCGCCGTCGTGCTCACCGACCACGACGCGATGCTCCATGTCCGTCCGCACACCAAACTCCCGGTCGCCCTGGTGCAGGCACTCGACGGCGAGCCTCCTGCGGCCGGATTCACCTTGGGGGCCGCCCGCGTCAGCCCGCATCCGCAGGATCTGGCCGACGAGCAGGCGATCCGTGAGCGGCTGGCGGAACTGGCCTTGGCGGTCGACCTCCGCGAACCGTTCGATCGGATTCGCGCCGCGATCGACGAGGCACAGCGGCACTAGCGGGACGGGATGGGTGAAGTGAAGGACGGCAGGGGTGGCGCGGCCACCGGCGGGGACTCCGGGCATGGCAGCGCGGAGGCCGCGGCCGGGCACGATCGCTTCAGATCAACGGCATGGGTTCGAGGACAGCGGATGAATGATCGCGCCGGCCGCATTCGGTCGCTCACCCCGGACGAGTTGGCGCTGGCCGCCTGCTCGATCCGGTCGCCGTTCGATCTGCGGCTGCCACGCCCCCCGGCGCTCCGCTTGCCGGTCACGGGGCCGTCGCCGGCGGTGGTGCGGTTCGACCTGTTGGCCGGCCGGCCGGCGGTGACGAGCTACCGCTTCGCACCGGCTGCCGACGCGCAGCCGCCACGCGTCGCCGCGGCCTCACGCGATCCGAAGACCGGATCGCCGCCGTCCCCGCCGACCGTCCGCACCCGGATCACCCCCCCCCGCGACGTCGTCAAGCTCTCGGAGCGGTTCTTCTACCTGCTCCAGCCCGACCTTCAGACGATGCTGGACGGCGCGGCGCTCGAGTTTCCCCGGCAGCCTTTCCCCTTCCAGCTCGATGGCATGGCGTTTCTCATGCCCCGGCACGGTGCCGTGCTGGCCGACGAGATGGGGCTCGGAAAGTCGATGCAGGCCATCTCCTCGATCAGGCTGCTCGTGCGGTCGGGGGAAGCCCGACGCGTGCTCGTCGTCTGTCCGAAGGGGCTCGTCTCGAACTGGGCCCGTGAACTTGCCGACTGGGCTCCCGAACTCGTCGTGGCCGTGATCGAAGGCGATCAACAACGGCGGCGCTGGCAGTGGAGCCTCGCCGACGTGCCGGTGAAGGTGGCCAACTACGAGGTGGTCGTGCGGGATCGCGAGCTCGTGGCGGAACTCGGCCTCTCCTTCGATCTCGTCGTGCTCGACGAGGCGCAGCGGATCAAGAACCGCTCCAGTCAGACGAGCCAGGCCATTCGCTCGCTCGATCGCCGCCGGTCATGGGCCCTGACCGGCACTCCGATCGAGAATAGCGCCGAGGATCTCGTCGGCATCTTCGAGTTCGTGTCTCCGGGGACGCTCGCCGACCGGATGCCTCCCAGGGAGATGGGCGCGGCTGCCGCCGACCATATCCTGCGGCGGACGAAGGAGAAGGTGCTCAAGGACATGCCCCCCCGGCTCAATCGAGACGAGCGGATCGAACTCACCGCCGAGCAGCGGGAAACCTACCGCCGGGCCGAGGAGGAGGGCGTCTTGCGGCTCGCCGAGATGGGCCGTGAGGCGACGATCCAGCACGTCTTCGAACTCGTCCTCCGCCTCAAGCAGATCTGCAACTTCGACACGGCCACGGGCGAGAGCGCGAAACTCGAGTGCCTCCAGGCCGAGCTCGAGGAGGTGCAGGCCAGCGGCCGCAAGGCCCTCGTCTTCAGCCAATGGGTCGAGACGCTCGGCCGTCTCGACAAGGGCCTCGCGAGGTTCGGGGCGCTGCAGTATCACGGCGGGATGTCGACCGTCGCCCGCGACGAGGCCATCCGGCGGTTTCGGCAGGAAAAAAAGCATTCGGTGCTGCTCCTCTCGTATGGAGCGGGCGCCGTGGGGCTCAACCTCCAGTTCTCGCAGTATGTCTTCCTCTTCGACCGCTGGTGGAATCCCGCGGTCGAGGATCAGGCGATCAACCGCGCCCATCGGATCGGCGCGGCGGGGGCCGTGACCGTCACCCGTTTCCTTTCCGCCGACACGATCGAGGAGCGGATCGACGAGGTGCTCCGCCGCAAGCGGGATCTCTCCGACACGATCCTCTCGCAGGCCGAGCCGCCCGCATCGAGCGGCCTCACCGCCGAGGAACTCTTCGCCCTCTTCAAGCTTCCCGCGCCCCTGCGGTCGCCGGCCGGTCGCCCCGCCGCCGCCGCCTGACCGGCCACGGCGGGGGAAAACCGGGGTAATCACCGGCAAAACTCGGCTCCCTCCGCAGGGCCCGATGTGTCAGACTCCCGCCCCCATTTCCCAGTCGGAGAGTTTTGGGCGGCGGTCGCATCGCGGCCGCGGTGTGCGCATCCAGCGGTGGAGGTCGAAGGCCATGTCAGGTGTCATTCGTTCGTATCTGCGGACACTCGAGAAGTCGGTCCGGGGTCGGCTGCCCACGGGGGTCCGCAGCGCCTTGCGTCCGTACCTCGCGGCGCCGCGGCGACGCTGGCCCGTCCCGGCGGCGCACGTTCGCGCCCAGGACAGCGGCGGGCAGCCGCCGGCAACGCCCCGGAACGCGTCCC
This sequence comes from Planctomycetaceae bacterium, assembly GCA_005789975.1. The sequence goes on from SXWC01000175.1 coordinate 24,121, forward strand.
GGAAGGATCCGCTTCCGGGCATGGTGTCGGTGATCATCCCGATCTACGACCGAACCCACGAACTCCGCGAGGCGATCGAGTCGGTCCTGGCGCAGACCTACGCCAACTTCGAGCTGCTCCTGGTGACCGACGGATCTCCGGCAGAGACGCGGGCGGTGGTGGAGTCGTATCGCAGCCATCCGCAGGTCCGAATCTTCAACTACCTCGACAACACGGGCACCGCGGTTCGCGGCCGCAACCGTGGCATCAAGGAAGCCCGCGGCGAATACGTCGCCTTCCTCGACAGCGACGACATCGCGGCCCGCGACCGGCTCGCCGTTTCGGTGCGCGAGATGAACGCGGGCGGATACGACGTCGTCTACGGTGCATGGACCGCGAAGCTCGACGGCACGCGGCACTTCGACGACCTGCGGGACGGCCAGAAGGTGACGAGCCCGCCCTGCGATCTCGAGATGCTTCGCCGCGTCTGCGTGCCGTGTCAGAGCACCGTGATGGTGCGGCGGGCGGCCCTGCTCGATGTCGGCGGGCTCAAGCCCGGCATGCGCTACCGCGAGGACCATGAACTCTGGATGCGGCTGGCCCACTTCGGCTACCGGTTCGGGGCCATCCGCGAGAACCTGGTGCACCTGCGGCTGCATCGCGGCAACAACGAGATGAACTTCAAGGACGACGACGCCTTCTGGGAGCGCCGGGCCAAGGCGGAGCACCGGAGCAAGGCGACGCTCACGCCCACGATCGCCTATCTCATTCCGGGCACGGGCATCTCCGGCGGCATCGCCGTGATCCTCGAACACGCCAATCGACTCCTCGAGGCCGGCTGTGACGTGATGCTCATCAGCCAGGACGACAAGGACTCGATCCCCTGGTGGTCGGGCAACAAGGTGCCGGTGATTCCCTTCAGCACCGCCTCGCGGTATCTCTTCGACTCCCTCGACACCGTCGTGGCCACCGGCTGGACGACCGTCTCGATGCTCGATCATTTTGCGACGCGCCGGAAACTCTACTTCGTGCAGTCGGATGAACGGCGGTTCGACGACTGCCCGGAGTTCAAGAAGCAGGTGCATGGCACCTACCTCCGCCACGACATCGAGTATGTGACGATGGCCGGCTGGATCTGCCGGTGGCTGAAGCAGGAGTTCGGCCACGACTGCGGCTACATCGGCAACGGCATCTCGCCGGAACGCTTCGCGAACACCAGGCCGCTCGAACCGCGACGGGGCCGGGTGCGGATCCTCATGGAGGGGCCGACCGTGATCCCGTTCAAGGGCATGGACGACGCCGCCGAGGCGTTGCGGGACTTCGACGACTGCGAGGTGTGGATCGTGTCGGCTGCCGGCGGCCCCAAGCCCGGCTGGCGGTGCGACCGGTTCTTCGAGGCCGTTCCGCATGCCGAGATGGCGGCGATCTACGCCAGCTGCGACATCCTCCTGAAGATGTCGCGGGTGGAGAGCTTCTCCTATCCTCCGCTCGAGATGATGGCGACCGGGGGCGGTGTCGTTGTCCGAGAAGTCTCGGGCCTCGATGAATACGCCATCGACGGCGAGAACTGCCTGATCGTCGCGGATGTCGCCGGCGCCCGCCGGGCCGTGCGGAGTCTCGTTGACGACGTGGCCTTGCGGGCGCGACTCGGCGCCGCGGGACTGGAGACGGCCGAACAGATGACCTGGGATCGCTCCCTGCCGGCGCTGCTGGAGATCGTCGCCGGAGTTCCGCGGCCGGTGACGGCCACGGAGCGTGCCGATGCCCATGTCTTCCCGATCGCCCTCGGCAGGGCGGCGACGCCGCAGCGGGGCAGACGGGCTTCAGTGGCCTGAAGACGGGGGCAGACGACATGATCGCCGCGGATTCCGCCGGAAGATCCTTCGAGAGTCCCGCCAGCCGCTCCGGGGAGCACGGGCAGGCGCCGCTGCGAGGTCTGTCGCGCATGGACCGCGAAGCGCTCGCGCTGGCCACCGGCACGATGGTTCAGTATTCCGGCGAGGAGGTGGCGGAGCTTCGCCTGGCGGAAGAGACTGCGGTGCTGCGTGCCCAGCCCCACGGTCATCGGCTCGGGGATCTGAACGGCCTCAACGTCGGCTGCGGCGACAGGCTCGTCCACGCCGCGCTCCTCGGCGTCGATGTCCGCGAGGGTGCGTGGGGCACGGGGGTCGATTCGCCGCAGTCGCATGTCTCGCGGGCCCGTGTCCGCGCCTGGCCGGACGATCTTCCGTTCCGTGCCGCGTCGATCGACTTCATCGTCGCGCTCCACGTGCTCGTCTACGACCCCGATCCCGTGGCGACGGTGCTGCACTGGCTCGACATCGTCAAGCCGGGCGGCGGCGTCGGCATCGTCGTGCCCGACTGGCGGTATACCTGGGACGCCCGCAACGACCAGCATGCGTGGAGCCATCGCTGGAATCCGACACCGCGGCTGCTGCGGACGTTGCACGAGCGGCACTGGGCCGCTGTGGCCGATCTCGAACAGATCGACACCTATCCCCAGCGCCTGTCGTTCGACATCGTCCTCAGGAAGAAGGGCACGTTCGTGCCGCTCGACAAGCAGCAGCGGGCGGAGCGACCCACGGGCCGGGAACTTCACGAGAGCAACCGCTTTCCCGGCGGAGATCCTGCATGATGTCAGCCGTCCACACCCCGGGCAGTCCACCGCTCGTCATCACCGGCATGCACCGGTCGGGCACGTCCCTGCTCGCGTCGCTGTTCGCCAGTGCGGGGGTGTCGCTGGGTACGCGGCTGATCGGCGCCTCCCGCGGCAACGACCGCGGGCACTACGAAGATCTCGACTTTTACGACTTTCATGCCGCGGCCCTCGAAGCCAATGGCCTGCGCGCCGAGGGTTTCGCGTGTGTCGATGAGATCGGCGTGCCACCAGCGATGCGGGAATCCGCGGCGACGCTCGTCGCAGGGAAGGCCGCGGCGGGAGAGATCTGGGGCTGGAAGGATCCCCGGACCTCGCTGTTTCTCGACTTCTGGGGGGAGGTCCTTCCGGAGGCGAGGTTTGTGTTCGTGTTCCGGAGCCCGTGGGAGGTCGTCGACTCGCTGTTTCGCCGGGGCGACCAGACGTTCACCGTCAATCCCGCGGCCGCCGCCCGCGTCTGGCTGCATTACAACCGCCGCATCGTGGACTTCTACAGGCGGAACCACTCGCGGAGTGTTCTCGCCGAGGTGACAGAGGTCGTCGCGTACCCCTCCGCCCTCTTCGCCAGCGTGCGTCAGCGGCTGGGCGTGGCGGTGGGTGAACCGCTCCCCCGTTATGAAGAACGGCTCCTCGTCCGCGACGGCCTTGGTCGCCGCGAGGCCATCATCGCCGCTCTGCTCCCCGAGGCGATCGAGCTCTATGCGGAGATGCGGCGGCTCACGGGCCAGCCGGCACGGACGCAGCCCCAGCATGCGGATGCCGCCGCCGTGGCCGCCGAGCATGCGATCGGGGAGTGGTCGCGGGCGGCGATCGCCGAAGACGGCGGCCGTCGGCTCGAGGCCGAGAACGTCGCCGCTCGTGAGGCCCTCCGGGCAGCCGAAGCAAGGTGCGCGGCACTCGATCTCGAAAAGCGAGCGATCGAGGGGAGGCTCCGCGAGGTTCAGGATGTCCGAGAGGCCCTCGCCGCCCAGGTGCGCGAGAGGGTCCTCGAGGAATCGCGGCAGGCGCGACATGGGGAAGCCGTGTGGGCCGAGCGGGCCCAAGCCCGCACCGCCCCAGCCGCCCCGGAAGACCGGAGTTCAGTCGGCGGGTGGACGTCCCGCGACAGCACCGGGGCCGATCATTCGTAGCCCGCTCGGGCCGCAATCGACGCGAGCCGGGGCCTCGACTCCTCCCAGAGACGTTCGAAGAGCGCTCTGAGCCAGGTGGGCAGGGTGGCCGGTGACTCCCGCAGGCCGTTCACCCGCGGATGCGAGTCGGGAGTGACGACGCCGAGCGTCCGTCGGAGCGTTTCCCGGCCCCCGGCGACATTCTCGATCCGCACGGCCACGACACGACCGGTTGACTCGGCGAGGTCGAGGAGCCGCTTCGTGGTGCCGCCCCACCGCTCGGACTGTGCCGCGTAGGCGGCCTCGGCCTCGGCCGGGTTCGCGGCGGCCCGTTCGAGCGCCGCGGGATACCAGGCCTGCATCGCGCTCTCGAGGGTCGAACGCGGATGCCTCAGGGTGTGGATGATCGTGCCGCCGGGAAACAGCTCGAGCAGAAGCTCGGGCGTCTGGTCCCGGAATCCATACTGGATCTCCTTGAAACCCCAGCGGGTCTTGCCGGGCGGGAGCGCGAGCTGCATGAGCTCGACGATGAGTCCGCGGAGATGGTCGTCGAAGGCCGTGGCGTCGAATCCGTTTGCCCATGCAAGGCCCGGGGCGCTTTCGGCCGTCGGCTGCTCGGCATCGACCGGCGTCAGCGGCCGGCCGGCATGCATCTGAAACGCCTCGCAGTTGCGGAGCAGCCCGCGGGCCCGGGCGAACGTCCGCAGCATGCCGGCATGCTCGCCCCAGATCCAGATGTCGGCCGAGCGGCAGAGGAGCGTCTGCCAGAAGGTGGACCCGCACCTGCCTGTCCCCAGCAGGAAGAGCGGGCGGCCGGAGTTGGTGGCGTCGAGAGCGGGCATCGGTGACTCGCAACAATCTACGAGGGGCGGCTGCGGGGAGGAAGTGTCCCATTCGTCGTCGCTGCGGCCGAAGTCCGTGTTTGCAGGCTTCCCCGCGATGCTCCGCCGACCTTTTGGAGGCATTTGCTTGCGGCTGAAGCGGCTCCCTATGAATCCACCGACGGGTGACCGACAGGCGGCTTCGTGACCGCCGCCGGGCGCCGCGTCGTGACTGAACCACAACCTACGAGTCGGAAAACGAGTGGAGGGATTGCCCCGGCATGGGGTGCTCCCGCCCATCGTCAGCCGGCGTGAGTCGATGCCCCCGGGCATCCCTTCACGCCGGCTTTTTTGTTGCCCACAGCACGAGAGCACGAGCACTGCCCACAGCCCGAGCACGCCGAGCACGAGGAGCCCGCCGATGAACCTGCTTGCCACCCCCTTCGCCCGCCGCACGTCGCGTTTTGCCCGGAGAACCGCCCGAACGACCGCGCCGCGCCGCCCGAGCCTCGACCGTGCCGAGCAACTCGAACGTCGCGACCTGTTGGCGATCGTCGCCGGCGGCGTCGAGCGGACGACGCCCGACGACTTCTTCACCGACTTCAGCGTGGGCATGACCTCCCAGTACACCGCCTACACGATCGCCAACGATGCGAGCGGCCCGGCGACCGACGTCTGGGTGAAGGCCTTGTTTCCGGTCGGCAGCCCGGTGGGCGTCGGATCCGGCTACAACAACGAGGACGGTCTCTATCGAGTCGGCACGCTGGCCCCCGACACGAGCGGCACGGCGTTCCTCTATTTCACGGCCAACGCGCTCTCCGCCACGCCCGTGCCCTATTCGATCGAGGTCTATGCCGGTGAGCCGGGCAACGGTGGATCGCTCCTGGTCACCAAGCCGTTTTCCCTGACGACCGTCGTCAACACGCTGGCCGCGGAGCCCAACAAGGTCGACACGGTCGCCTACTCCCCCGCAAATCCCCAGATCGGCGACACGCTCACGCTCTCGGTCACCGGACGGCTCGGCAACGGGGCCAACCGCGTGCTGTTCGCGCCGGCCTCGGCGACCAGCTGGGAGCCGGACGTGTTCGAGCTGCGATCAACGAGCCACACGATTTCGGGCATTCCCCAGACGCCCGACGGGCTCTTCTACGACGGGCTCACCGACCTCGTGAACCAGCAGCCGTTCACGAGCACGTACGACTTCCTGATCACGCGGCAGTCGGCCACCTCCACACTCACGTCGCCGACGCAGTTCACCCAGGATGGCGCGCAGGCCTGGAAGCACCACAAGCCCGACGCGACGCCGTTTCCCACGATCCCTCCAATCCCCCCGCTGCTGACGCTCACGAAGAGCGACGGGGTGACGACCTACACTCCCGGCGGCACGACGACCTACACGATCGTGCTCTCCAACACCGGCGCGGGAGCCGCGTCGGGCGTCGTGGTGAGCGATATCCTGCCTCCCCAGTTGAACGCCGCGACGACCAGTTGGTCGGTCTCCTACAGCAACGCCAGCGGCACGCTGCCGGCAAATGGCTCGGGCAACATCGGTGGCACCGTCAATCTCGCGGCCCTGAACGGCGTGATCACGATCACGATCAACGCGGTGATCCTCTCGGGCGCGGTCGGCGACCTGACCAACACCGTGACGGCGACGGTATCGGGGAGCACCGTGATCGCCACCGACACCAACACGGCCGCACCGCTGGCCAACCTCACGATCACGAAAACCGACGCGACGAGCACGGTGCTCGCCGGCGGCGGCACGATCCAGACCTACACGCTGCGGGTGCGGAACGACGGCCTCTCCGACGCCCGCAATGTCGTGGTCAACGACGCCTGGCCCACCGGGTTCCAGCAGGGCACGCTCGGCACGCCGACACTGGGGAGCGTCATCGCCGGCATCGGGGGCAACTTCGTCTGGACGTTGGGCACGCTCGTGGCCGGCGGTGAGGCCACACTGACGGTGACCTACACGGTGCCGGCGTCCACGCTGCCCGGCACCTACGTCAACTCGGCGACGGTGACGAGCACGACGCCCGACACCAATCCGATCGACACCGCGACGGACTCGACCGACGTCGTCACGTCGGCGAATCTCGCGATCACGAAGACCGACCTCACCAGCACGGTGCTCGCCGGCGGCGGCACGGTCCAGACCTACACCCTGTCGGTCACCAACAACGGCGCGTCCGACGCCCAGGATGTCGTCGTCAACGACGTCTGGCCGGCGGGATTCACCCAGGGTGCGTTCGGGCCGATCAGTCATGGCACCGTCGTGCCGGGGGCGGGGGGCAACTTCGCCTGGTCGGTCGGCAAGCTCGTGTCCGGCGGGACGGCGACGCTCCAGGTCTCCTACACCGTGCCGGCGAGCACGCCGCCCGGGGTCTTCACCAACACCGCGACGGTCACGAGCGTTACCCCCGATCCGGTGCCCGGCAACAACACCGCCAGCGACACGACGACCGTGACGGCCGCGGCGAATCTCACGATCGAGAAGTCCGACGCGACCACGACGGTGACTGCGGGCGGCGGCACGGTGCAGATCTACACGCTCACGGTCCGGAATCTCGGCGCCTCGGACGCGCAGAGCGTGGCCGTGAACGACGTCTGGCCCATCGGCTTCCAGCAGGGGACGGTCGGCACGCCGAGCCAGGGATCCGTGACGTCCGGCGGCGGCAACTTCGCCTGGTTGCTCGGGACGGTTCCCGCGGGGGGCGTGGCGACGCTGCAGGTCGCCTACACGGTGCCGGCGAGCACGCTGCCCGGCACCTACACCAACACCGCGACGGTGACCAGCACCACGCCCGACCCCGATCCGAACAACACGGCCGTCGATCTCACCGACGTCATCGCCTCCGCGAATCTCACGATCACCAAGGATGACGGCGTCACGAGCGTGCTCGCCGGCGGCGGCACGATGCAGACCTACACGCTGCGGGTGAGAAACAACGGCGTCTCCGACGCCCAGGCCGTCGTGGTCAACGACACCTGGCCTGCCGGCTTCACGCGGGGTGCGTTCGGGATCCCGAGCAAGGGCAACGTCGCGTCGGGGCCGGGCAGCAACTTCACGTGGACGATCGGCACCCTCGCGGCGAACGCCGAGGCCGTGCTCACCGTGAACTACACGGTGCCGGCGGGCACGCTGCCGGGCAGCTACACGAACACGGCCAGCGTGACGAGCAGCACGCCCGATCCCGATCCGGCCAACACGGCGACCGACACGAACACCGTGACGACGTCCGCGGACCTCAGGATCACGAAGACCGACTCGGCGTCGATCGTGACGGCGGGTGACGGCGTGATCCACAACTATCTGCTCACCGTGACGAACCTCGGCGTGTCGGACGCGCAGAACGTGTCGGTGAGCGACCTGTGGCCGGATGGCTTCGCGCAGTCCGGCTTCGGTTTGCCCAGCCAGGGCTCGGTGGCGGCGGACGTCGGAGGGGATTTCACGTGGTCGATCGGCACGCTTTCCGCGGGGGGCGTCGCGACGCTCGTCGTGTCGTATACGGTGCCGTCGACCACCATCCCCGGTCCGTACGTCAATATGGCCACGGTGACGAGTTCCACCTTCGATCCCGATCCCGACAACACGGCGACCGACACCACGACCGTGATCGCGATGCCCGATCTCTCGATCACGAAAACAGACGGCGTGGCCACGGTCGTCGCCGGCGGCGGCACGGTTCAGACCTACACGATCACCGTGCTGAATAGCGGTGTCTCCGTCGCGCGGGGCGTCGTCGTCACCGACGACTGGCCCGCCGACTTCACGCCTGACACGGTCGGGACCCCCAGCCTTGGGTTCGTGACGACCGGCGTCGGGGGCGATTTCATCTGGTCGGTCGGCACGCTCCCGGCCGGCGGCAGCGCCACGCTCACGGTCACCTACACGGTGGCGGCGAACGTGCTGCCCGGCCCGCGGACCAACACCGCGACGGTGACGAGCACCGACGATCCCGAGCCCCACACCGCCTCCGACACCACCACCGTGCTGACGTCGGCCGACCTGATCGTCGCGAAGACCGACTTCACGACGACGGCCACGGCCGGCGACGGCGTGGTGCGGACCTACCTGATCCGCGTCCGCAACGGCGGCGTGTCGGATGCCCAGGGCGTGGTGCTCACCGACGCGTGGCCGCTCGGATTCGATCAGACGACCATCGGGATGCCGAGTCAGGGCTCCGTGAACGCCGGCCCCGGCAGCGATTTCACCTGGTCGATCGGCACGCTGCCCGCGGGCGTGCAGGTGACGCTCCAGGTGTCGTACGTCGTTCCCTCGGACACGCTGCCGGGGGCGTACGTCAACACCGCGACCGTGACGAGCCAGACGCCCGATCCCTTCGACAACAACACCATCAGTGACACCACCACCGTCGTGACGTCGGCCAACCTCACGATCACGAAGGACGACGGCGTCACGACCCTCCTCGCCGGCGGCGGCACGACGCAGACCTACACGCTGACGGTGCGAAACCTCGGCGACTCCGACGCTCGCGACGTGGCGGTGAACGATGTCTGGCCTGCCGGCTTCGCGCAGACCGGCTTCAGCCTGCCGAGCCAGGGCACGGTGATTCCCGGCACGGGAGGCGACTTCGGCTGGACGCTCGGGACGCTCGCCAAGGGCGGGGTCGCCACGCTCACGGTGACCTACATGGTGCCGGCGGGCACGCTGCCGGGTTCCTTCACCAACACGGCCACGGTGACGAGCACGACGCCCGATCCGGTCGGCGACAACACGGCGACCGACACCAACACCGTGACGGCCCTCTCGAATCTCGTGATCACGAAGGACGACGGCGTCACGAGCGTGCTCGCCGGCGGCGGCACGATCCAGACCTACACCATCCGGGTGCGGAACACCGGCGCCTCCGACGCCCGTGACGTCGTGGTGGCCGATGACTGGCCGAGCGGCTTCGCGCCGGCCGGGGCGCCCACGACGAGCCAGGGCATGGTGACGTCGGGGTCGGGCGGGGACTTCAGCTGGGCCGTCGGCACCATCGCCGCCAATGCCGAGGCGACGCTGACCGTCACCTACACCGTTCCTGCGGCCACGCTGCCGGGCGTCTATGTCAACACGTCCACCGTGACGACCTCCACGCCCGACGCCAACCCGACCGACACCGCGACCGACTCGACCGCCGTGACGGCGCTCGCCGATGTCTCGATCACCAAGACCGATCTCGTGACCAGCGTCACGGCCGGCGGGGGCACCACGCAGACCTACACGATCCGCGTCAGAAATAACGGCCTCGGGTTCTCCGACGCGCAGGATGTGGTCGTGACCGACAACTGGCCCGATGGGTTCACGCAGGGGGCGTTCGGCCTGCCCAGCCAGGGCATGGTGACGGCGGGCGTGGGGGGCGACTTCACCTGGTCGCTCGGCACACTCGAGCAGGATGCGGAGGCGACGCTCACGGTCACCTACACCGTGCCGGCCAGTACGCTCCCCGGGGTCTACACCAACACCGCCAGCGTGACGAGCAGCACCCCCGACCCCGATCTCAACAACACCGCGACCGACTCGACCACCGTGGTCGCCTCCGCCGATCTGATCGTCGCCAAGACCGACTTCGCGACGACGGTGGCGGCCGGCGACGGCATCGTGCACACCTACCTGATCCGGGTCCGCAACGGTGGCGTGTCGGATGCGCAGGGCGTGCTCCTCACCGACGCGTGGCCGGCCGGGTTCACGCAGGGGGCGTTCGGTCTGCCGAGCCAGGGGACGGTGACGCCTTCGGGCAGCGGCAACTTCTCCTGGGACATCGGCACGCTGGCCGCGGGCGTGCAGGTGACCCTCGAGGTCTCCTACACGGTGCCGTCCACGACACTGCCGGGCGTCTACACCAACACGGCCTCCGTGACGAGCGACACGCCCGACCCGTTCGGCCCCAACACGGTGAGCGACAACACGACGGTCGTATCCGTCGCCGATCTCTGGGTGACGAAGGTCAACGGCGCGGCGCCCTACACACCCGGCACGGCACTGACCTACACGATCACCGCCGGCAACTTCGGCCCGAGCACGGTCTTCGCGACGACGGTCAGCGATCCGCTGCCGGAGAAGACGACGCTCGTGTCGGCCAGCGGCGGGGCGACCTACGACCCGGTGACGCGGACGGTGACATTCCCGGTGGGCGTGCTGGCCCCCGGCGCGACGCAGGTCTTCACGTTGACCGTGCTCACCGACCCGGACCGGACAGGACCGCTCGAGAACACCGTGACGGTCGCGGTGCCCCCGGGCGTCACCGACCCCGATCTCTCCAACAACACGTTCACCGATCCCGCCGGCGCCGAGCCGGTCTCCGATCTCTGGATCACGAAGGTCGACGGCGATGCGCCGTACACGCCGGGCACCTCGCTCACCTACAAGATCACCGCCGGCAACTTCGGTCCGAGCACGGTCTTCGCGACGACGGTCAGCGATCCGCTGCCGGAGAAGACGACGTTCGTGTCGGCCAGCGACGGGGCGACCTACGACCCGGCGACGCGGACGGTGACGTTTCCGGTGGGCCGGCTCGATCCCGGAGCCACGCAGGAGTTCACATTGACGGTGCTCACCGACCCCGACCGCCGTGGCCCCCTCACCAACATCGCGACGGTCGCCGTGCCCCCCGGCTGGACCGACCCCGATCTCGACAACAACATCGCGATCGACCCGGCGGCCGACACGCCGCTGGTGGCCCTCGGCGTGACGAAGACCGACGGCAAGACGACCTATGTGCCGGGTACGTCCACGACCTACACGATCGTGGTCACCAACTCGGGCCCCAGCACGCTCCTCGGTGGAACCGTGAGCGACCCGCTGCCGGCCCTGGCCAGCGGCGGCACCTGGACGGCGGTCGCCACGGCCGGCTCGTCGGTGACGCCGTTGGGCGGCAGCGGTGACCTGAATGCCCAGATCGACCTGGCTCCCGGCGGGACGATCACGTTCACCTACGTCGTGTCGATCAAGTCGACCGCCGTCGGCAACCTCGTCAACACGGTCACGGTCTCGCCGCCGAGGGGCACGGCCGGCGGCGGGGTGTCGGCGACCGACGTCAACGTCTCGGCCGACGTGCCCGCCCTGGTGCTCGGCACGGACGACGGCTGCCTGCTGGCGCCGTGGGTCAAGATCGTCAATCCGACGACCGGCGGCCTCATCCGGCAGTTTCTGGCCTACGAGGCGAAGTTCCGCGGCAGCGTCCGCGTGGCGACCGGCGACCTGACGGGAGACGGCGTCGCCGAGATCGTGGTCGCTCCCGGTCGCGGCCGGGTCGGCGAGATCCGCGTCTTCACGCAGCAAGGAGTCGAACTCACGCGCTACCGCACGCTGCCGTTCGGTGCGACGTGGGTGGGGGGCGTGGAGGTGGCGGTTGGCGACGTCAACGGCGACGGCAAGAACGACATCATCGCGGGCCAGTCGACGGGAGCCGGCCGCGTGAACGTGTTCAAGGTGCTTTCGCCCATGACGCCCGATCCGGTCGTCAACGCGCCGATCCGCTCGTTCCGGCCCTTCGTCTCCCCCTATGCCTTGGGCGTGATGGTGGCGGCGGGGGATTTCGGGACCTATTCGGGCGGGGTGAAGACATCGTCGGCCCCCGACGGCCGCTCGGAGATCGTGGTCGGCACCAATGCCGGCATCCGGGCGCAGGTGCGGATCTACGACGCCTCCACGGTCACTCCCGTGCTGGTGAAGACGTTGTTTCCCTTCGCGTCGAACTTCACCGGCGGCGTCACGCTCTCCACCGGCCGCTACACCATCGACAACATCGACGATCTGATGATCGGAGCCGGCGTCGGCGGCGAGTCGCGGGTTCAGGTCTACAACGGGGCGAACTGGAACCTGCGGCAGAACATCAACGCTTTCTCGTCGTTCGGCCGTCCCAACGCGGCCGTGTTCGCCGTGATGCTCGACCTCAACGGCGACGGCGCCGCCACCGATGTCTACGGCGTCCAGGGCCGCAACGCCACCGGCGGGTCGAGCGGCGTGCGCCGTTTCAACCGGCTCACCTCGGCGACCAATGTCCTGCCGCAGTCGATCGTCAACGCCCCGCCGCTGCGGATCGCCGCAATCAAGCTGCGGAACGCCTGACAAACGCCCCCGGCCGGTCCGGAGGGGGCTTCGTTCGCCGTTCATGGATGACGAGCCGTTGACGTCGGGAAGCCCCTGCCGCGACCGCGGGCGGCAAGGGGCACGTTTCCCGGCGCCGGGGGAGTCCTACCAGCGGGCCTCGAGGCCGAGGTTCGCACCGTGCATGAAGATCCCTCCGCCCGACACGAGCCGCGTGCCGCTGTTTTCCGTCACGGAGAAGTCGAACTGGTTGGGGGCGAGGGCGAGGCCGTCGATCCAGATCAGGTTGTAGCCCACGCGGAGTCCCCAGACGTCGGTCAGCCGGTAGACGACCGACGTGTTGATGTCGCCGATGAAGCTCACCTGCCCGCCGGTGGTCGAGATGGCCGGCCGCTGCTGGGTGCCGGTGAAGTCGATGAGCGGCGACTGGATCTGTTCCTGGGCGTTGCCGAGCAGGCCGGCCTTCGCCCAGCCCTCGAAGGCCCAGCGTTCCCAGGTCCAGCGGGTGCGGTTGCCGATCTGGGCACCGAAGCCGTTGTTGCGGGTGCGAACGCCGTAGGGAACGAGGATCGAGGTGGAGTCGTCGATGCAGCACTCCGTCGTGATCGACGCCGACTCCTCGACGCCCACGTAACGGAAGCCCGCCAGCCAGTCGACGGTCATCCAACTGCCGGAGTGGTTGCGCCACTCCGTCGACGTGCTGAAGAGGTTGGCCTCGGCGCTGTTGATGAGCGAGTTGTACTTCACGGTCGCCAGCTCGCCGTCGATCGTCATCAGGCCGCCGAGCGGATCGGGCATCTGCACGAAGTCGGGGGGCGAGGCGGCGGCAACTGCCGATGCCGACTGGCCCCACACGCCCCAGTAGCCGATTTCCCAGCCGCCCCGACTGGGATCCCGCTGCCCATAGAACGCCCGCACGCCCTCGCTGAACGGGAACTGCAGATCCTGGGCGCTGATCACCGGCTCCGACGGGCCGTCGAGCCTGACGACGAGCGTCTGGTCCGAGGCCTGGTTGTCGCGTCCCCAGAAGAGGGCGTCGGTGAGGGCGTAGGTCGTCCACAAGGGCGCGGGAAAGGCACCCCGGAAGGCGACGTTGGTCACATCGGCGGCATCCACCACCGGATCGAACGCGGGCAGGATGACGTCCTCGCCGTGGCCGGCCTGCATCGAGAGAAGTGCGGCCATCGCCACCGCCAGACGGCGGCCCGCCCGACGAAACCGAATCAGAATCCAGAACACGCCTGCCGCAACCATTGGGAATACTCCTCGGAAAAGCCCCCCTCCACCCACGGCGAGCAGAACCCACCCGCGGTGGGGGTGCCGTGCAGGAGTTCCTTCGGCGGCCACGACCCCCTCGCGTGAAGGGGTTCGGCCGGAGGTCGCTTTCCGTGGGTCAGGCAGGCTGGGGCGACCGCGACGAGTTTCCCGCTCAGGGAATGAGAGGAGTTGCAGGCTCTGCCGGCTCGATCCGCAGCAGCGGTTTGAGAGCGCGGAACTTGGCCGGGCCGATGCCCTCGATCTCCAGAAGATCGATCAGTCGGCGGTAGGGCCGGCCCTCGATGATCCGGTTGGCGAGCGTCTCCCCGACGCCGGGGAGCCGCATGAGGTCGCTTCGCGCGGCGGTATTGGGATCGATCACGAAGCCCGCCGGCGGCGCGGCGTCGTCGAACGCCTCGCGGAGTTCGCGTTCCTCGTCGCGTTCGAGCCGGCGTTCCAGGGGCAGCTTGTCCCAATCGGTATGGGCCCAGATCCCCGTCGCCCGTTTCGCCGCCTGGAGTTGGAGGTCGGCGAGCCGCTCCCGGTAGTCGTCGCCCGACTCGCCCGCGAGTGTGCCGCGGCCCACTCCGTAGGCCCGTGCCAGGCCCCTCGAGACCAGATGCGCGGCGAGATCGCGTCCCTGCGAGTCGAAGACGAAGGCGTAGATCCGTTTGAAGCGACCGTCGCCGCGGCCATCCGCAAAACTCGTGTGGATGGTGAATGGTTCGGCGAGCAAGCGCCGCGTCTCGGCGGTGGCCTCGGCGGCGAGCCGCTTGGCGAAGTCGATCGACGCGGTCGCATCCGGCCGCACCTCGGCGATCCCGAAATACCGCCGCTGGCTGCGGAGCCGGCGGGCGTCGGTTTCGCCGCCGACATGGTGCTCCATGCAGTCCACGCCGTAGAGACGCACGGTGTGTTCCTCGCCCGCGGGAGTGCGGATCCGGAAGCTGTCGCCGTCGGCCCATTCGGCTGGCACGAACGTGCAGCCCTCGATCGCGACGAGCTCGTCGGCCCACGCCCGGTCGGCGAGCACCAACCACGAAAGCAGCATCAACAGGCCGGCCGTGATCCGCATCGGAAACACCTCGCTTCGATTCCGGCCGCCCATGATAGCCTCCGGTGCCTTGCTACACTCGACCGCATGGGTTGCATCTACGACTACGACGTGCTCGTGATCGGCGCCGGTCATGCCGGCGTCGAGGCGGCCTGCGCGGCGGCCCGGCTCGGGGCCCGCACGGCCCTGCTCACCGCCAACTGCGACACCGTCGGCCAGATGAGCTGTAACCCCGCCATCGGCGGCGTCGGGAAGGCGCAGCTCGTCCGCGAGGTCGATGCGCTCGGCGGCGTGATGGGCCGGGCGATCGACGCCACGGGCATCCAGTTTCGTGTGCTCAACCGCTCCAAGGGGCCGGCCATGCACGGGCCGCGTGCCCAGGCCGACAAAAAGCTCTATCAGATGGAGGCGAAGCGGATCGTCGAGGAGACGCCGAACCTCGACCTCCGGCAGGAGACGGTCGAGGACCTCGTCGTGGAGCCGCTCGGCGGCGATGGCGTGGCGGCGCCGGCGTGGCGGATCACGGGCGTGCGGGTGCGGGGCGATGCCGAATATCGGGCGGCGGCCGTCGTGCTCACGACGGGCACGTTTCTGCAGGCCGTGATGCACACGGGCGAGGCGCAGACCACCGGGGGGAGGGCAGGGGAGGGCACGACCTCGGGCATCTCCGCGGCGCTCGGCCGGCTCGGCCTCGTGATCGATCGCTTCAAGACGGGCACGCCCTGCCGGCTGTCGGCCACGGGCATCGACTTCGCGCGGCTCGAGGTGCAGGCGGGCGACGCCGAGCCGCAGCCATTTTCGTTTCTCACCGACACGATCGAGCAGGAGCAGATGGTCTGCTGGATCACGCGGACCTCTCCCGAGATCCACGACCTGATCCGGGCCAACCTGCACCGGGCCCCGATGTTCACCGGCCAGATCGAGTCGCGGGGGCCGCGCTACTGCCCGAGCAACGAAGACAAGATCGTGCGCTTCGCCGACAGGGAGAGCCACCAGCTCTTCCTCGAGCCCGAGGGGCGGCGGACGCGGGAGATCTACGTCAACGGCATCTCCACGAGCCTGCCGCGGGACGTGCAGGATGCCATGATCCGGATGGTGCCGGGCCTCGAGCGGGCGGCGATCATGAGGTATGGCTACGCGGTGGAATACGACTTCTGCCCGCCCGACCAGCTGCTGCCGACGCTCGCGAGCAAGCGGGCGCGGGGCCTGTTCTTCGCCG
>SXWC01000176.1 GCA_005789975.1 Planctomycetaceae bacterium
GTAGCAGCGGTCGGCCTCTATCGTCCGCTGCAGAACTGCCCGCTCAGCGGCTTCTCCTCCGGGATTCGCCGACGTTGCGTCGATCCGCACGGCTTTGCCTGAGAGAACCTCGAAGTGCGTGTGAAGCCGGTAGTCAGAGAGATGCCTGCCCTTGGTCTTGGGCGTCCAAGAGAGTTCCGCCACACGCTTGACCATGGCTCCGCCGGGCACCGACCCGCCGCAGGCGGTTGGTCGGCCTACGCCGGCTCCCGGGGCACGGGTAGCCCCTCACGGTCTCCTTGTTCGCCGAGAAGAACGACGCCGCATGCGCCGAGGCATCCGCGGCAGAATCCAGCCGCAGCGAAAGCCTTCAAGCGGCCCGCCCCCCTTTTGTGAATCGCGTGCGGGGCTCCCGGCCTCGCACGACGGTTCGCGTCTGGTTCCAGGACGAGGAGTTCAGCAACAAGGCTCCAGCAACCGTTGACGAGGCACGCCGCGTCGTCGGTACCTTCGTCAGCCACTACAACGAAGTGCGGCTCCACAGTGCGATAAACCTTCGCGGCCGGAGGCCGCGACACAAGCGGCATGGAGCCGCACGGCGTTTCCTTACGCCCTGCCCTCGCGATTCCAGTTCACGCTGAACCAAGACACTTCTTCCGTCGTCTCGTCGTTATCGAAGGTCTCCTTGCCAACTGGGCAGTAGACCTTCATATCGCCTGGATCAGGATTTCCAAGGCAGGCCCGCCGGGGTTGGGTCGGTTACCAGGGGTTGGGTCGGTTACCAGGGGTTGGGGATGAACGCCCCGCCGCGGCAACGCCGGAGGTAATCGAGGGCCGCGACCTGCCCGGTGGTCTCCAGGGCATCCCGATAGACGGGATCGTGGAAGCCCTCGATGTCGATGCTGCCCCGCCAACCCGCCAGCCGCAGGATGCTGATCAGGTCGGTCCAGTTGGTGTCGCCGAATCCCGGCGTGCGGTGGTGGATGTAGGGCACGCCGCCGCGGATGCCATGTTCGCGGACCACGTCCCACGACACGGTCGCATCCTTGCCGTGAATGTGCCAGATGCGGGAGGCGTATTTCCGGAGTTGCGGGAGCGGATCGACGAAGCTCACCAGCTGGTGGCAGGGCTCCCATTCGAGCCCGATCACGGGGCTCTCCACGGCCGCGAACATGGCGTCCCAGGCGGCCGGCGCATGGGCGATGTTCCAGTCGCCGCTCTCCCAGGTGCCGCGTTTCTCGCAGTTTTCGAAGGCGAGCCGCACGCCCCTGTCCTCCGCCCGCCGGGCCAGCGGGGCAAACACCCTGGCGAAGGCGTCGTAGGACTCCGGCACCGGCCGGCCGGGGATCCGGCCGGAGAATCCCGAGACGATGTCGCAGCCAAAAAGGCCCGCCGCATCGATGAGCCGTTCCCAGTCGGCGACGGCCTCGGGGCTGGTGAGCGGATTGCCGTACACGCCGATCGCGCTCACCCGGGGCGGCGGGTCGAGGCCGACCGGCTGGCCGTCGAGCACCCGCCGGAGGGCGTCCGCCAGCGGAGCCAGATCAAACCCCCCCAAGGTACGGCCGAAGCTGACCTGAAAGGTCTCGAATCCATGGGGCAGGAGCTGGCCGACGATCTCGGCCGTGCGGTCGTGGGCGGGCACGAGCGTGCCGATGCGGATGTCGTCGTGAGCGGGCATCGGTCGTGGCAAGCCGCTAGGGGGCCTGCTTGCCCGGTGGAAAGCTCGATGCGCGGAGTTCCGCGTCGGTGACGAGTTCCACGGTCTGGGCCGTGGTGAGCACATAACGGGAGCCGTCTACTCCACGGCTCTCGTGGGCGAGGATCGGCCGGGATTTGGCCCACGCCAGGCTCGACCGTGTGTCCACGCCCCAGAAGATCGTGAAGGGGGCCCCGTCCCGCGGCGAAACGAGCGCGTCGGCCGCCGGGAGCATTCCACGAAGATCGTCGGGCCCGGCCGGGGGCCGCCCGTTCTTGAATGTCGTACTCAGATAGGCGGCGCCGAGCGTCATCAGCCGCGGGATGGTCGGGTCGGTCTTATTTTCGCGGCGGATCTCCGCAGGACCGCAGCCGGCGGCAAGGATTGCCGTGCCCACGGCGGCAGCCGTCACGACCACCCATGCCCGACGACCGAACGCCGCCGTCCCGGCGGCCCCGGATTCAACACGACCAATCGACATGAAGGATCCTTCGCCTCGAAGCCTGCTCACTGCCTGCCGGTGTCGATCACGCCGCCATCGGCGATCGCACAGAGCCGCTCGAACATCAACGGATCGACATCGTAACTGATCATCTGCACCGACCCGTCACACAAGACAAACAGCGTGCCGCCGAGGTGAGACGAGCCGAACTGCTGGATCGCGGGCCGAAAGGTCTCCGAGTTTTGCCGTTCCCCCCGGTAGTCCGGGGCCGGGCTCATGGGCCCCTTTCCGTGCACCGGGTTACTCGCCCCCCAACGGACGGTGTCGTCCTGGAAGCCCCCTGAATATCCCATGTTGTCGTCATACTGCTGCTCGACGGTGCAGTAGGTCACGTTCATCCGCTTTTCGCCGGCGAGCAGCGTCATCGACAGCCCGTCGCGGATCTGGTCGGCTTTTCGAACATTGGCGGGATTGTCTTTGAGCAGCCGGATCACGCCGTCCCTGCCGTCGCCGTACACGCCATACTCGTCGCCTCCCTGGCCCGCGGCCCCGGCATTGCCGGCGTAGTCGTTCATCGCCTGAAAACGATTGGGGATCTGGGTTGCGTAGCCACCGTAGATCGCCGTGGGCGGACGGCGTGAGGGGCAGAAATAACCCCGCACTGGCGTGGCCTGCACGATTTTGTCATCGGGATTGCTCCAGAGCGCCTGCTCCTCGAGGTAGGGCAGAATCTGATACATCCAACTGAAAGACTGCTGATCGTAGCCCGCCGGCACCCCCCCGTTCATGACCCGAACCCCAGCTTGACCGGCGACCACGGCGTAGACGTTACCCCCCCCCGGAAACGCCCGCAGCGCGTGCTCATGGGATCCTGAAGCGACGCCGATCTGCCTGAGGTTGTTGCGGCAGATCGAGATGCGGGCCGCTTCGCGGGCCCCTGACACGGCGGGTATGAGCAGGGCGATCAGGATCGCGATCACCGCGAGCACGATCAGGAGTTCCACGAGCGTGAAGCCTGGGGCACGGCGAACACGGTTCGGGTAGCTCACGGATCACCCCTCAATCTCACGCCTGATTTCGCCTTTTCAAGCCCTTCCGGCCGCGGCCCAGCAAGCCAACCGCGGCAACAAGGCCGGTCGCCACGAGTGCGAGCTGGCCCGGCTCCGGCACCACGATAAACTGCGTCATCTGTCCGTTCAAGACCGTTCCGTCGGCAAAGGCTGCGATCGGCACCGTGATCACCGACGCGGTCACGCCCGTGATGCCGGCACCGAACTGCGTGATGTAGTCGGCGAGCGTGTAGTAGTTGCTGCCGTTATAACTGACGCCGCCGGCGCCATCGCCTCCCACGAAGTATTCGTAGGTGGCCAATCCGACCGCCGAGGAGAGATCGAACGCCCCGCTGTTCGCGTCGGTGTAGAAGCCGCCGCGGAAGACGTCGTTCGTCGCGATACTCGCGACGTCGAGGTAGACGTTGACGACATTCGTGCTCGCCAGCGAGCTCGAGAAGGGCGTCGTGCCGCTCACCCTCAACACGTCGTTGATGCTCGCCGTGGTGTCCGAGTAGTCGGGATCGCCCGTACCCAGGAACTCGAACGCGAACGCCGTCGTGCCCGTCGGCTGGAGCTGGCCCACCGTGAGGATGCCGGGGCTGTTGCCCGGCGCGATGAGCCCGTCGCCACCGACGCTGCCGGCGATCGATCCGGCTCCGGCGAGCGTGGCGCCGCTGGCCACGCTCACCGCGGTCGAGGCGAGCGACCCGGCCGTGCCCCCTTCGCCGATCTGCAACTGGCCCGCCGAGATCGTCGTCGCGCCGGTGTAGGTGTTGATCCCGGTGAGGATCTGCGTGCCCGCGCCGTTCTTGACCAGGCTGATCGGGCCACTGCCGCCGCCGATCACGCCGCTGAAGGTGGTGCTCCCGCTCGAGGGATTGAGCGTCAGCGTGCCGGCCGTCGTGTCGGTGTTGGTGACGCTGCCGCCGCCCCCCGCGCCGTTGGAGAGCGAGGCGATCGTCTGCGCTCCGCCGAAGAGGTCGAGCGTGGCCGCGCTGTTGATCGCGACCGCCGTCGAGGTGGGCAGGAGATTCGTGCCACCAGCCGCACCGGTGACCACGACATCATCGAAGTTGACGGAGAAATCCCCGGCGCTGGCATTGGCGAACGAGAGTGCGTAGTTGCCAGCGGGCCTGGTGACCGTCTCGGTGTACAGCGTCCAGGCCGACGTGCTCGGGGTATACGTGTTCAACGCGGTGCCACCCAGCGAGACGGTGAACGGCGTCGAGAAGCCCGCTCGCCCCACGGCATAGAAACTGATGGTGTAGGTCGAGTTGCTCGGCAGGTTGATGGTCTGACTCAAGGAACCGCCCGTGTCCTTGGTGAACGCGTTCTGCGTTCCGGCCGGCTGCGTGCCCGTCGGGTTGTAGACGGTGCTGTTGCCGGACGAGATGCCGCCCAGGCCCGTTCTCGTCCAATCGGTGGGCGTGGTGTTCTCGTAGAACCCCGTGCCGCGGGCCGGCGACTCGAAGGAGTTGTTCAGAACCGTGACACCGAAGGA
>SXWC01000177.1 GCA_005789975.1 Planctomycetaceae bacterium
CTTCTTTCTGGTGGTGGGTTCACGCACCTGTGCCCATCTGATCCAGTCGGCTGCCGGGGTGAAGATTTTTGCGGAGCCCCGTTTTGGGACGGCCATCATCGACGAGCGCGACCTGGCCGGGCTGGCCGATGTGCACGAGGAACTCGACCGCGTGGTCGGCCAACTCCGCGACAAGCTCGGCTGTGACGCGGTCCGGATGCAGATCCCGATCGGCAAGGAAGACAAGCTCGAGGGCGTGATCGACCTGGTCACGATGAAGGCCGCCTACTTCGACGGCGACAACGGTGAAACCGTGCGTCTCGAGGAGATTCCGGCCGGCCTGAAGGAGGCCGCCGCCGAGGCCCGGCATGCCATGCTCGAGGCGCTCGCGATGTATTCCGATTCGCTGATGGAGAAGCTCCTGTCGGAGGAGGTTCCCACCGAAGACGAGATCCACGCCGTGGTGAAGGCCGCCGTCGCCAATCAGAGCATCACGCCGGTGTTCTGCGGCTCGGCCTACAAGAACAAGGGCGTTCAGCTGCTGCTCGACGCGATCGTCCGCTACCTGCCCAATCCGCTCGAGCGGAAGGTGGTCGCGAAAAACTGGTCCAATCCCGACGAGAAGTTCGATCTCGAACCGGATCCGTCGAAGCCGCTCGTGGCTATGGCCTTCAAGATCGTGGACGATCCCTACGGCCAGCTCACGTTCATGCGGCTCTATCAGGGCACGCTCAAGAAGGGCGAGGCCTACATCAACCAGCGCACGAGCCAGAAGCAGCGGTTCAGCCGCATCGTGCGGATGCATGCCGACAAGCGGGAGGAGATCGACTCCGCCGAAGCCGGCGACATCGTGGCCGTGATGGGCGTCGATGCAGCGAGCGGCGACACGTATTCCGCCGAGGCCAAGTATTGCACGCTCGAAAACATGTTCGTGCCGGAGCCGGTGATCAAGATGGCGATCACCCCGACCAACCGCGACGGCCTCGACAAGCTCGGCAAGGCGCTCCAGCGGTTCACCCGCGAGGATCCCACCTTCCGCGTGGCCACCGACGAGGAGACGGGCGAGACGCTCATCGCCGGCAGGGGCGAGCTGCATCTCGACATCTACGTCGAGCGGATCAAGCGGGAATACAAGGTGGACGTGACCGTGGGCGCGCCGAAGGTGAGCTACCGCGAAGCCCCCACGAAGGGCACGGCCTACGACTACAAGCACAAGAAGCAGACCGGTGGCTCGGGCCAGTATGCCCACATCATCGGCCACCTCGAGCCGCTGCCCGAAGATGCGACCGAGGCCTTCGAGTTCGAGGATGCGGTCGTCGGTGGCCGTGTGCCCCGCGAATACATTCCCTCCGTCGAGAAGGGCTTCCGCGCGGTGCTCGGCAAGGGCCCGATCGCCGGCTTCCCGATCGTGGGCGTGAAGGCCACGCTGGAAGACGGCTCGTATCACGACGTCGATTCCAGCGACATGGCCTTCCAGACCTGCGCCCGGGCCGGCTTCCGCGAGGCCTTCCTGGCCACGAAGCCGGTGCTGCTCGAGCCCATCATGAAGATGGAGGTCGAGGTGCCGGCGGATTTCCAGGGTGCGGTCACGGGCGAGCTCAACAAGCGTCGCGGCCTGATCATCTCGACCGAGACGGTGGGCAACACGTCCACGATCGTAGCCGAGGTGCCGCTCGCCGAGACCTTCGGCTATTCGACCGACCTGCGGAGCATGACGCAGGGCCAGGGTGTGTTCACCATGGAGTTCAGCAAATACAAGCCGACTCCGGGCAACATCCAGAAGGAAATCGTCGAGGAACGGAAGAAGGCCGAGCTGGCAGCCGCCAAGTAGCCTGCGACGCGTCGTGGCGACTCCGCCCTCGGGCCGGGAAGCCTCAGCGCGAGCGCGGGAATACGGGTGTTAGGCTCCAAAAACGTACTCTCCGGAGACCGCCCCATGACTCGCCATTTTCCGATCGTCATCGAACAAGACGCGAACGGCGTCTTTATCGTCGATTGCCCTTTGATTCAGGGCTGTCGGAGTTACGGCGTCACCATGGACGAGGCCATCACGAACATCCGCGAGGCCATCGAGGCGTGCCTTCCCGGCGAGGCTCCGGGGGAGAACACGACGTTCATCGGGATCAGAGATCTTGAAATTGCCGTGCCATGAGCAAGCGGCCGTCAATTTCGTTCCGAGACTTCATTGCTCGGATGAAAGATCTTGGATTCATCCCGGTCCGACAGAAAGGCTCGCATATTCGGTTCGAGCATGAAGACGGTCGGAAGACGACGGTCCCTGACCATGGAAGTAAGGATGTTCCTGTCGGGCTGATGAATAAGATCATTAGGCATGACCTGGAAATGGACATTGCCGATTTTCTCGAAGAAAAGTGAACGCTCGCTGCTTTGGGGCTTCCTGGGGCACCGCCGCCTATGCGTCGCATTCCCTTGACCGCGTGATACTCTTTTCTCATGCGTCTCCTCCCGCTTCTCTTCGCGCTCGTCGCGGCGACGGCCGTCGTGGAGCCCCCTGCGGCGGCAGGAGATGCCGCGCCGTCGCGGCCGACGATGCGGCAACTGCCCGCCGCCGCCTCCCTCGAAGTGCCGCCGTCCGCCCGCGCTTTGGTCGATGCCCGGGCCGAGTTCGACCGCCGTTATCCGGGCCTGCTGGCTCGTGGTCGCACGACGGCCGGTGCTCTGCTCGTCGCCGACGCGCTGATCGAGGCGGCGGTCACGGAGGAGGATCGTGGCGTCAAGTGGTTCATGCTGGCCGAGGCCCGGCGGATGGCGGTGGCGTCGGGGAATGCGGCCGCGCTCGACCGGGCGGTCGTGCTGGCCTCGGCCACCTACGAGTTTGACGCCGTTGACGCCGAATACCGTGCGCTCAAGGAGATTCCGCTGCGGGTGCTGTCGCCGCAGCGGGCGGCGGACTTGGCCGAGGTTGCGGAGCGGGTGGCGGCGCGGGCTGTGGGCGACGGCCGCCGCGACCTCGCGATCTCGGCGCAGAATCTCGCGATCCGCGGTTGGCAGCGGGCCGGGCTCAGGGAGCCCGCGAAGCGTGCCGCGATCCGGCACGACGAGCTGCTCGTGCCGCGGTGAGTTCGGCGGCCTCGAGGATGCCCCGGCGCGACCGCGGGGTAGACAAGCGGCGGATTGCCGCCGGCCCCGGAGGCATTTCACGCAGCGTCACGCTCGTTGAGCCTTCGCCCACGCGATCATCTCGGCGAGCCCGTCGCGGGTGGTGCGCGGGTGGAGAAAGCCCGCGGCCATGAGCTTGTCGCACGGGAAGACGGTGGTCTCCCTGAGGGCCCGCAAGCGGGAGGTGGTGAGCGGGAAGTCACGGCCGCTCACGGCTTCGATCGCGTCGCCCACTGGTGCCGCCAGGGTCGCGAGCCATGCGGGGATGCGTCTCGGGGAGGGAGCTCCGGCCAGTTCGGCGATCGTGGTCGCGAGTTCAGCGAGGGAGAGCTTGCCCCGGTCCGACACGTTGAAAACCTCGCACCCCCGCTCCCCCCTCGTGGCCGCAAACTCGATTGCCGCGCAGAGATTGTCGAGCGAAACGAGCGACTTCCGGGTCTCGCCGCCGCCAATCAGGCAGGGCTTGCCGGCGAGAATCTGCCGCACGAACGCGGCAAGATTGGCCTCGTTCCCCGGGCCAAACACCGGCGCCGGTCGGAGGATCACGGCTGAGCGGCCGGGGGCCGCCGCCGCCCACTCCCGCACGGCCATCTCCGCCTCGGCCTTCGACCGTCCATAGGCCGCCGTCTGTTCCGCCGGGGCGGCCTCCGTCGTCGGGCCGTCGCCCGCCGCCACGGCCTTGATCGAACTGAGCAACACGAAGCGTTCAACACCGCGGCGGCCCGCCCAATCGAGCCATTCCCGCGTGCAGCCGACGTTCACCTTGGTGAAGTCATCGATGGCGGCCTGCGTGGGCCGGGGCACATGCTGCTTCACCTCGAGATGCACGATCGCCAGCGTGTCAGCGATCGCCGGCTGCGGGGCCGCCGCCGGATCGAGCAGGGAGGAGCGAGCCAGGCTGCTCCATCCCGTGGGCAAATGCTGCGGCGGCTCACGGCCTGTGCCAACGCCCACATGCCCCTGGGCCGCGAGCCATTGGCAGAGGCGGCGGCCGACAAACCCGCGGGCGCCGGTGACAAGCAGTTTCATGCCCGACATTCTAGCCGCCCGACCACCCACCTGGGCCGCCGCGGCAGCCCGTGTGATGGTCCCTTGGCGGTTATCGGCCGTAGAAGTGCGAGTAGTTCATAAAGGTCGCCCGGTGGCCGGTCGGGCGGATCGACTCGTCGATCTGGCGACCCGACGTGTCCCTCCCGATCTGCTGCACCTGATTCTGCAACCGGCTCATCTGTCGCCGCTGGTTCAGTTGCTCGATCTGCTGCTGCTGCTGCTGCACCTGGGGCTGCACCACCGTCTGGTAGATGTTCTGGGACTGGAGTGGGTTGTACCCCTGCTGTTGGAGCTGCATGTAGGGGCTCACCGCGGGCCGACGGTAGTTGTTCGAGAAGGGGAGATCTCCGCCCTGTCCGCTACCGCTCACGCCGGCCGAATACGACAGCCTGGCGGGCTGGGCCTCGGCCTGCTGGGTTCCGAGCAGGGCGGTCACCGCGGTCAGGGCGGCGAACATCATGCCACGGCCCGCCATGTTTTCGATTCGTCCGAGCATTTGGAAACCTCGTGGTCGCAACGTCGCCGTCAGCAAAAATGTATCCCGGTGATGGTGCCTCGATCAATCATTCGGCGGTCGCCTTGGGCATCTCCGCCTCATACCGGCTCACCACCTGATCCATGAGGGCCTTCACGACGGCCTTCATGACCGGCTTGTCGGAGATCCAGGCTGCGAACTGCTCGCCATGGGCACCGTAGGCATCCCGCAGCCACACCGGGGCTTCGGTCAGCAACCAGGCCCGGAAGAGCAGCCACTGGGGGTTGTGCTCGCCGTAGACCTCGCGAGCCACCCAGCAGAAGCCGGCGTTCGGGTTGAAGCCGAACGGGAAGCGGTTGATCTGCTGCACGAGGCTCGTGCCGAGCAGCGTGAAGCCGAAGATCCGTTCGAACGGGGCGGTGATCTTGCCGATGATGCTGTCCGCGGCGATCCACTGATCCTGAGCGATGAACACCCGGTCGCCCGGCAGAATCTGGTAGTTGGTGGCCGTCGAGCCCCCCTTCATGATCGCCTCGATGTCCACCGGCAGGATCTGGTCGCAGCCCACGCCCGACGGGGCCGGTCGGGCGATCCACATGTCCTTGCTCGAGAGCCTTGAAATGCCGTTGATCTGGGAGATCGCGTCGAGCACCGTCTCGTTGCCGGTCACCGGGAACCGGGCGATGTTGTCGCCGAAGCCGGCGCCCTCGGTCACGACGTAATAGACCTTCGAGTTGTAGGCGAAGACGTCGATGCTCACGAGCGGAGCGTCGAGGTAGTTGCCGAGGTGCTTTTCGATCGCCACCTTGGCCTCGTCGAGCGTCAGGCCCGTTACGAAGACGCTGCCGTAGGTGCCGAGATTGATCGTGCCGTCCGGGCCCACGAGATGCTCTCCGGCGATCTGCTGCTGGCCGGCTGCCTGTGCGAGCGTCAGCGACACCTGCGGCTCCTTGAGCACCCGCTTCAGGTGTTTGAAGACGGCGTCCTGGGCCTCTTCGAGCGACTGATTGCCCACCATCACCTTGCCGTACGAAGGCCCGAGATCGAGCATCCCGCCCGGCTCAACCACGTAGAGCCCGTTGATCGGCTGTTCGAGGAGCGTGCCCTCCACGATCACCTGGAGCGTGTCGAACGACTGAATCTTGAACGGGGGCTTGGGCACCACCCGCAGCGCGTCGATCAGCAGGATGTCCGGCGGTTCGATCACGTAGGCCGGCAGCGTGATCTTTGCCAGTTCCTTGGCCGGCATCCGCTCCGGTTCCGTGGGGCACTGGGCGTCGAGCATCACCTGCTGGGTGGTCGATCGCTGCGGCCGGCCGTAGATGCTGCAGCCGGACACCTGGGCCATCACGGCCGCGATCGCCAGGAATCTGCCCACACGGCCGGTCCAAAAGCCCCGCCCGGGCCGCCATAGCGACGACCTCCGGGGCTTTTTTCCGGCTGTTTCGAGCGTCGTGTCGCTGGGCATGGCAGACTCCTTACGACCGGCAGGGTCGTTGCAATCGTTTTTATCGGCAGATTCGACCGGCAAACTTTGCCCTTCATTCCGAACGGGGGAGGGGGCGGTCGGCGAGATTCCCACGAGAAAGCTGCAGGGCGGGCGACATCGCCCTTAAAGAGACGTAAACTCGGTCCGGGGCAGCGGTTCGTCGCAGCGAGTGACCACTGGGGGCAGGGATTCCCTTGTCACCCAGGAGAACGGAGTTTGCGCGGCCTGCCACCGACCGAGTGATTGCCGTCAAGCGATGATCCTGCGTCGAAACTCCTTCCCATGCCCATCTTGCCCAAGCAACGGGATATCTTCCCGGCCGATCTGCTCGACGAGGCGGGCGGACCGGCGGGCCGAGGCGTTGGCGACGCGGCACACTGGGTCGCCTTCTACACGCTCGCCCGCCGCGAGAAAGACCTCATGCGGAAACTGGAGGCGGCCGGGGTGCCGTTCTACTCCCCGCTGGTC
The DNA here is from genome assembly GCA_005789975.1 of Planctomycetaceae bacterium. The sequence goes on from SXWC01000177.1 coordinate 6,582, forward strand.
AGGCGGCGGCTGCATTCCGCCGGCGGCCGTGTCCGCAGTTCATTCGTCCCACTCTTCCCAGGCTACGTCTTCGCACCGGTTGACGACGAGCAGCGTCGGGCCGCTCTGGCCACCAACTCGGTCGCCCGCTGGCTTTCCATCGCCGACGAGCGAATGCTTGTCTGCGACCTGCGGGCGATCAAGCGGCTCATCGACACCGACAAACCGCTCACGCCCGAGGCCAGGCTCGAACCAGGTCAGTCGGTCCGCGTACGGAGTGGGCCGATGCGCGGCATGGAGGGAGTGGTCGTCAAGCGGCGGGGTCAGGAGCGGCTGCTCGTCGCCGTGCGGTTTCTCAACCAGGGCGCCTCGATCGAGCTCGAAGATGTCGATGTGGAACGTCTATAGGTTTGCATAGGAAGCAATCATGAACATGCCTGTGCCCAAATCCGCGATCGCGTTCCGGACCATGAGCCGCCGCGCGCTGGTCCTGCTGGCGGTGCACGCGGTCGTTTTCTTCGCGGCCTTCTTCATCGCCTTCTTCATCCGCAGCGATTTCACCCTCGAAAAAAGCTGGCTGGAGACGTTTTCCGCGGCGGTCTTCGGCGTGGTCGCCGTGAAGTTGGTGGTGTTTTACGCACTCGGACTGTGTCATGTCTCGTGGGGCCGGGTCGCCTTCGGCGATCTCTCCGCGCTGCTCCGGGCCGCGACGCTCTCAATGCTTCTGCTCACCGCCTTCGACAATCTGGTGGTGTCAACCGAGTGGGTGCCGTGGTTGCCGCGGGTGCGGCGCAGCGTGATCCTGCTCGATTGGGCGGCCACGATCATGCTCGTCGGCGGCCTCCGCACCGTCTGGCGAAGCCTCCGGGAGGAACTTCGCCCATACCTCACCGGCAAGGCCGCGAAGTCGATCCTCATCGTGGGCGCCGATCATTCCGGCGAGATGATCGCCCGCAACCTCCTGGCCGTCTCCCATGAGCCCTACTTCATCGTCGGCTTCATGGACGACGATCCCCGGCTCAAGCACACGCGGGTCGGTGGTTTCGAGGTTTTGGGAGCGATCGACCAGACCGCCGTGGAGGCGGCCCGGCGGGGCGTGGACGAGGTGATCGTGCAGTCCGGCCAACTCTCCGGCAAGGCGTTTCGTCGCCTGCTCGATGGCTGCACCGAGGCGGGCATCGCGGTGAAGGTGCTCCCCGGAATCGACGAGCTGCTCAGTGACAAGCAAGACCCGTCTCACATCCGGCTGCGGCCCGTCGAAATCAAAGACTTGCTCCGCCGTGATGCCGTGAGGCTCGACGAAACCGCCATCAGCGCGCTCATCGAGGGCCGCACGGTGTTGGTCACCGGGGCGGGGGGCTCGATCGGCGCGGAGATCTGCCGCCAGATCGTCCGCTTCAGGCCGAAGACGCTGCTCATGGTCGAGCAGGCCGAAAACTCCCTGTTCCGGGTGGAGCAGGAGTTTTCCAGCCGCAGCCCCAGGCCCGAGTTCGTGCCGCTGATCGCCGACATCACCGACGAACGGCGGATGGAGCAGATCCTGACGAGGTATTCGCCGGAGGTGATTTTCCATGCCGCGGCGCACAAGCACGTGCCCATGATGGAGTGGAATCCGGCCGAAGCCATCAAGAACAACGTGTTCGGCACGCGGCTTCTCGCCAGGCTCGCCGATCAGCACGGCGTCCGGGAGTTCGTCGCGATTTCGACCGACAAGGCGGTGAACCCCACGAGCGTCATGGGCTGCTCGAAGCTGCTCGCCGAGCGATTTCTGCAGGCAATGTCGAAGACTTCGCAGACGAAGTTCGTCGTCGTCCGGTTTGGCAACGTGCTGGCGAGCAACGGCAGCGTCGTGCCGACCTTCCAGGAACAGATCCGCCGCGGCGGCCCGATCACGGTCACCCACCCCGGGATCGAGCGCTACTTCATGACGATCCCGGAAGCCTCGCAGCTCGTCCTGCAGTCCGCCACGATGGGTGACGGGGGCGAGATCTTCGTCCTCGACATGGGGGAGAGCGTGAAGATCGTGGACCTCGCCCGCGACCTGATCGCGCTCTCCGGACTCGAGCAAGACGACATCGAGATCGTGTTCACGGGGCTGCGGCCGGGCGAGAAGCTCTTCGAAGAGCTCTACTTTCAGGACGAGCGGCGGACGGCCACGCGCCACGCAAAGGTGTTCTGTGCCCACCATCGGCCCGTGGGAATCGCCGAGGTCGAGGGGGTGTTCGACGAGCTCGCCGAAGTGATCGACGAGCGGCCCGAGGTGGTCCGGGCGCGGCTTCGCGACCTCGTTCCCGAGTATTCCGTCGAGTCTTTCGAAAACGTGTCCGAGCCGATGCCCACGCAGCGGACCCACGCCAAGTGAGGTCCTGTCAGCCGGACTGCCCACGACCATGAAGCACGAACTCTTCCAGATGATCCCGGAGATTCACGCCGGAGATCCCTCCCGAGCGGGAATCCGGGTGCCGTTCGTGCGGCCTTCGATGCCGTCGCCGGAGTCGCTGCAGCCGGCCTTTGATGAGATCATTCGCAGCGGCCGGCTCACCAAGGGGCCCTACTGCGAACGGCTCGAGCAGGCGACCGCAAAACGGCTCGGCGTGCGGCATGCCGTGGCCGTCAGCAGTTGCACGGTGGGGCTGATGCTCGTCTACCGGGCGCTCGATCTCTCGGCCGGCAGTTGCCGCAGTCGCCGGGCCTCCACCAACGCCTGTGCCGTGGCGACGATGGAGCCCCTCTCCCGGTTCGGCGTGGCCCGCACGGGCAATCGTTCCGAGCCGTTGGGCGAGGTGATCATGCCGAGCTTCACGTTCCTCGCCGCCGCGGCGGCGATCGTCTGGAACAACCTGCGGCCCGTCTTCGTCGAGGTCGATCCCTGCACCACCAACGTCACGCCGCAGGGCGTCGCCGCGGCGATCACTCCCCGCACCGTCGCCATCGCGGCCTGCCACAACTTCGGCAATCCGTGCGACATTCCCGCGCTCGAGGCGGTCGCGGCCGAGCACGGTCTGCCGCTGATCATCGACGCGGCCCATGGCTTCGGCGCGAGTGTGCACGGTCGCCCGGTGGGTGCCGGGGCGACGGCACAGGTGTTCAGCCTGTCGCCCACGAAGCTCGTCGTCGCGGGCGAGGGGGGCATCGTCGCCACCGACTGCGATTGCCTCGCCCATTTCGTCCGGCTGGGCCGGGAATACGGCAACGACGGCTCCTACGACGCGCTCTTTCCCGGGGTCAATGGCCGGATGCCCGAGTTGAGCGCGGCCACGGCCCTCGCGTCTCTCGGAATCCTCGACGAGGTCTCTCGTCGTCGCAACCAGCTCGGCGACCTTTATCGCAGCGAGCTGGGGAGCCTTCCGGGCATCGGATTCGTCGAGACCATGTCGGGCGCCCGATCGAGCCACAAGGATTTTTCGATCACCATCGATCCCACGCGGTTCGGGATGACCCGCGACGCGCTTCGCCGGGTGCTCGCCGCCAGGGGGATCGAAACACGGGCCTATTACGACCCTCCCTGCCATCGCCAAACCGCCTACGAGCATTTCCACGATCGGATGAAGCAGCTCGCCGTGACCGACATGCTCGCCGCCCGCAGCCTGGCGTTGCCGATCGGCGGCCATGTTGACGAGGCGGTGGTGGGCGAAGTCTGCGACGTGATCGCCAACGCCAAGCAGGTGGCGTGACGGCCTGGCAGCCCACGGCGTTTTGGTCGCTGTGGTTCGTGATCGCCATGGTCACGGCGGCAGCCATCACCTCGCGACTCATCGCCTGGGCGGGCTCCCGGGGCGTGGTGGACCGGCCCAATGCCCGCTCCAGCCACAGCCGCGTCACTCCCCGTGGCGGCGGATTGGCGATCGTCGGCGTCACGACGTGTGCCGCGCTCTTGTCCGCGATTCTGCATCCCGGCGCGTGGCAGACGATCGCCGCCGTGATGGCGTCCGGGCTTGTCGTCGCCGGCGTGAGCTGGCGCGACGACGTGCGTCCCGTGAGCAACCGGGTCCGGTTCGGCGTGCACCTCGTGGCCGCCGCGGCTGCGGTCCTCGCCCTGGGGCCGTTGCATGAGGTCGGCGTCGGCTCTGTCGGCCGCATCGATCTCGGCCTGGCCGCCTGGCCCGTCTCGCTGCTCTGGATCGTGGGCATGACCAACGCCTTCAACTTCATGGACGGCATCGACGGCATCGCGGGGATCACGGCCGTGGCCGCAGGGGCGGCCATCGCCGTGGCGGCGGCGGTGTTGGGCATGCCCGCACTGCTCGGAGTGTCGCTTGCGTTCGCGGCTTCCGCGCTCGGATTTCTCAGCTGCAACTGGCCCCCGGCGAGGATTTTCATGGGCGACGTCGGCAGCGCGTTTTGCGGCTTCACGATCGCCGTCCTGCCACTGGCTGCGACGGGGGGCGGGGCGGCCCGGCTCGTGCCGGCGGTCGCCCTCACCATGTGGCCCTTTATCTTCGACACCGCCTTCACGCTCGCGCGGCGACTGTCGAAGCGGGAAAACATCTTCGAAGCGCACCGCAGCCATCTCTATCAGCGGCTCGTGATCGCCGGCTGGTCACATCGCGCCGTCTCGAGCCTGTATGGGGGCCTCTCCGCGATGGCCGCCGCCGTGGCTGTCGCCCCGTTCCTCGATCCCGCCTTGCACGATGCCGCCGGCAGCATCGCCGCGGCCACCATGCTCGTCGGTGCCGTCCTGCTTCTCGTCCTGGTGGGCCTCGCCGAAAGGAAGCCCGAAGCGCAGGCGGGGGGCATGCGGGCATGAACCCCGTTTCGGCCTCGGTCGCCGCCCCCCTTGCCCGTGGCCCACGTTCGCTCTACGCATCGCTCCTCAAGCGGCCGCTCGACCTCCTTGCATCCCTCGTTCTGATCGCCCTCCTGCTCCCCCTGATGGCCCTCGTCGGACTCGCGGTTCGCCTCGTGCTCGGGCCGCCGGTCTTTTTCTCTGACGACCGCGCCGGCCTTAACGGCCATCCGATCCGGATCGCGAAGTTTCGGTCGATGTCGCAGGCCACGGCCCCCGACGGCCAACCGCTCCCCGACGCCGACCGCCTGAACCTCTTCGGCCGTTTCCTCCGCCAGACGAGCCTCGACGAACTCCCCCAGCTCTTCAGTGTCCTGCGGGGCGACATGAGCATGGTGGGCCCCCGGCCGCTGCCGCTGCGGTATGTCTCCCGCTACAACGCCCGCCAAGCCACCCGGCTGCTGGTTCGTCCCGGGCTCACGGGCTGGGCCCAGATTCACGGCCGCAACGCGCTCGACTGGCGCCGCCGGCTCGAATACGACGCCGAATACGTCGAAATGCTGGGCCGGATCACGGCCCCGCTGACCGATCTCTGGATCGTCTTGGCCACGATCATTCAAATACTCTGGCAGGCGGTCACCGGCCGGGGCATCGCCGCCCCCGGCGCCGCGACGATGCAGGAGTTCGCCCCGTGAAGCCCGCCGTGCCCGATGCCGTGATCGCGGCGATCCGCACCGTGCTCAGCGACACGGGCCGCGACACGAAGGCCCTCGAGCCCGCCATGCTCCTGGCCACCGACATCGGCCTCGACTCGCTCGATCTCGCCCAGGCGATCGTCCTTCTGGAGCGATCCCTCGGGGTCGATCCATTCCGGTCGCCTGACGCGTCGCGGCCGAGCGTCCGCACCGTCTCCGATCTGATCTCGATCTACACCCAGGCTCTGGGCAACGCATGACCATCGCCACCATCGCCGACGCAGCCGTCGAAGACCGTCTTGCCCACGCCCTGACCGAAATCGCCCGCCAGGAGCCGGGCCGCACGGCGATCGTCGTCGGCGCGGGCTCATCGGATCGCACGGCGATCGACTATGCCGCGCTTGCCGCGAAGGTCGTCGCCCTCGAAGGGTCGCTCGACGCTGTCCGCCCCATCGGCATCGTGGCCCGGGCCAAGCAACTCGACGCGCTCGTCGCGATCGCCGCGGCCTGCGGCCGGCAGCATGTGCCCGTCGCGTTTCTCGCGGAAGACTCCCGCGATCTGGTCGGGCAGCTCCGCGACTGGGTGGAGGTGGGCGACTCGCTCGAGGTGCCGGCGCGGTCAGCCGGACCGCGTCGCGAGTTCGAAGCGATCGCCCCGCACGTGGTCGTGGCCACGTCGGGCACGAGTGGCCCGCCCAAACTCGTCGAGCATTCCTGGGATTCGCTCCTGGCCGCTGCGCGGCTGGCCGAGCAATGGCACGGTCTGGGCTGGCTGCTCGTCTACGACTCCACGCGGTGGGCGGGCATCCAGGTCTGGCTTCAGGCCCTGCTCACCGGCGGCCGGCTCGTCGTCCCGGCCTCCCGCGACCCCGACACGGTCGCCCGCGCGATCGCCGACGAGGCCGTCGCGGTGCTCCCGGCCACGCCCACACTCCTGCGGAGGCTGCTCGCCTCGGCCGACCGAAGCCTGCTGGAGAAGTCCGTGCTCGACCGGATCACGCTCGGCGGGGAAGCGGCCGATGGGCCGCTCCTGGCGCAGGCGCAGGGGGTGTTTCCCAAGGCGAAGATCACGCAGGTTTATGCCACCACGGAGCTTGGCGAGGTGTTTCGGGTGGCGGATGGCAAGCCGGGGTTTCCGGCCAACTGGCTGGGTAAGTCGCTCCCCGGCGGTGCCCGGCTTTCGACCCGTCGCGACGGCGAACTTCTCGTGCAGCTCTCCCGCGACACGGCCGACGTGGGCACGGGCGACCTGGTCGAGCGTCGTGGCGACCGCTACGAGTTCACGGGCCGCCGCAGCGACGTGATCGTCGTCGGCGGGGCAAAGGTGTTTCCGAAGCGGGTTGAAGAACTGCTGCGAAGCGTTCCCGGGATCGCCGAGGCCCGTGTCTACGGTCTCCCGAGCGGCATCACCGGCGAACTCGTCGCGGCCGAGATCGTTCTCGCCGAGCCGGCCGCCACTGGCTCCACCCCGGAAGGCATCCGTGCCGCGGCCCTCGCCGCGTGCCGCGAGAGCCTCGAGCCCCATAGTGTCCCCCGGATCCTCGACCTCGTGAAGAAGATCGCCACGACCGCCGCCGGCAAAACCCCCCGCCGTCCCAGCGTCGCTGGCCCCGCTGTGATCCGGTAAACTTCGTCTATGCTCACTGACTATCTCCAAGCTTCTGCGCGGCAAGCAACGTATGAGTTGCTACCCGACGACGGGGAATTTTATGGCGAGATTCCACCCTGCCCCGGGGTTCTTGCCACGGGCAAGACGCTGGAAGAATGCCGGGAGGGCCTCCTCTCCGCACTTGAAGATTGGATCCTATTTCGGATTCATCGCCATCTCCCTCTGCCTGTCATCGATGGCATCGAACTCGCGGTGAAGGCGGAAGCTGCGTCCTGAATGCCTCCGTTCGGGCCGATCTCGCGACGCGATCTGATGAGCATTTCAAGCGAAGAATGGGAGCCGTTGTGATCTCCCTCGTTTCGGGCGGATCGCGGGGGTTGGGCCTCGCGATCGTCGAATCGCTGCTCGCAAGGGGCGATTGCGTGGCGACGTTTTCGCGGTCGGGCTCAGACGCGCTCGTGGCTCTCGCCGCGGGCCATGCAGATCGGCTTCACGTTGAGCAGCTCGATGCCGCCGACGCTCCCGCGATCCAGGGCTTTGTGGCCCGCGTGGCAGCCCGGTTCGGCCGGATCGACCACTGCATCGCCAATGCGGCGATTGCCCACGAGGGCGTCTTGGCGACCACCCGCGACGACGAAATCGATGCGATGCTGTCCGTCAATGTGAAGGGCTCGATTGTGTTCGTCCGTGAGTGCGTCCGTCAGATGCTCGTCCAGGAAGCCCGAAGCGCAAGCGCCGGGTATCCGGGCGGCCTCGACTCCACGCCGAGCACGACCACCGACCCCCGCCAATCCATCTCCTCCGCCTCCCCCTCGATCACCGTTGTCTCCTCCGTCGTCGCCCAGTCCGGCTCCCCCGGTCTCTCCGTCTACGCGGCCACGAAAGCCGCCCTCGAAGGCTTTGCCAAATCCTTGGCGCGTGAACTCGGCCCCCGCGGCATCCGGGTCAACGCGGTCGCCCCGGGCTTTCTCGAAACCGATCTCTCAGCCCCGCTATCCCCGGAAAACCGCGCCCGGATCGCCCGTCGCACGGCCCTGGGCCGCCTCGGCACGCCGGCCGACGTCGTCGGCGCCGTCGATTTTCTAACGAGCCTGGCAGCCGCCTTCATCACGGGCCAGGTGCTCGCGTCCGACGGCGGCTCATGACACGTTCCTCATGATTGGTTGCCCGCTCCCATGAACCCATCTCACACAGCCCGCGAGCCGCGCACTGCCTTCGAGGAACGCTATCTCGCCGAAGACAAGCGGATCTGCCTGCAGGAGATTCCCGACCCGCGGTTCGAGATCTTTCTCTTTGGGTCCAGGGCCCGTGGCCACTGCGATCACTCGAGCGACGTTGACATCGGCATCGCCGGGCCGGAGCCGCTTCCCGGGGGCGTCTCTCGACTCATGAATCATCTGATCGAATCGGACGTGCCGTGGCGTTGCCAGGTGGTCGATTTTGCGCTCGTGACCGACGAGACATTTCGCCGCCACGCCTACGAAGGACGGGAACTATGGCGACCGGCGAACTAGGCTGGCAAAACCTGAGCCGCGCACTGGCCGGCCTCTCGGCCGCGGTCTCGGCTGCCGGCCCACTGCCAGGCCATGAAAGCCATCGCCGCCCGGCTGCCGCCGCAGCCGTTAGGGGGGTTCAGCAATCGCCAAAGCGCATTGGTAGACTGATGTCCGTTGATCTGTGAAGCAAAATGAACGCCACCCACGGGAACGGAGTGCACGCGGCAGAAACCCCTCCCTCGCAGGGGTGCGGGGGTGCTGGGCAACGGTTCGGCCCTCCCGCCGATTGCCGTCGCATTCTCATCGTTGGCGCGGGTGGATTCGGTCGCGAAGTGTTGAGTTGGGCGAATGACACCTGGCCCGATCACGCTGCAAAGATTGCAGGGTTTCTCTCCGCGGACGCCTCTCGCCGAGTTCCGCTGCCGATCCTAGGTGATCCGGAGTTATTCCCACCTGTCCCCGGCGATGCCTTCCTGCTCGCCATTGGCATCCCCGACACCCGCCGTCGCGTCGCCGAGGCCCTGCTCGCCAAAAGCGCGGTGTTCCTGACGCTCGTTCACCCCACGGCCATCGTCGCGACCACGGCCACGGTCGGCGTGGGATCGATCGTCTGTCCATATGCGATTGTCAGCGATGCGGCGAAGGTAGGACCATTCGTCTTAGCTAATTACCACTCCTCGTTAGGGCATGATTCCAATGCTGGCGGGTTCTCGGTGCTCTCGCCCTACGCAACACTCGGAGGAAATGCTCAGATCGGGCAAGAGGTATTCCTCGGGATGCATGCTTCGGTGGGGCCGTCGCGAAAAGTTGGAACTGGCAGCAAGATCAGCGCGCTGTCCTGCGCGCTTGCTGATGTGCCTTGCGACTCGATCGTGTATGGCGTGCCGGGGCGTATTGCGCCACGAATTTCGCTGTAAGCAAAATTGGGGATCGAGGAGGGCGTATTTATGATTTTGTGTACTTTGAAAAATGTCGCCGCTTGCGTGTTGCTCGCTTCCTGGGCGACCGCGGCAGATGACCAGCGGCTCCCGGTGCCGCAGGCCGAGGCCCGAGCCCGCGCTTCAGATCGGATTCGAGAGATTTTTCAGTCCGATGTAGAAAAAGCCAACACAGTTGAATCCAAGGCAGCCGTCGCGAAAAAACTCATGGATTTTGCGGATGACGATGCATCATCAGCAGAGAAGTTTGCGCTGCTTCAAGCAGCTGAGTCGTTGGCGACGAAGGCGGGGGACGCCAAAATCGCGCTGGCGGCTCTTGCTAGGAGGTCCGAGTTATTTCAAATCGATGCGACAGCGTCAAAGGCCGAAATGCTTGGGGAGTTGGCTAAGACCGTTCCTCAGGGCTCCGCAGGGATCGTGATCGACGCGTTGCTTACCGCGGCTGCAGCGGACCTGGCGGCCGACAACGTGGATGGCGCTAAAACAAAGAGCCAGAGCGCGATGACGGCGGCCCGTCGATCAAAGGATAAGAGACGGCAGAAAGAAATCGCTGACCTTATGGAGGCGGTCAGGGTTCGCAGCAAGGAAATCGACAAGGTTCGCCCGTGGCTCGATCGTCTTGCAGGAAACAAGGACGATTGTGAAGCACTTGATTTTGTCGGCAAACATTACTGTTTCGAAACAGAGCGTTGGGATCTTGGGCTGCCGTTTCTCGCGAAGGGCACTAATCAGGAACTTGCTGCATTGGCTAAAGCCGACCTCTCGGTCGGCCAAGATGAGAATGCTCGTCTCACTGTTGGCGATGCCTGGTGTCGCTATGCGGATCAGATGAAGCAGTCGGTTGAATCGAAAGCCTGCCTGCGGCGAGCTGAGTCCCACTATCAGGCAGTGCTTCCCGTTTTGACTGGGCTGAAAAAGGCAAAGGCAACGCAGGCCCTGGACATGATTGGCAAGAAGATCGGTTCGAACACGCAGGACTGGATTACCGTGTTCCGCGGAGATGACCCGAAGATTTGGAACACCAAGACCGACGAAGGTTTTGTCCATTACGCGATGCCGCTGTCGTCTCTGCCGAACAATATCCGCTTTATCCGAATAAGAAGACGGAATGGCGAAGAGGTCATTATCGGCATGACTAAAGACAGGCTGGCTGCCGTCTCTTTCGACGGTCGCTACGGCTGGAATGGGTCGGGGCAGCAGATGTATGACGACGTCATGCTCGGCGTACTCGATGGAGAAATGAGGATGCCGAATCACCAGAGCAAGGTTGCTATTGCCTACCGTGCTGGGGGTAAGGCCGATGCCATCTTTGGAGGTTGGGGGTTCGGTCACTCGCAACTTTCCGGAACAAAGCAGGACTTCGCTTGGGGCAACGGTGATACGCTACCGCCAGAGCCTATTGAGATTTCGGTGCTTTGCCGAGACCTCAGTCCGAAGGACGCCCCCAAACTCCTGCGTTGACTATTGCGAGTTGAGTCGAAATGAAAGTCGTCATTCTCTGCGGCGGCAAGGGCACTCGGCTCCGGGAGGAGACGGAGTATCGTCCCAAGCCGATGGTGCCGATCGGAGGCCGGCCGATCCTCTGGCATATCATGAAATATTACGCTCATTTTGGGCACAGAGACTTCATCCTCTGTCTCGGCTACCGGGGCGACATGATCAAGGAATTCTTCCGCAACTATTCATGGAACACATGCGACGTCACGCTGTCGCTCGGCAGCCAGCCGCGGGCAACCTTCCACGATCAACACGACGAGGAGGACTGGACGGTCACGCTTGCGGAGACGGGGCCGGAGTCGATGACCGCCTACCGCGTGAGGCAGATTCGCCGCCATCTTGCGCCAGGTGAGCCATTCCTCCTCACCTACGGCGACGGGCTCTCGACCATCGATATCAACGCCTCGATCGTCGAGCATGCCAAGGCCGGCCGGGCCCTCACAGTCTCCGCCGTGCATCCCGCCGGTCGGTTTGGATCGATGTCCATCGATGACGAGGGCCGCATCCACATCTTCCAGGAAAAGCCGCAGATGGAGACGGCTTACGTCAACGGCGGCTACATGGTGTGCGAGCCCCGCTTCCTCGACTATCTGCCAGACGATCCCGGGATGATGCTCGAACGGCAGCCGATGGACGCGCTGCTCCGCGATGGGCAATTGCATTCCTACCGGCACGAGGGCTGGTGGCAGCCGATGGACACCTATCAGGAGATGCAATACCTCGACCGCATGTGGGCGGAAAACAAGGCGCCGTGGAAGGCGTGGGAGTGAGGGGTGGCGGGGAATCCGCTCCGTTCGGCGGCGCGTTCGCGGGGGCCCGCGTGCTCGTCACCGGCCACACGGGCTTCAAGGGCTCTTGGCTCTGCGAATGGCTGCTCGCTCTGGGGGCTGACGTCGCGGGCTATGCTCTCGAGCCCGACACCACTCCCTCGCTGTTCGTGCAACTCGGGCTGGCGGATCGCCTGCGGCACCACGTCGGCGACATTCGCGACGCCGTGGCCGTCGGCAAACTGATCTACGCCACGCGGCCCCGGTTCGTGTTCCACCTCGCGGCCCAGCCGATCGTGCGCCGCTCCTACCGCGAGGCCCACTACACGTGGGAGACGAACGTCATGGGTACGATACACGTGCTCGAGGCGCTGCGGCGGCTCGAAGAGCCGTGTGCCGCGGTTATGGTGACCACCGACAAGTGCTATGAGAACCGCGAGTGGCTCTTTGGATATCGTGAGAATGATCCGCTCGGCGGCCACGACCCTTACAGTTCCAGCAAGGCCGGGGCGGAACTGGCCATTGCGTCGTGGCGCGGTTCGTTCTTCACCGAGGGGCATCCGGTACGAATCGCCAGCGCCCGCGCCGGCAACGTCATCGGCGGCGGCGATTGGGCGGAGGACCGCATCGTGCCCGACTCGATGCGGGCGCTCTCCCGCGGCGAGCCAATTCATGTCCGCAATCCTTCCGCCACCCGCCCGTGGCAGCACGTCTTGGAGCCTGACAGCGGCTACCTCGCTCTGGCCGCAGCTCTGGCGCTCCGACCGGAAGACCGGCGGCTCGACTCGGCATTTAATATTGGTCCCGGCCACGATGCTAACCAGCCCGTCCGCAACCTCGTCGCGGAGACCCTGCGCCACTGGCCGGGAGAGTGGATTGACCACAGTTCCGCCACTGCCCCGCACGAGGCCTCGCTGCTCCAACTCGACAACGGCAAGATCGAGGCTATCGTCGGCTGGCGGCCCGCGTGGACCTTCCGCGAGGCGGTCGGGCGCACGGTGGCTTGGTACCGTGACATGCACGACCATCACACGGCATCGGCGGCCCGCGACTGCACGCTTCGAGACATCTCGGCCTATGTCGAGGCGGCCGCTCGCGCCGAGGCCGCCTGGACCGGCCCTGCCGCCCTCCCTTTACCCAGCGTGACAAATGCCTGACAGCCGATCGATCGAGGAAGTTCGTGCCGAAATTCTCGCGCTTGTGCGCGAGTATGCGGTCCGCCGACACGGCGCCTTCGCATTGCCAAAGCCGACTGGCCGGGGCGGCTTCGCAGCAGGCGAGTCGACCGTGCCCTACGCCGGCCGCGTCTTCGACGCCGACGAGGTGGAGGCGGGCGTGGCTTCGATGCTCGATTTTTGGCTCACCCTTGGGCCCGAAGGTGAGGCGTTTGAGCGGGAGTTGGCCGCCGCCCTTGGCGTGCGGAACTCGATCCTTGTCAACTCCGGCTCGTCAGCCAACCTCGTGGCCTTTTCGGCCCTTACCAGTCCCAAGCTTGGTGACCGCCGGCTGAAACCGGGCGACGAGGTAATTACCGTAGCCGCCGGCTTTCCGACGACGGTGGCGCCGATCATCCAGAATGGATGCGTGCCGGTGTTCATCGACAACGATCCGGTGACGCTCAACGGCCGGGTGGACCAACTCGACGACGCCTATGCGCCGGGTAAGACCCGGGCCGTGATGATGGCCCACACCCTTGGCAATCCCTTCGACCTCGCGGCCGTGACCGATTTTTGCCGGCGGCATGACCTCTGGCTGATCGAGGACAACTGCGACGCCCTGGGAAGCACCTACGACGGCCGCCTCACCGGCACGTTCGGCGACCTTTCGACGCAGTCTTTCTATCCGCCACACCATATCACGATGGGTGAGGGGGGCGCGGTCAACGTCGTGAAGAACGCCGGGCTCAAGCTCTTGGTTGAGAGTTTCCGCGACTGGGGCCGCGACTGCTGGTGCCCCAGCGGCAAAGACAATACCTGCAACAAGCGCTTCGGCTGGCAACTCGGGGAGTTGCCCGAAGGATACGACCACAAATACATCTACACACATCTCGGCTACAACCTGAAGCCGACCGATCCCCAGGCCGCCATCGGCCGCAAGCAGTTGGAAAAGTTTCCGGGATTCGTGGCGGCCCGCCGCCGCAATTGGCAGACGCTGCGAACCCTCTTCGAGCCCTACGCCGAGTGGCTCGATTTCCAACTGCCGACTCATGCAGTCTCCTGGTCGCCGTCGGGATTCACCTGGGACACGAGCGGCCACACATCGGATCCGTCGTGGTTCGGCTTCATGATCCGTGCGAAGCCCGGCTCCCCCCTGACGCGGAGGCAGATCGCCGTGGCCCTCGACGAGGCCAAGATCGGCAACCGCATGCTCTTCGGCGGCAACCTCGTGCGGCAGCCCGTGTTCGTCCAGGCCAAGGCAAAGGGCACGATCGCGATGCGGATCGTCGGCGATCTCGTCGGGGCCGACGCGATCATGAATGAGACCCTGTTTGTCGGCGTGTATCCCGGCCTGACGGAGCCAATGTGCCAGCACATCGCCGACACGATCGGCGCCGCGCTGAAGGGCGGCCGCAAACAGCCGCAGGCGGCATCTCTATGAGGCCGTCCCGACCGTGAACCGCGCTATCGTCACCGGGGCCTCAGGCTTCATCGGCGCCGCCGTCGCGCGGCGGCTGGTCACCGAAGGCGTGCCGACGGCCGTGCTCCTGCGGCCAACGTCGCACCCCTGGCGACTGGGCGACAGCCTGCCGCATCTCACCGTGATCGAGGGCTCCTTTCACGAGCCGGCGGGCTACGAGGCGGCGCTGGCCGATTTCGCGCCTGACACCGTCTTCCATCTCGCCTGGCACGGAGTCGGCCGGTCGCGCCGCGACGATCCCGAACAGGTGCGGGTCAACGTGCCGGGCACGATCGACCTCTTCCTCGCCGCCGTGCGGGCCGGTGCCAAGTCTTTCATTGCCGCCGGCTCGCAGGCCGAATACGGTCCGTCGGATCGGCGCATCGACGAGGGGCATCCCACCCGTCCCGGCACGCTCTACGGGGCCGCAAAGCTCGCCACCCTGATGCTTTTGGAGCGGCTTGCCGCTGCGCAAGCGATCCGATTGGCCTGGCTGCGGGTGTTTTCCGTGTATGGGCCGCAGGATGACGAGGGCACGCTCCTGGGCTCCCTGGTTCCACGGCTGCTGGCCGGCGAGCGCCCCGCCGTCACGAGCGGCACGCAATTGTGGGACTATCTGCACGTCGACGACGCAGCCGCCGCGTTCCTGGCCGTCGCCCGCAGCGCCGCCGCCGGCGTATTCAACGTCGGGGCCGGCGTCGCCCCGCCGCTCCGCGACTCGATTACCCTCGTGCGCGACCTCATCGATCCGGCCCTGGAGATCGGCTTTGGGGAGGTTCCGCTCGGCGCCGGTGCCGTCACGCGGCTTGAGCCCGATGTGAGCCGGCTGAAGGCGGCAACGGGCTGGTCTCCGCGCGTTTCGCTGGCAGACGGCCTGCGGTCGACGATCGAATGGCAGAGACACCGCTGCGGCATGGAGGTGGCAGGCAATGTCGTCGTCGATCGGTAGAGACGTCGCGATCCAACCCGGCTTTGATCCCCGCGCCCTGCGGCGGCACGTGCTGCGGATGGCGAATCGCGGCCAGTCATTTCACGTCGCCTGTGCGTTCTCGATCATCGAGATCTGTTCGGTGCTCTACGAACGGTTTCTACGATATGACCCGAAAAACCCGGCTTCGCCCGATCGCGACTACCTCATCCTCTCCAAGGGGCATGGGGTGATGGCGCTCTACGCCTGCTTCTATGAAATCGGCTGGCTCGATGACACGGATTTCGAAAACTATTTCCAGGACGGCACTCACCTACGCGGCCTGTGCGAGGCGGACGTGCCCGGCTGCGAGGTCACGAGCGGCTCGCTGGGCCATGGACTGCCGATCGCCTGCGGCATCGCCTTCGGACTGAAGCGTAAGGGCAGCGACCGGCGCGTGTATTGCATCGTCGGCGACGGAGAGATGAA